>NZ_JAWLVJ010000007.1:0-196421 GCF_033100395.1 Terasakiella sediminum | reverse complement strand
TGTCCAAGCCATTATTGTTCTCCATCAGTTGTAGCAAACCGATAGAATCATAACTGACTGTAATCACTCAACTACTTTTGGGTCAGGCTCTTAGGGGATCAAAGTTTAAGGGTAGAGCCTTTTTTAATAATCGTAAATTTAATGACACCACCGATTTTTCAAATGTCGAATTTACTGTCGCGCCTGAATTTTATAATGCGGAGCTTCATTCGGATATTAGTTTTCGCGGCACTGATTTTTTTGACAAAGGCGATGCCCATGAAAAAGTGGAAGCGGCGAATGCCTATCGTGTTTTAAAGCTCCGCATGGAGGATTTTCGAAATCGTTCTGAGCAAGGGCGCTTTAATGTGTTGGAACAACGTGCCAAGCGGACGTCGGATTTGCAAGGCTGGGACAAGTTTTTGTCTTGGATTTATGATGTGACGTCGGAATATGGGACCTGTACGAGCAGGCCACTGGCTTGGCTTTTAGCCGTCTCTGCCTTTTTCTGTTTTGTCTATTTTTTCGGATATAACATGCCTTTTGTTGATGGAACACCAAAGACATTGGGCAGCCTGACTTCAAAAACCTTCAACTTTACCATTGAGCAGATTGTGCATCCCTTTCAGGTCTGGTCAGGAAAATATAAATCGCTTGTTCCCTTTAATATTACGACGGGCGTAAAACTCCTCGCCTCGCTGCAATCTATTATGAGTTTTACGTTGCTGGCTTTGTTTTTGCTGGCTTTGAGGTGGCGGTTTAAGTGCGACTAATGGGGGAAAGGTCCCTGTTTTCACAGGGACAGAGTTATTTTTACATTCTGCTAAAGAGAATTCGTCAAGCCGCATACGTTGCGGCTTAATGGGTAAATGCCATTTACTTGAGCAAACCCATTATGGCGCAACGAGGTGCGCCATGACGGTTCTTGCTGAGCATAAATTGTTAGGCCGCTTGGATGGCCTTGGTTCTGACGTTTCTGACGTCTTTGAGGAAGTGTTCGATTTCTTTTTTCAGGTTGGTGAATTGTTGATCGATATCTTCTACGCCTTCCTTGACATTATCGGCCACCGTGCAAGAAGAGGTCACGTCTTGCTGCATCGAACCAATAAAGCCGTCTACTTCTTGGACGGATTGGGCTGAGACGTCGATGTTGCGCGCGATATTTCCGGTGGCTGCGGCTTGTTCTTCTACGGCTGCCGCGATGGTGGCGTTGACTTGGTCGATTTCGCTGATGGAGCTGGAGATATTTTGAATGCTCGTAACCGTATCATGGGTGGCGGATTGGATATCATTGATATATTTCTGGATATCATCAATGGCCGCACTGGTTTGGGTGGCGAGGTTCTTGACTTCACTTGCCACAACCGCAAAGCCTTTGCCTGCTTCACCAGCGCGCGATGCCTCAATAGTCGCATTCAGAGCCAGCAGGTTGGTTTGTTCAGCAATATCGGTAATCAGACCTGCGACTTCGCCTATCTTTTCTGCCGCAACAGAGAGTTCCTCCACGGTTGTCCCGGTATTGGTTGCCTGCTGCACGCCTTCACTTGATTTTTTGGAGGAATAGTTCACCTGCTCACTGATCTCGCTGATGGAAGACGCAAGTTCATCAGCAACCGAAGCAATCTCGGCGATATTCTGACTGGCCGTGGCGGAACTTTGAGTGACCTGTTCAGAACGCCCCAGGGTCTGGGTGGTGGAGTTTTTCATCTCTTTCGACATCTCAGCCATAGTATTAAGCGATGCCACAACTTCATCCAGAACTGAGCCGATCTTGTCATCAAACAGGCGGATCATCTCTTTGCGTTTAACCGCACGGTCGCGTGAACCCTGGTTGGTACGATCGGTTTCCAACGCCAGCTCATCAGCGCGGATCATATTATCTTTAAAGACCAGCACAGCTTTTGCCATGCCGCCAACTTCGTCAGATCGTTCGGTCGCCGGAATTTCAATCTCTTTATCCCCGCCAGCCAGCTTCGCCATCGCATCAGTCATGCGACTGATGGGATTCACGATACTACGGCCCAACAGGATCAATAAAAGGCCGGATGCGATGGCGGCAAAGATATAGCCAACGGTGGTGACGTAAGAAGCAGTCGCCAGGGATTCTTCAGACTCCACCATGGCTTCGCTTAAGTGATGTTGGATATGTTCCCCAATTGCCCCGATGTTGCGATCCAGTCGATCGCCCACCAAATCAACGGTCAGACTGAGGCGCGTAAGGGCGGCAAAGTTGGGTTCTCCCTTTTCCACCATGGGGGCAAAGCCTTTGTCGAGTTCAAACATCAGCTTGTCCAGGTCTTTGCCTGTCTGCACCACAAGAGGTTTGAGTTCTTCCACATCAAGATATTTGGAAAGGGTATCTTTGTTGGCGAGCAAGAGCTTGCCGTTATCGGTAATGATTTCAAATTGGTCGCCGTCAATATCTTCATTGGCGAAAGCGACGATCATTTTATTGGCCATGGAAATCACGACTAGATTTTGACGTCTGAGTAAATTCAGAAAATCAATTTCGGTTCGTAGTTTATTGGTGACCTCGGCACTTTGGGTGGCTTTCATATTGGTCCACAGGCCGGTCCCCCAGATGACTGACAAGGCGGCCAGCACGATCACACAGATCAGGAAAATCTTCTTTTTGATGGTCAGGTTCATTTTTAGCGCTCCGTACAGAGACACGACCAGTTTTCTGGCTTGTCCCCACTGTTCTCTTCCTCCTGTTATTTTTATTGTTGAGGGTTTATCCAACTCTTGCTCAAAGTTGCTTATCGTTTTTGTTGGAACAGTTTTAACAAAAAGGGACGTGCCGCTTAAATGGGCAAAAGCGTGTTTTCTACGTAAAAACCCATAAAAGTCACAAAAATTTGTAAATTGTTTTCATTCGTGCATTTTTGTGTGCGGAATTTCGCGCATGACAATTCAGGCAATAAGCGGAAATCCGCCATACCGCATTGCGAAAGATAATTATCTTACATTAAGGTATTTTAGTGCAGGATTACTCTATTGCGATTCGCTCGCAAGTTCCTTCAACCAAACATCCTTCAGGCATTGGCGCACACTATCCATGGGTGAAATGGCGACAATGATCTGACCAAAGGCATCCTGCAACGCGCGGATGGCTTTTAAGACTTCTTCGGAACGGTCCCGCTCCATAGTTTCACGGCCAATGGCATACATTTGTTCAAACGCAGCCTTCTTTATTTCATTGAGCTGATCTGCAAGGGAGGTAGCCGACAAACAGGGTGTTTCTTCCAGCAGCCAGGTCATTTCTGTCAGGCTTTCCAGAATGATGGAGCGTAATTGTTGATCTGTAACATTGCTAAAGCTGGCATTGTCTGCATTATGCGCCATAATTATATCCCTATATTATCGTTGCCCCTCTTCTAGAAGATATCCTTGCCCATGTCGAAAATAATCTTGTTCAACAAACCATTTAATGTGCTGTGCCAATTCACCGACGAAGGCATCGAACGAGAGACATTGGCCGATTACATCAAAATCCCCGGCGTCTATGCCGCAGGACGACTGGATAAGGACAGCGAGGGTTTATTGCTGCTGACCGATGACGGCCCCACACAGGCGCGGATTTCCCATCCTAAATTCAAGCTGCCCAAGACCTATTGGGTACAGGTGGAAGGTGTGCCGACAGAAGAAGCGCTTGAGGCTTTACGAAAAGGTGTGGAATTAAAAGACGGCAAGACCCGCCCGGCCAAAGCCCGCCTGATGAATGAACCCGACATTCTGTGGGAACGCGCACCACCGGTGCGTTTTCGTGCAAAAATCCCCACCAGCTGGATTGAACTGACCATCAAGGAAGGCAAGAACCGTCAGGTGCGGCGTATGACAGCAGCTGTTGGCTTCCCTACCCTGCGGCTAATCCGCTATGCCATCGGAAATTGGAGCCTCGACAACATCCCAACAGGAGAATTGAAAGAGACCCTTTTGCAGGAAGGCGATCTTCCTAAACTGCCGCCCCAACGTAAATCACCAAACCAAAATTCACACAGAAACAAAAAACATCGTAGAAACAAGGGATAAAAACATTTATTCTATCTAAAACGATATGGAACGAGGGCTCAGATGTCAGCTGCAGATAAAACCAAACGAGAAAAAGAACGCTTTGTCGCCCTCTCCTTTTGCCGGGCTGACCTTCTGTTTGAATTAAATGACAATCACGACATTGAATTTGTCGCAGGTGCCACCCCCGTTCTGGTCGGAAAAAACCCGGATGAGATGCAAGGTACCTCCTTTGTCGATTATGTCCACAAACAAGATCACAAATTGCTGGCTGAACTATTTAAGACGGCCAGCAACAAAGGCCGCCTGGATGACATCACCCTTCATTTAAAAGGCCCCGGTGGCAAGAAGGTTCGGACCTCCATTTCCGGATACCGCGTACCGGACTTCAACAATCACTTTTTCCTGGCGATCAAGGTGAACCTGCAAAAGGCCATCGGCAAGATCGAACCGTTGATCAAGGATGATGAAACCGATCTGCTTGAAACCGAATCATTCTCTCAGGTCGCATCCGAACGTGTGACCTCCTTTATCCGCGCAGGCGGGGATGCGCAAGTATCCATGGTGAAGGTCAATCATCTGGACAGTTTGCTCAATACCGTTGGGGCAACCGACAAGAAAAAACTGCTGGGTGAAATCGGAAAAGTCTTAAACGACAATTCTATCGGCGGCGATACCGCCAGCCGCATTGATGGTGACAGCTTCAGTTTTGCCCATGCCGAAGGGGTGGATACCAACGCGATTAACGCACAGATCGAAGCCCTGGCAGCCCAAATCCATCCGGATGGCGATATGGTGCAGGCGATTTCCAGCACATTGGATGTGGATGGCGCAGGCATGAGTGAAGATCAGGTCGCCCGTGCCTTGATCCACACCATGCAGAAATTCTGTGAGAACAAGGGCTCGGTTCGTGAAAATGCCCTGTCTGATGTGCTTTCCGGCATGATGACCAATACGGTCAAGAACGTTGGCTTTATTAAAGAAGTGTCCAAATCCATGGATCTGGATATCTTCTTCATGCCGATCAATGATCTGAAAAAAGGCTATGTCCATCACTTTGAAGGCCTGGTTCGCTTTAAAGGGGAACACGCGAAAGAATCGCCCTTCCATATGATCTGTCTGGCTGAAGAAGTCGGGATCATCTGTGATCTGGATATGGCGATTGTAAAAAAGAGCATTGAACGCGTCCATCACTTCCGCCAGAAAAAGTTCCTGCCCCCCGTGGCGATCAACCTGTCTGGTGCATCCCTCAGTAACGAGATGTTCATGAAGACATTACACAAGATGCTGAAAGATGCGCCTGAAATGTCAGGCCATCTGATGTTTGAGGTCACAGAATCCGCCCGCATTGAAGACCTGCCCAAGGTGAACAAAATCCTGCAGTCCATCCGTAAAATGAAATTTGAAGTCTGCCTGGATGACTTTGGCGCCGGTTCCGCCAGCTTTGACTATCTGAACGGGCTGGATGTAGATGTGGTGAAATTTGATGGCCCCGTGGTCAAACGTGCCTATCAAACAGAAAAAGGCGGTGACCTTTTGCGTGCGATGTCCAACATGTGTCATGACCTGAACATCCACACCGTAGCAGAAATGGTGGAAGATGAACCGATGGCCAAACATATGGCAGACTGTGGCATCGATTTCGGTCAGGGCTGGCACTTTGGCAAGCCAGATCCGGACCCACTACAATATTCGCGCAATTTTGCACCGACCAACAAAGTTCGTATGGGTGACAAGTGAGTAAGAAAGCTTACCTGATTATTGGCAATACGGGTGCAGGCAAAAGCACCTATGCCAAAAAGCTGGCGGTTGAAAAGAAGGCCCATATCTTTAATGTGGATCAGTGGATGAAAACCCTGTTCCTGATGGATATGCCCGACCCGCCACAATACCAATGGGCCTTGGAACGCACGCAACGCATTGAACGACAGATGCTGCTGGATGGGGTGCAGCTTTTATCCAATCAGATCAATATCATTCTGGATATTGGCTTTTTTGCCAGAGAACAACGAGACCGGGTCAAAAGCGTCTTAACCAAAGCAGGCTTTACCTACGAATGCCATTATCTGGACATTAGTAAAGAAACCCGTTGGCAACGCGTACAACAACGCAATACAGAAAAGACGGATACTTTTCAGTTTGAAGTCTCCCAAGAGATTTTCGAATTCTGCGAGACAATCTTTGAAGTCATGGATGAAGATGAATTGGCAGATCACACCATCCACATCACCGAGAATTAAGACCTACAAATCTTCATACTGACGCATTAATGGAAAAGCATGCTGCTTTTTCACCGTACTGAATGAAATACTGGTTTCCACCGAATCAATCCCCGGGATTTTGGTCAACCGTTCACGCATGAATTTTTCATAGCTCTTCAAACTATGACTAACGATATGCAGCAAGTAATCGGCAGTCCCGGTAATGAGATAACATTCCAGAATTTCATCGATCTCATTCACATGACGTTCAAACGTTTCGATCAATTCTTCCTGAGACCTTTCCAGCTTGATCAGGACGAACACATCCAGCCCCAAACCATATTTTTCCTGATCCACCAAAGCGGTGTAGCCTTTCAGCACCCCATCTTCTTCCAGCTTGCGCACCCGACGCAAACAGGGTGACGGGGATAGGTTGACCCTTTCGGACAATTCCTGATTCGTCAGACGGGCATCATTTTGTAGTTCGCGGATAATTTTGCGATCGATCTGATCCATAAAGCAACACTCCTTAGCATAATCTGCCAATATTATTAATTTACTTAGCAGCATACGCAAGCACATTGCGACAATCTTAGCGTAAAATAATGGAAAGATTGAAATTTGACTAAAGGGTATCCCCATGACTACAGATCAGAAAAACGGTTTTGCAACACGCGCCATCCACTTCGGCTATGACGCACAAGAAGAACAAGGCGCACTAACCCCGCCTTTACATATGACCTCGACCTTCTGTTTTGATACAGCAGAAGCAGGCGGGGAAATGTTTGCAGGTGAACGTGAAGGTCATTTTTACACCCGCATTTCCAACCCGACACTGGACCTGTTGGAACAACGCATAGCATCGCTTGAAAATGCAGAAGCGGGCCTTGCGACCGCATCCGGAATGGGAGCAATCAGTGCAGTTCTTTGGACATTCCTGAAGTCCGGCGATGAAGTCATTGTGGATAAAACGCTTTATGGCTGCACCTTTGCTTTCATGCGTCACGGCCTGTCCAAATTTGATGTAACCGTCAAACATGTGGACCTGACCGATCCGAAAAACCTAAAAACCGCCATCACAGATAAAACCCGCATCGTCTATTTTGAAACCCCGGCCAACCCCAACATGCGCCTGGTGGATATTGAAGAGATTTCAAAGATTGCACACGGCCACGATGATGTGAAAGTCATTGTCGATAACACCTATTCCACCCCCTATCTGTGTCAGCCTATTACCCTGGGCGCAGACCTAGTGGTTCACAGTGCGACCAAATATCTGGGCGGCCATGGCGATTTGATTGCCGGATGTGTGGCTGGTTCAAAAGAAGACATGACAAATGTGCGCCTGCTAGGATTAAAAGATATGACCGGCGCCGTGCTGTCGCCCATGAATGCCATGCTGATCATGCGCGGACTTAAGACGCTGCATCTTCGCATGGACCGTCACTGTCAAAGCGCGCTGAAAATTGCGCAAGTGCTGGAACTTCATTCTGCCGTTTCGAAAGTTCACTATCCGGGGCTAAAAAGCTTCGAACAACATGACCTTGCCACCAAGCAAATGAAGCTGCCTGGCGGCATGATCGCCTTTGAAGTCAAATCCGGCCTCGAAGGCGGCAAGGTTATGATGAACGCTTTAAAAATGATCAAACGCGCAGTCAGCCTAGGGGATGCGGAAACCCTGATCCAGCACCCGGCCAGCATGACACATTCCACCTACACACCAGAAGAACGCGCGGAATATCAGATCAGTGATGGCTTGATCCGCCTGTCCGTCGGCCTGGAGGATGTGGCAGATATTCAAAGTGACCTGGTACAGGCACTCGATCAGTTGATAGAATCTGAACATATGGCAGCAGAGTAAATATTTCCGCCGTGATAACAGTTCTTTAACGCAAAAAGTGCTATAACAATCCAAAATAACAAAAATATACCTTTGGATTGAGAACATATGGCTGCTGACCAAAAAAGAAAACGCGAAAGGGAACGCCTGCTGGCGCTCTCCTTTTGTCGTGCCGATTTGCTGTTTGAACTGAACATCGATCGCAAGGTCGAATATGTTGCGGGTGCGACCGACGTCATGCTGGGCAAAAGCAGTTCAGATCTTCTGGGCCACAGCTTTCTGAATATTGTTCACAGTGATGATCAACAACTCACTACCCAATTGCTGGATAGCGCAAAAGATCGGGGGCGTCTGGATGATGCCTCCCTTTCCTTAGGCGGGATCAAAGCCAGCAAAATCCCGGTTATTCTATCCGGTTATCGCGTTCCCGAATTTAACAACCATTTCTTCCTCGCCCTGAAAGTCGATACCAAACGCGCGGCTGCTGCCAAAGAAGAAAAGCTGCAAAAAGATGAGGAAAGCGGCCTGTTGGAAGTTGCCTCTTTCGCACAATCTGCTGCCCAGCGCGTCACATCCTTTATCAGTGCAGGCGGAGATGCGCAGGTTTCCTTGGTAAAACTGAACCAACTCGACGGGCTTTTAACCAAAGTTGGCGCAACGGATAAGAAAAAACTGCTGGGTGCCATCGGCGATGTTTTAAACAGCAATTCAATTGGCGGAGATACTGCAAGCCGCATCGACACAGAAAGTTTCAGTTTCGTCCATACCCATGATGTAGACCCCAATGACATTAATGACCAGCTCGAAAAACTGGCAGGTAATATCCTTCCGGACGGAGACAAGGTTCAGGCCATTTCAACCACACTGGATGTGGATGGCGCAGGTTTGAATGAAGAACAGGTCACAAAGGCGCTGATCTACACCATGCAGACCTTCTGCGAGAATGAAAGCAGCCTGAAACAAAATTCCATGTCCGACATCCTGTCGACGCTGATGACAAATACGGTGGAAAATGTCGGATATATCAAAGACATCATCCGCAAACGCGACCTGGACAT
The DNA here is from genome assembly GCF_033100395.1 of Terasakiella sediminum. Classification (NCBI taxonomy): domain Bacteria; kingdom Pseudomonadati; phylum Pseudomonadota; class Alphaproteobacteria; order Rhodospirillales; family Terasakiellaceae; genus Terasakiella; species Terasakiella sediminum. The sequence goes on along the minus strand of NZ_JAWLVJ010000007.1, from coordinate 187,332 downwards.
TCACTTCATGCCGATCTTTCATCTTAAAGGCGGATACGTGCATCATTTTGAAGGCCTATTGCGCCTAACAGGTGATCGGTCCAATGAATCCCCGTTCAATTACGTCCGACTGGCTGAAGAAGTAAATATAATCTGTGATTTGGACATGAGTGTAATCAAGAAAACGATTGATTACATCTACTCCTTCCAGAAAAAGGGCTTTATTCCACCGATTGCAGTTAATTTGTCCGGCCTTTCTTTAAGTAACAAGACCTTTATGGACCAACTTCATATGATTCTGCGCAATTCCCCCGACATTGCCGGTCAATTGATGTTTGAAATTACGGAATCAGCCAAGATTGATGACTTGCCGATGGTGAATAATCTGTTACAGAATATTCGTAAAATGGGCTTTGAAGTCTGTCTGGATGACTTTGGTTCAGGCGCGGCAAGCTTTGACTATATCAATGCCCTGGATGTGGATGGGGTTAAATTTGACGGTCCCGTGGTCAAACGTGCTTATGCCACCGAAAAAGGCCATGACCTTCTGCGTGCCATGGCAACCATGTGTAACGGGTTGAACATCCACACCATTGCAGAAATGATCGAAGACAAGGATATGGCGGACCATATGATGAAGTCTGGGATTGATTTTGCGCAAGGTTGGTATTTTGGTAAAGCTGTGCCGGACCCTCTACAATTCAAAAACCAGTTTGATCATTCCAAGCGTTAATTCAACTCAACCAGTTTATGCCCATCATAATCCGGGTTTTCCTGCCCAAAATAACCATGCGGGTTACACAGAACTCGCGTATTATGGATTTGATAATCCACACTATGATGCACATGTCCATGCACCCATAAAGAGACATGAGCAAAATCAATCAGCTCTTCAAAATTGGACGAAAAAACCGGGGACAGCACATGGTCAGAATGATCATCTGAAACCGATTGGAACGACGGCGCATTGTGCGTAACAAAGATGGTCGGTCCATGATCATAAGGATGGATCGCTTCTTCCCACATCCAGTGGATGGTCCGTTCACATAAATCAAGCGTGTGCTGCGGGCGCAATCGCTTCCAAAACATCCAGGGATGCGTGCGGATATGTTTATAATCCGGCATGTGACGTAGCGCCTGCTGCATGGCCTTATCCTGTTCTTCTTCCCCGTTTAGCGCAAAATCGGACCATAGCGTTGCCCCCAGTACGCGCACAACGTGTTCCTTTACCGGGATATAGCCGATCTCACGTTCCAGAAACCAGATGGGTACGCCACGTTCACGATAGGCAGCCGCCTTGTTGGATAGAATTTCACGAAGATGCAGGCCCGTGCCCCAATATTCATGATTGCCATTGATATAAACGGTGGGCAGGTCATACCGTTTGGCCACATTGGCCGCCCATAAGAAACCGCGCTCGCCTTCGTCAATGTCCCCGGCCAAAATCAACAGATCAGCCCCTTCTGCATCAAACTGCAAAGGTGCGCTTTCTGACGTGCGGGTTTCCAGGTGCAGGTCAGATATGGCCAGTACTTTCATAGCCGTTTCTCCCAGAGTTCTGCGACGTTTTTTCTTTTTATTATATCGTTTTAATTATCTTTGTTCAAATCACGTAAAGCTTCATTGACGATCTCAATCACCTGACGTCCACGGCGGGTGTCATGACACATAACCCGATCCGGGATGACCGCGAGCGGGAACTGAGTATCAAACGTCAAATTCTTGAATTCAGAATGATCAGAAAGGATTTTAGCTAAGCCCAGTTCAGGCACCACAACCGCATCCAGACGGCCATGGTCCAGCTTTTTCAAATTCACATGCAAGTTAGAAAAATAATCATAATTAACTCCGTCTTTTGGGACCACGGCACGCAAGGCACTGGCTTCATAAATCAGACCAACCGTTTTGCCGACCAGATCCATACGGTCTTTAATCTTCATCCCATCTTTTCGATAAACCGCCACCCAATGGGTATCGCGGATAGGCAGAGAATTGATATAAGGGGAGGCCTTGTCATAATAGACAGTCGAGTCAGGGGCCACACAGGCATACTTCCCTTTGTAAAAGGCGTTGTAGCCATGTGATGAGTTCGCGATCCGATAACTGAGATCCGTCTGACTGACTTCAATCACGGCATTCAAAATCTTTCCGGTCGGACCTTCCAGCTTGTCCCGGGTCTCCCCAAAATTTTCCGGATTAAGCGGAATAACAAGATCATATTCATATTCCTGCGCCTGAAGATTAGACGACAGCAACACCCCACAGGTGACCAGAATCACCAGCCGTAAAATAAAACCATTCATAATCATGATTTTACACGGAATGTTATGTTCTTAAAATTGACCAAAAGCATTAGCGTGTCATTCCACTTGTATCATCTATCTTTGCCCAAATGATACAAGTCTCCCCTATTTTCCCCTGAGGCTTTCCAATGAGTTTCATGCAGGAAATCTAATAAAGTTGACTCTAAACCTATCTCGAACTATACAACCACAAGGTAAGATCTATCCAAAAGAGTAAGAAATGACACAGTGTTCATATTTCAGTGAAGGCAAAGAAATTCTGCGCGACCTGCATGAATTTCTGGATATGGCCCTGATTCATGATCACAACCTGACAAACCAGCAAACCAAAGCCGTGATTAAAGGGGTTCTGACCTCTGCTGAAAACCAATTAAAGCTCAAGGAAAGCAGTGCAAAAACGCACGATGTCTCAATCTGCGAAAATAAAGTTGAAAGCGCGCGTCAAAAGCTTAAAGAAATTGCAAGCACTCTCAATGGGGAAGAAGTCACCGACACCATCAACATGCTGACCGATTGGTATGTTGGCACCTTCCTGCCGGACGAACAGAACTGTCTGGCCTGTAATGCTGAAATGACAAAACCTGCTTAAGAGTAATCAGCTTTTCGACATCATCTTCTATCATCTCCTAAATAATAATGTTTATCTCAGCCAGATGTGATGCGCCCCTTATGATCGATCAAATCGTTAAACTTTCTACCTTAAGCCTCTTATTTTTCTTCACAAAATAACTTTAATTTTATAGCAAGCAACAATGTACTGAAAGATTCATCTAATCAGCACATAGACTTAGGTATCCAAAACCTCGTGGATAGCAAAGGTCAGTTTTTCATAGGTAATCGGTTTGGTCACAACCGCATTAACCCCGGCATCCACATAATTGGCATGGTTTGCCTCCACCGCATCAGCTGTGAATGCCAGAATTGGAATTTCGGCATCCATCATTCGGATTTTGGATGTTGCTTCCATTCCATCCATCACTGGCATTTGCATATCCATCAAAATAAAATCAAATGCCCCCTTGGCAAAAGCGTCAACCGCCTGTTGCCCGTCATTCACGGCCGTGACGATATGAGAGTTCTTTTCAAGAATACTCTTAACAACCTTCTGATTGATTTTATTGTCTTCAGCCAGCAACACTTTCAACGGTGGTAAGTGAATAGCATCTGGCATGATATGCTTGTCAGATGCGCTGCACTCAGGCGCAGGGATTTCCACAATAAAGGTACACCCCTCCCCAGGCAGACTTTCCAGTTTAATCGTACCGCCCATCAATTTCACAAGATGGTCTGTAATCGCCAAGCCAAGCCCCGTGCCACCAAATCTGCGGGTGGTACTGTCATCAGCCTGTTCAAATCGATTAAAGATGGTTTCCTGTTGTTCTTCACTAACGCCAATCCCGGTATCTATTATAGCCAGGTGCAGTTTTTCATCCTGTACCTGCCCTTTGATCATCACACTACCAGCCGGGGTAAACTTCAAGGCATTACTCAGCAAATTACTAACGATCTGGCGCAAACGCACTTCATCCAGCAAAAAAGTTTGTTCCAGACTTTCGTCAAATTCCCGAATGATCTGCAGGCCTTTTTTACTCGCCACACTTTCAAAGAGCGAAGCTGTGTCACCCAGTACCAGATTTGGCTGAACAGCCTGCGCATCCAGAACCAGCATCCCGGCTTCGATCTTGGAGAGATCCAGAATGTCATTCAGCAGCGCCATCAGGGTACGTGATGAAACGTCCAGATCTTCCAACAGTCCTTCGCTGTGATCCACAACAATCTGCTTTTCACGCAAAAGATCCAACACGCCCCGGATACCCATCATAGGTGTTCTCAACTCGTGGCTCATATTCGCAAGAAAATCGCTTTTGGCCTTGTTGGCCTGTTCGGCAAGTGCGGTTGCTTCTTTCAGGACACGTTCAGCATCTTTTTGTTCGGTAATGTCATGAACGGTGCCAAAGAAGTATTTTGGCTTATCCAGATCATCAAATATCGTTTGCAGATAAACTTCAACCCATCTGACCTCACCATCCGGTGTCACCAGCTGATATCGAAAGTCATCGATGGTCTCCTCAGGCTGTAACAGAAGCATCTGCGCCATGACATCATCATGATACTGGCGATAATTGGGGTGTATCCATTGCGTAAAGGTCTGATAGTCCAGGTTCTCAACCCGTTCACGCTTAAAAATTTTAAACAGGCCGTCAGACCATTTCACGACACCGTTTTTGACATTGAAGGACCAATGGCCGATCTGTGCGATTTCTTCCGCCAGTTCCAGTCGATTGTTGGATTTTTGAATTTCGCTCTGAAGTTCCTGAAGGTCGAATTCAACCTCTTTTCGCGCAGTAATATCTGTGTGAATGCCCGCCATGCGCACAGGCTTATTGTCCTTTGACCATTCAACCACCTTGCCATGATCATAAATCCAGACCCAATGCCCGTCCTTATGCTTCATGCGCAATTCGCAGTCATAATCCTCTGTCTCACCTTTAAAATGCTGTTCCAGTTTTTCTTCTGTTTTCGTGAAATCATCGGGGTGTGACATTGCTTTCCATTTCTCAAAGGAATATGGGGTTAGCTCTTCAAACGAATAGCCCAGCATTTCTGCAAATCGGGCATTAATGGTGCCGCCACCTGTTTGGATGTCCCACTCCCACACGCCTGCACTGGTGGCCCAGATCACATCGTCCAGTTTTTTGCGTTCATCCTCTGCAATTGCTGAAATCTCGCGCTGTGCCAACAAGAGCTTACGCTGTTTCCAAAGAAAATATGCGGCCGCCACAAGCGTTAAGGATAAAAGCGCAATAATTATCTGGTTTTGAGTCTTCAATGCCTGAGACTGAAGATCGAGCATTTCTTCCAACTGATTCTGATAATGCCAGAGGTCATCTGCCATCTGGCGCTTTTCAGAGATATCATGGATGATGGAATAAAGATGAACCTTCCCATCAAATTCAATCGGAGATGAATGAACCTCGACGGTTTTTATCTCACCCTTGGCAGTTTCATGACGAAAGATAAAGAAATTGCGATTTTGTTCCTTGGCAAGCTGACGCTCAGCTGCGACCTGCTCTTTCGAAAGCAGATTGATATCCTGAATCTTCATGCTTTCAAGCACGTTTAACGGATAGCCATAAAATTCAGCTGCCGCGTTATTTGCTTTTTCAATTTCGCCCGTCTTGGGATTGATCAAAAGCTTAACGGCATTATGGCTATCAAACGCCTGTTCAAACGTAGGTTTGGCGAAACCTGTTTGATGTACCATCAACACGATAAGGAATATGATTACAGATAAAAACGCGTTTCTCATCGGTCACCACAAAAGTCTTTTTCTTATCCTTATAACAAGAATAGATAAAACTCATCTGATCTAAGTCAACCATAAACACGCACATCAATAACACATCGCTTTAAAATCAAAGAGATGGGCCCAACCTTGACAGCCTCCAAATACCTGACTATTTCACTAAGGTATTAAACAAAGATGGAGGCTGTGATGAAACACCCTATTGCTTACAGAACAGATAGAAACGGACGGATCGTTGCCCAGTTTAAAGGCGGTCTGGAATGTCATGCGGTAGATGTGGAAGCGCAGCTTATGTCTTATGCTTTGCGCGACCATGACAAACGCAAGAACAGGAAATCTGAAAGTCAGACAAGCTAACAAAGCCTGCCCACAAAAAAAGGTCTCTGACAATCATCAGAGACCTTTTTGAATTGGTAGCTGGAGGCAGACTTGAACTGCCGACCTCGGCATTATGAGTGCCGCGCTCTAACCAGCTGAGCTATCCAGCCTTGGAAACGCTGTGCGCTTCGAAGTGGGCGCTTTTTAGGCCACCACCGCCGATGTGTCAAGCACCAAAAGAACAAGCTGACACATTTTTTTAATTTAATTGTCCATTTTTTAGCATCTCGTTGATTTTGCTGTAGGTTTCATCATAGCCTTCCTGGTAGACAGCGCTACGTTCAACAAAATATTGAGTGAATTCAATCGGCACATCCAACTGAATTTCTTCGAAGTGAATCTTTCGATAGTCCGCTTCGCTCAGTTTCCCCTGATCCAGCAGTTTATTAATCAAATGAACCTTCGCCGTTTCCCCACTGTAAGACGCATTAAACCAAAGCAGGGTGGTAAAGTTCTTCATTTCAAAATCATTTTCCGGCATGGGCCCGCGCCATTCTTTATTCTGTGGGCGCACGGAAAAGATCACATCACTGCATTTACAAAGTTCGCGAATGATAAATTGGCGATGATAGGCTCCATCCAACTGATGGAACGCCCCCTTATTCTGGCACTCAAAGCCATATAAATAGAGCCACAGCGCCGCTTCCACCCCTTCGCGATCAATGGGGCAAATGATACTGTCGTTATGCTCCTGCCCGTATTTAAGGTCGGTTAAATCACAGGCCACCTGGTTCATATGCAGGCATTCCTGACCCTTTTGCGGAATAAAGCTGTTAAAGATAACACCTACGTCAGATCGATTGAAGATATCGGCCACCCGATCAAATTCCTCATAGCTACGTTCTGGAACAAACTTCTGCGCCGGGAAAAGACGATTTAAAAATTCCCGTGCGGTAAACTCCTGCATGGGTTTGAAGAAATTGATGGCATTTTCCATATAGGCGGGGCGGAAAATTCCCTCCTCCCCGGTGGAGGCCATCCAATAGGCATTCACCCAGTCAAAGGGTGGTTCAAACACATTGCCGTCTTCGATCTGTTTATCGATCTGTGCCTTGATGTCATCACCCGCCAGATAATTGGCCGCCCAGATGATCTGACCAGAGGTGCAGGAGATAATGTCGGGACGCAGGCACAGGTCCTGTGTAGCCTTAAAAAAACCGACGCCATGAGCGTTAAACCCGCCCAGGCCGCCTAATGCAAATGCAACGGTTTTCTTCTTTGTCATCTTCACGCCTCTTCCTTGAATTTAGCGTGACTATGACAGGCCAGAAGTAATCAATCAATTGGCTGATTCGATCCAGCCACCACCCAACATGCGTTCACCTTCATAGAAAACACAGGCCTGCCCGGGTGCAATCCCGGCATAACCTTCTTTCAATTTCACCCGCGCACGTCCATTGCCGTCAGGATAGACGGTGGCTTCCTGTGGGGGCTGTGCGGAACGGACTTTAACCACCATGTCACGGCCTTCTGCGGGCAATGGGGTAAAGCCAATCCAGTTGAGACCGGAAATCTCCAGTTCGAACTCCAGCAAGGCTTCCTTCGGACCAACGATAACCTGCTTTTTCTCCGCATCCAGACGGATAACATAAAGCGGGTCCGGCCAGGCGATGCCAAGACCACGGCGTTGGCCGACGGTATATTTGATCACCCCATCATGCTTGCCAACAACCGTGCCATCCACATGAACGATCTCGCCTTCTTCCAGGGCACCGGGACGCAGCTTTTCAACCACATCCACATATTTGCCTTCCGGCACAAAACAGATGTCCTGACTGTCGCTTTTGGAGGCCACGGCCAATCCATACTTCTTGGCAAGCTCCCGCGTTTCATCTTTTGACATGCCACCAAGGGGGAAACGGACAAAATTCGCCTGATCCTGCGTCATGGTGAACATGAAATAACTTTGATCACGACGATGGTCTTCACCGCGCAACAGAACGGCACCCTGATCGGTCATTTCCCACTGCACATAGTGGCCTGTAACCAAAGCATCGCCGCCCAGGTCTTTTGCGGTTTCTAACAGGTCACGAAACTTCACAGTCTCATTACATTTCACACATGGGATCGGGGTTTCGCCCTGCACATAAGTGTCAGCAAAATATTCCATCACATCACGTTTGAAAATTTCTTCGTAATCCAGCACATAATGCGGAATACCGATCTGATCAGCCACCCGGCGTGCATCATAGATATCACGGCCTGCACAACAGGTATTGGGACGACAGACGGCTTCACCATGATCATAAAGTTGCAGTGTTACACCGACGACATCATAGCCTTCTTCCTTCAGCATTGCTGCGGTCACAGAACTATCCACACCGCCTGACATTGCAACAATGACACGTGTATCTTCTGGGGCTTTATCAATATATAATGAGTTCATGGCGTTACATCGGCTTTATAAGCAGTATTCGGGTCGAGTGTTTTCAAGGTTTTTGACTTGAATTCACGGCGATAAATCACAAGGACAACAAATAGGGTCGCGCAGACAAAAATCCAAGGGTGCAAAAACCAGGATAAGGCAGCCAAGCCGAAATAATAGGCCCGCATACCACGGTTAAAAGTCTGTACCGCCAATGCATTTACCTTGGCTGCACGTTCGGCGATATCCTGTGCTTCGTCAGTATCAGCCTGAAGCTGCGAAGGAAAGGCCCCCATAACGATAATCATATAGTTAAACTGGCGTAACGCCCACGCAAACTTGAAGAAGGCGTAAACAAAGACAAGCGCTAAAGCCAAAAGCTTGATCTCCCACATGACCTTGGAAGCCTTGGCCACATAGGTCAAATCTTTGGTCAGATCCTGAACCTGTTCAAGCCCACCAAAAATGGCAACGATCCCCCCAATAATGAAGATCGCAGTGGAGGCAAACAAGGAAATCGATCGAATGAGGGTAGACAGTAAAGCTGCATCCCCTACACGAACCTCACGATGAAGTGACTCTTTCATCCATTTGAGACGATAATGATACATTACCGTCATCAAGCTGGTGCGGTCCTTGCTAAACCCATCCGCAAAGTAAGTATAACCGGCCCATGCAACTAAAAACCAAAGAAGTGCGGTTGCATCCAACAGTGTCACGCCGTGCATATATTCCGCATCCATGGCGCGTCCTAATCTCGTTCGTCCAGCCAGGCCATCTGGATAGCTTCAAGGACCTTTTCATTGGACTTTTCAGGGTCATCTTCGAAGTCTTCCAACTCCTGAACCCATTTCCATAGATCAGTGAAGCGAACTTGCAGGATATCGACGTCCGGATGAGCATCTTCCAGTTCAATGGCGATATCATGAATATCAGTCCAGCGTAATCCCATCAGATGCTCTCCTTCACTATCTCTCTCGTCATCCCCGCGAAGGCGGGGGTCTCTCCGATACAGTTTCCTGCCTTCGCAGGAATGACGTCTTTGGTGTTAGCCGATGTTGCGTGTTTCGGCGGGGACATGCACTTTAATGCCATCCAATTCGTCAGACATGATGATCTGACAGCCCAGACGAGATGTCTGCTGCAGGCCAAAGGCCAAGTCCAACATGTCTTCTTCTTCTTCTTCCGGCTCGTCCAGTTTGTCGAACCATTCTTCGGCCACAATCACGTGACATGTGGAACAAGCCAGTGAACCTTCACAAGCACCTTCCAGGTCGATGTCGTTTTTGTGGGCGACTTCCAGAATGGACAGACCGTTTGCTGCATCGACTTCTTTTTCAGAACCGTCTGGGTTTACGAAAATCATTTTAGGCATTGTCTTCTTCCTACGTTTGTACTGCGTTGAGCGTGTTTTATCGTCTTTAGCCGATAAATCAAGACTCAATCGCGTTTTCTAGTTTTTCAACGTTAATTCCGGTCAAGGCTTCTTCAATGCCTTTGTCCATTCGACGCTGGGCAAAAGTCTGGGTTTCACGATCCAGTTCTTCCACCATCGCATTAATGGCGTGGCGGTCATCGCCTGCAATCGTTTCATCCAGTTTATTCAAAACCACATTGATATGGGCGCGTTCATCTTCGTTCAGCAGCACCCCATCGATATGAAGGGCGGAATAAACCGCTTCCATCACCCGCTTGCCTTCAACACGCGCTTCGGTCAACAGGCGGATTTCCATATCGTCACGGGCATTGACCATACTGTCGCGCAGCATGTCAGCCATTTCTTCATCCGACAGTCCATAAGATGGTTTCACTGCAACTTCCTGACTTATCCCCGTCGTGACTTCTTCGGCACCCACCGTCAAAAGACCATCGGCATCCACACTGAATGTCACACGAATACGGGCAGCCCCGGCCGTCATGGGCGGAATGCCTTTCAGGATAAAGCGGGCCAGCGATCTGTTTTGATCTACCATTTCACGTTCCCCCTGCAGGGCATGAATCGCCATGGCACTTTGGCCATCCTGATAAGTGGTGAATTCCTGTGCCTTGGCCACCGGGATCGGGGTGTTACGCGGGATCACTTTTTCAACAATCCCGCCCATGGTTTCGATACCCAGGCTCAATGGTGTCACGTCCAGCAACAAGTTATCAGATCCCACCGTCAAGGCTTCGGCCTGTAAAGCCGCGCCGACAGACACAACTTCATCTGGATCAATATCCGCCAACGGTTCCTGTTCAAACAATTCACCCACACGTTTTCTCACCAACGGCACACGGGTTGATCCGCCCACCAGTACAACACCTTTGACTTCATCAGGGAACATGTCGCCATCTTCCATCACGTTGCGGCAAATCTCGATGGTGCGCTCTACAAGCGGGGCAGCCAGTTCATCAAACTTTTCACGCGTGAGGGTGTGTTTCGACGTTTTATCATTGAATTCAAGAACAAAGTCGCCTTCGTCATTTTCAGTCATGCATTCCTTGGCCATCCGCCCGGTGACCAAAGCAACTTTCACATCATCAATGCTGAGTTGTTCTTCGCCAAATTCTTCACGGCGCTGCTCAAGGAAATATTCCAGAATGGCATGATCAAAGTCATCGCCGCCAAGGGCTGCATCGCCACCTGTAGCTTTCACCTGAAACACGCCTTTTTCCATGCGCAGCAAGGATAGATCAAACGTTCCGCCACCCAGGTCATAAACCGCATAGACGCCTTCAGCCTCTTTATCCAGACCATAGGCCAGCGCCGCAGCGGTTGGTTCATTCACCAGACGCAAAACTTCCAGACCAGCCAGGCGTGCAGCATCTTTCGTTGCGGTACGCGCCGCATCGTCAAAATAGGCAGGGACCGTAATCACGGCCTGTTCGACTTTATATTTCAGTTGATCTTCGGCGCGTTCTTTTAGCGCGCGCAGGATATCAGCGGAAATTTCAACAGGGGTCAGTTCTTTACCCGCCACTTTCAGGCGGACCATGCCTTCGCCTTCGATCACTTCGAACGGCAGGGTGCCGGAAATGGATTTTACATCTTCCAGACCACGCCCCATCAGACGCTTCACCGATGAAATCACCGTTTCCGGGCGCATCAACAGCAACTGTTTTGCCAAATCCCCGACGATGGCAGACCCATCCGGTGCATAGGCCACAACGGACGGCACCAAGCCTTTGCCATTTTCATCGCGCAGAACTTCGGGCTTTTCTTCCTGAGAGACCGCAACAACAGAGTTGGTGGTCCCAAGGTCAATCCCGACAGCAAGGGCAGTATCTTCTGCATGGGGAACAGGTGTTTCACCCGGTTCGTGGATTTGCAGCAAAACGTTTTCAATCATTATTTCATTACCAGACGCGCTTTATGCTGGCGCGTTTCTTCAAGAAGTTTTGTGAGGTATTTCAGACGCAGGGCAAGTTTGCGCGCTTCATCCAAATTCTGACCTGCAAAAGCCGTGGCAATCGCTTTAACACAATCACGAACATCGCGACGTGCCTTTGTGGTCAGCTTGTTGATCACATCCACATTATCCGCTTCCATCAAGGCTTCGCGGGTTTCCATGGCTTCCATCAAAAGCGCCGGATCATTGACCGTATGGTCATGGCTGATCCCCGTTTCCCCCAGTACCTGCAACAGATAATCTGCACGCAGCAACGGATCTTTCAGGGTTTCAAATGCCTCATTCAGGCTGACGGCCTGCTGTTGAGACAATGACTTTTCCTGCGGCGTCTTTTTCGCAAAGCGATCCGGATGAAGATGGCGTTGCAGTTCAAAATACGTGCGTTCCAGCCCATCGACATCAATGTCATAACTTTTGTGAAGGCCAAGACGTGCGAAATGGTCAATCTGACCCGGCGGCTGCACGGCCTGGCAGGTTTCGCAAAACAGATCGGACTCCGAAACTGGTCCTTTACAGGACCAGCAAGGATGGAGTCCGCTTTTGTCATTGCGCAACGTCATATCAGAAGTGGATGCGTCCATTTTATTCGTTTGTGTTTCGCTTTAGACGTGGAAAGATTCACCACATCCGCAACGCCCCTTTTCGTTCGGGTTGTTGAACACAAAACCGGAAGCCATCTGTTCTTCAACATAGTCCATTTCCGTCCCAAAGATAAACATGGTTGCCTTTGGGTCGATCATGATTTTCACATCATCAGCCGGATCAAACACTTCGTCGAATTCATTGACTTCATCGGCGAATTCCAGAGTGTAAGACAGACCGGAACAGCCCTTGGTGCGCACACCGATACGAATACCAACACTTGGCTTGCCACGGCTGTCCAGCAGCGCGCGGATACGCTCAAGCGCATTGTCACTTACGGTAATGGGGGCAGGACGTCCTGTCATGTCTTATACTCCAAATTCTTCACACGTTGATCAGGATGCTTCACTGTCAGAAGCATCACCGTGCTTGGCCTTATAATCATCAATTGCGGCCTTGATAGCATCTTCTGCCAGAACCGAGCAATGAATCTTCACCGGTGGCAAAGCCAACTCTTCCGCAATATCTGTGTTTTTGATGTCAGCAGCTTCATCCAGCGTTTTGCCTTTTACCCATTCTGTGACCAATGAGCTCGACGCAATGGCAGAACCACAGCCGAATGTTTTAAACTTCGCATCTTCAATGACACCGTCATCACCAACTTTAATCTGCAGGCGCATCACGTCGCCACAAGCCGGGGCACCGACAAGACCGGTACCGACTTCACCAGCTTCATTATCCATAGACCCAACGTTGCGTGGGTTCTCGTAATGATCGACTACTTTTTCGCTATAAGACATATTCTTCTCCTATTATACCGTTTCAAAGACGGTCGTCTTAATGTTCAGCCCATTGGATGGACTTCAAATCGATACCTTGTTGAGCCATTTCAAACAGCGGGCTCATCTCGCGTAGGCGCTGTACTTCCTTGATAATGCGATCCGTTGCATAGTCCACTTCTTCCTTGGTGGTAAAGCGGCCAATGCCCAGGCGCAAAGATGTATGTGCCAGTTCTTCTTCAACGCCTAGCGCGCGAAGAACATAAGAAGGTTCAAGCGATGCCGATGTACAGGCAGACCCGGATGAAACGGCCAGATCCTTAATCCCCATCATCAGACCTTCGCCTTCAACGAAAGCGTAAGAAACGTTCAGGTTGCCCGGGATACGCTGTTCCAGATCCCCGTTCAAAAATACTTCCGGCAGTTCTTCTTTAAAGCGGTTCCACATGTGCATTTGCAGCTCGTGCAGACGTTCGTTTTCCTCAGCCATTTCTTCCTTGGCAATCTCGCACGCTTTACCCAGACCCACACAAAGGGCTGGGGCCAGTGTACCGGAACGCATGCCACGTTCCTGACCGCCACCATTGATTTGTGCAAGGATGCGAACACGTGGACGACGACGAACGTAAAGTGCGCCAATGCCCATTGGACCGTAGACTTTGTGACCGGAAATAGACATCAGGTCGATATTCATTTCTTCCACATCCAGTGGAATTTTGCCAACAGCCTGTGCGCAGTCTGTGTGGAAGAACGTTTTGTTCGCACGACAGATTTCGCCAATTTCTTTCAAAGGCTGGATCACACCGATTTCGTTGTTCACAGCCATGATGGAAACCAACAGGGTTTTGTCGGTCATGGCAGCTTTCAGTTCTTCCAGGTCGATCAGGCCATTTTCCTGTACGGGCAGGTATGTGACTTCAAACCCGTCCTGTTCCAGGTGGCGACACGTATCGAGCACACATTTGTGTTCTGTCACACAGGTGATGATGTGGTTGCGCTTGTTCTTGTAGAACTCACCCACACCTTTAAGGGCCAGGTTGTTTGATTCCGTCGCACCGGAAGTAAAGATAATCTCTTTGGAATTCGCACCGATGATGTCAGCAACCTGTTTGCGTGCATCTTCAACCGCTTCTTCCGCATCCCAGCCATAAGCGTGGTTACGCGAGTGCGGGTTACCAAACTTCTGTGTGAAGTAAGGCATCATCGCTTCGACAACACGCGGGTCCGTTGGTGTTGTTGCCTGATAGTCCAAGTACACCGGATTTTCTTGTGAATTCACGCCCATGGGGGGCACTCCTTTTCTTCTTCTTCCAGAGGATTACGCAGCACAAACGCTGCTTTCTTTTCTTTTTTGCACACGTTCAACCAATTTAGACCAAGCTTGCACAAATAATTCAATATCATCTTTCGTACTATCCCAGCCGAGAGAAACCCGGATGGCACAATTTGCTAATCCCTCATCAACCTGCATTGCCTTCAGCACATGGGATGCTTTTACCGTCCCGCTGGAACAGGCTGAACCTGCACTGACCATCACACCGGATAAATCCAATGCCATGACCTGGCGTTCGCTGATCAGCCCTTCAATGGCGAAACAGCTGGTATTGGGCAGACGGTCCACGTTTTCGCAGAACACATGCCCGCCCAGGGCTTTAATTTGCGTTTCCAAATCGTTGCGCAAGGCCTCGACATTGGAATAATTCAACTTTTCTTCGGCAGCTGCACCAAAACCAATAATCCCGATCAGATTTTCGGTTCCGCCGCGCATGGATTTTTCCTGCCCGCCGCCTTTTTGCACCGCCTGCAGGGCAACCGTGTCGCGTTTGATCAACGCGCCAACACCTTGCGGACCACCGATTTTATGGGCTGACAGGCTGATCATGTCACAGCCGATTTCCTGCATGTCAAAATCAATCTTGCCAACCGCCTGCACCGCATCACAATGGACCAGCGCGCCCTGTTCGTGGGCAATGCGGCAAATCTCTTTAATCGGCTGGATCGCACCTGTTTCGTTATTCGCGGCCATCACGCTGACCAAAGTCGGGCGACCATCCAAAAGACTTTCCAGATGGGCAAGGTCAACAACACCATTGCCATCCACATTGATGAATTCCGCATCCGGGCGCGCTTTTAAAACAGCGGCATGTTCCACAGCCGACACCAGCACACGCTCGACCGCCGGACCATTCAGCGCCAGATTATCGGCTTCCGTTCCGCCACTGGTAAAGTAAACCCAGTCGCGCGGCACACCCACAAGGGCTGCAACCTGATCACGTGCTTTTTCCATTTTCGCACGCGCTTCGCGCCCAACGCGATGCACAGATGATGGATTACCCACAAGATCAAACGCATCCGTCATAGCGGCGCGAACCAATGGGCGCATCGGTGCAGTGGCGTTATAATCCATGTAAGCGGTCTTCATCATCGTATCTCGATTACTTTCTTATTCTGCAGCCGCGATTTTTTCGCGCGTTACAGCATCAAACAAAGAGCTCGTACCAAGCAGACGTTTTTCAACAATATCATCCAGCGAAATGGAATTCAGATAGAGGTAAATCTGATTGCCCAGTTCCGTCCACAAATCGTGGGTCAGGCAACGGCTTTTGTTTTCACGACAGCCATTGGGGTTACCTGGTGTGCAGCGTGTGGCCGTAATTGGTTCATCCACAGACAGGATAATGTCTGAAACACGAACGTCTGCACAGTCACGTGCCAGAAGGTACCCACCGCCTGGTCCGCGTACAGACTTAACAAGATCACCCTTGCGAAGCTTGCCAAACAGTTGTTCAAGGTAAGACAGGGAAATTTCCTGACGGTCCGCGATATCGGCAAGTGAGACAGGTGTCCCTTTGCTGTTACAGGCCAGATCGACCATCGCCATCACGGCATAACGCCCTTTTGTGCTGAGTTTCACTTTCTTATACTCCTGTTAACGTGCAGAGGAGACCACATCGAGCTTTTTCTTCGGCTCTGGCTGTGTTTCTTCTGCTTCACTTTCTAATTCTTCCACGCGATTTTTCAGCGTGTTGATCTCGTTGCGCAAAGATTCAAGTGTACGGGCGACCGGATCAGGCATATCAACGGGTGTTCCGTATGCGCAAAATTCTTTATCAGATTTTTTCATCACGACTTTGGCCGGGATACCCACCATGGTCGCACCGGGTGGCACATCCTGAAGAACAACCGCATTCGCCCCAACGCGCGCGCCGGCCCCAACGATAAAGGGGCCTAAAAGCTTGGCACCGGAACCAACAATCACACCATCTTCCAATGTAGGGTGGCGCTTACCTTCATCCAGTGAAACCCCGCCAAGGGTTACGCCTTGATAAAGCGTTACATCATCGCCAATTTCAGCCGTTTCCCCGATCACAACACCGGTGCCATGGTCAATAAAGAAACGTTTGCCAATTTTCGCCCCCGGGTGAATTTCAATACCGGAAAGAAACTTGCCAACATTAGACAGTATACGGGCTGTCAAACGCCACTCTCGGATCCACATAGCGTGGGCAACACGGTGAAACATCAGCGCATGAAGACCCGAGTAACACAACATCACTTCCAGTCGCGAATTCGCTGCTGGATCAAGTTGAATGTAGGAATCGATGTCTTCTTTAAATCTTTTGAACACTTTGGGCCACGTTTTGCTAGTATATTCGATCATTTTACGCTATGAGAAGCACCAGCGATTCGGCGCAAATCATTGCGTTTACCTTGTTATTTGAAACAGAATATAGAATGCCCGACTAAATCAGTCAAGTATATCAGGGCGGTTTTTCTATATTTTTTTACAAATAACCACTCGCAGTAGTCGGATTTATATTTTTTGTAATTTTTTCAATAGGATTCGTCGCAGAAAAATGCCTGAAGTCATTTTCAATGGACCAGAAGGTCGCCTCGAAGGTCGTTACCACCACAGCAACGATGCCAACGCCCCTATCGCCCTTTTGCTGCACCCGCACCCTGAACAGGGCGGCACCATGAACAACCGTGTCACCTACACCATGTTCAAGACATTTAAAGAGCGTGGCTTTTCCGTTCTGCGCTTCAACTTCCGTGGTGTTGGTCGCTCCCAGGGTATTTTTGACAGTGGCATTGGGGAACTTTCTGATGCGGCTTCCGCACTTGACTGGATGCAGACGCACAATCCAAACGCCCGTATCTGCTGGGTTGCCGGATTCTCCTTTGGTGCCTGGATCGGCATGCAACTGATGATGCGCCGCCCGGAAATCAACGGCTTTATCTCTGTTGCGCCCCCTGCAAACCTGTATGACTTCTCCTTCCTTGCACCTTGCCCGGCTTCTGGTCTGGTGATCCATGGCGACAGCGACGATGTTGTGCCGGAAGAATCAGTGCAAAAACTGGTTGATAAGCTGGACAGTCAGAAAAACATCTCCATCGACTACAAGCGCATCGCTGATGCCACGCACTACTTCAACAACGAAGAAGAAGCAGATCTGATCAAACAGTACACAGGTGAATATCTGGATCGTCGCATTGTGGAACTGGCAGCTGAGTAAAGAACAAATAAACGTCATTCCCGCGAAAGCGGGAACCTAGCCAACTTCATATTTCAAGCAATTCTGGGTCCCCGCTTTCGCGGGGATGACTATTTTGGGGTATGAGAATGAAATTCCCCGCCTGTCAACGGGGTGGATACGCCTGTCGTGCCCGGAAAGGTGATCGGCAGGCCTTTTTCCGCCCGGGCAGCCAGATAAGCAAAGGCTTGCGCTTCAATCGCATCGCCGTCCCAGCCGACATCTTCGGCACTTAGAATACAGCCGTGCAGATAAGCGTTGAACGCACTCATCATCGACTTATTCAAACGGCCTCCGCCACAAACGATCCAAAGCTCCGCCAGTTCCGGAAAGAAGTCCTGTGCGCGCATGACCGCTGCAACCGTAAAGGCAGTCAGGGTCGCTGCCCCATCTTCCACTGACAGATCATCCACCAGATCAAATGCGATCCGCTTGAACTCGTCACGATCCAGGCTTTTCGGTACAGGTTGGGCAAAATAGGGATGGGTCATGAAAGTATTGACGGCGGCATCATCAACTTCCCCTGCCCCGGCAATCTCCCCATTTTCATCGAAGGCCTTGCCCGTATGTTTCTTGACCCAGTCATCCACCAAAGCATTGGCAGGGCCCGTATCAAAGGCAATCAGTTCGCCATCTTCGCCAATCCAGGTGACATTACCGACTCCACCGAGGTTCAGAACCGCGATGGGTTTATGCATATCCTTAGTGAGTGCGGCATGAAAGATCGGGACCAAGGGCGCGCCCTGCCCGCCAGCCTTCACATCAGCCGTGCGCAAGTCATTAACCACATCAATCCCGACAGCACGCGCCATATCGGCCCCGTCACCCAGCTGGATGGTCAGGCCATTTTCAGGTTCATGAAAGACGGTCTGACCGTGAAAGCCGATCAGATCAACGTCCGAGCGCGTGATCCCTTCAGATTGCAGAAAGCGTTCCACCGCCTGAATATGACGGTTGGTGACTTCAGATTCCAGCGCTTCCAGTCCTTCTTTCTGGCCAAAACCTTTGCGGATTTCTTCGCGAAAATCCTCGTCAAAAGGATAGGATTTGAAGCTTGAGAGCTCTTCAATCGTTTCCCCGTCCGTTCGCACAAGGGCGATATCCACACCGTCCAAAGACGTGCCACTCATCAGACCGAGAACCAGTTTCACCAAGCTTACTCCTTAACTAAATAACGCGGTGCGCAATCCATCAATGATATATTGCGAGGCCAATGCTGCCAGC
This sequence comes from Terasakiella sediminum, assembly GCF_033100395.1. Classification (NCBI taxonomy): domain Bacteria; kingdom Pseudomonadati; phylum Pseudomonadota; class Alphaproteobacteria; order Rhodospirillales; family Terasakiellaceae; genus Terasakiella; species Terasakiella sediminum. The sequence continues at coordinate 168,491 of NZ_JAWLVJ010000007.1, read as the reverse complement.
AAAACACCTAAGAGGCGAGAAAAAATACTGGAAACGGTCTGGCCCAGGATTTTCTCCAAACGGTTGGACAGCAAAAACAGGATCAGGCTGACCAGCAAGACACCAAAGGTCACGCCAAGGATTACGCCCTGATATTCCATATTGCCATCCTGGCTTTCCATCAACAGCATGATGGAGGTAATGGAACCTGGCCCTGCCAAAAACGGGATGGACAGCGGGAAGACAGAGATATCTTCGCGGTCTTCATCCGAAATAATTTCTTCCGCCTTTTCATTGCGACGGTCTGTTCGTTTGCCAAAGACCATTTCCAGACCGGACAGGAACAACATGGCCCCACCCGCAATACGGAAAGATGACATTTCAATGCCCAACAGTCCAAGGAATTCGTGTCCGACAAGCGCAAAGAAAAACAGGATGCAAGTGCCAAACATAAAGGCACGCAATGCCATACGCCGACGATATGCCGCCGTTGCACCGCTCGTCAACCCGATGAAAAGCGGGGTCAATCCGATGGGGTCAATAATGACAAACATCGTGACAAATGTCTGAAGGGCGATATCAACCATTCTACCTAACCATTTTTATATAGAGATTTTTGTATTTTTCATGCTAAGTAGGCCCGCTTAGTACATATGTAAAGACTTTTCAGGAAAAAGCGCTGTCATGACCCAATATAAATCAGATTTCATTCGCATCCTTGCCGAACGCGGATTTATCAATCAATGTACCGACATTGAAGCCTTGGACGAAAAAGCATCCAAAGAGGTCATCACAGCCTATATCGGGTTTGACTGTACCGCCACCAGCCTGCATATCGGCAGCCTTCTGCCCATTATGCTGCTGCGTTGGTTACAGAAAACAGGTCACAAACCAGTTGTCCTGATGGGCGGCGGCACAACCAAGGTCGGCGATCCGTCCGGTAAAGATGCCACACGTCCGGTCATGACCGATGAATTCATTGCTGGCAACATGGCGGGGATCAAAACCGTCTTTGATAAATACCTTGAATTCGGGGATGGCGCGCAAGATGCGCTGATGGTTAATAACAATGACTGGCTGTCTGACCTGTCTTACCTGGAATTCCTGCGCGATTACGGTCGCCATTTCACCATCAACCGTATGATGACTTTCGATAGTGTCAAACTGCGCCTGGATCGTGAACAGCCCCTGACCTTCCTGGAATTCAACTATATGATCCTGCAGGCTTATGATTTCTACGAGCTGAACAAACGCCACGACCTGTCCCTGCAAATGGGTGGATCGGATCAGTGGGGCAACATCATCAATGGTGTGGAACTGACCCGTCGCGTGTCCGGCAATGAAGTTTACGGCCTGACCGTACCGCTTCTGACCACATCGGATGGCAAGAAGATGGGCAAGACCGCCAACGGTGCGATCTGGCTGAATGACGATATGCTGTCGGCTTATGATTTCTGGCAATACTGGCGCAACACATCTGATGATGATGTGGGCCGTTTCCTGAAATTGTTTACCGAACTGCCGCTGGATGAAATCGCCAAGCTGGAAGCCCTTGAAGGTCAGGAACTGAATGAAGCCAAGAAAATCCTGGCTCATGAAGTGACCAAGCTTTGCCGTGGTGAAGAAGCTGCCTTGAATGCTGCTGAAACAGCGCGCAAGACCTTTGAAGAAGGCCAACTGGGCAAAGACCTGCCGACCTTTGAAATCGCATCTGCTGATCTGGAAGCTGGCATTCCGGCCTTTGACGCCATGCGCCGTGTGGAACTGGCAAAATCAGGTGGCGAAGCCCGTCGCGCCATCAAAGGCGGTGGTGCCCGCCTGAATGACAAAGCCATTGGTGATGAAAACCAGAAAATCACATTGGGTGATGCCAATGCAGACGGCCTGATCAAATTATCCTTTGGTAAAAAGCGCCACGCGCTGATTAAGCCCGTTTAATTTTCAACAGGTTTGACCTTTGGCGGCGGCTGATCCCCGTCGCCAAGCTGAAACAAACGCCGCAAGAACCCCGGTGCCAGAGCACTGACCGGGTTTACGCTGACGTCCGGATCATCCAGACTGCCCGTCACCTGATAGGTCCAGGCAAACAGCCCACCGCCCTTTTCCCCACCGGAAAACAGGTTGCCCAAGATCGGCACATTCCCCAACAGCGAATTCAGACTATAAGCAGGCACAACTGTGCCACGGACCTGTGCAGCATTGGCGTGAGTATAGAGCTTTCCTTCCCAGGTCAGACCGATAGATACGCCGTTGGTGCGCCCCTCTTTCAGTTCAATCACGCCATTGTTATATTTAAATGGCGAGGTCAAGCTCAGGAACCCCAGACCTTCACCTTGTAAACTGTCAATCACGCCCGTAATCCCCACGAGGCTCAGCACCTTTGCAAGGGCCGGGACTTTTGTGATGCGATAATTATCGACCTGAATGGTCCCAACCAGCGGACGTCCAACGACCTGGTCATTGAGGATCCCTTCGATCAGCAATTCTCCATCCTGCATATCATCAAACAGATCAAGAGAGCGCAACAACGCCCCTGCATCTTTTGTTTCCATCGTCAGGCGACGGTTTACCCCATCTGGGGACAGATCGATCATAAAGGGCTGGCCGCCACCAACAACACCCGTTAGATGGGCCTGTGTCCAGATCTTACCGTTTGAAGAAACCGCACCAGCAACCGTATCCAGCGAATGTTTATCATCCAGCCAGATTTTACCAAAACGACCTGAGAACGTGCCGAACAGATCCGTATCTTCATTGGTCGGTTCTTCCTTCGTGCGATCGGTATTTCTGACCTTGAACAACAAAGCTGAGAGATCAAGGCTGTCGCCATGGATATCGCCTTCCCATCCGCTTTGATCGGAATGCAGGAATGTCCCACCGGAAATATCCGTACGTCCCGCCTGGAAACGCGAAATCTTCATGGTATGGAGCTTTTTGCCCGTTGCATCCAGGGTCAGGGCCCCCGCCGCTTTTAAATCCTTGCTGGCGATGGAGAAATAAGGCACCCCGATCAGACGTTCTTCATTGAAGGTCACCTTGGCGTAGGCTTGCCCGTCATCATTTTCGTCCTTGTTCCAATAAATCACCGGAATATCGATTTTGGCACCTTGCAGATCAGCAAAGGTTTCCAACTCCCCATGGCCGTCCCAATTTTCCGTAATGGTCGCATCCACATGAACAGGGCCCGTCATGATATCATCGTTGAAAGGCGGGAAGTCTAGGCGCAGTTCGTTGACCCGCTGCGAATCATTGACCACACCATCCAGCAAAAACCGCCGTTTAAACAATGTCTCATTGCTGAAATTTTCCCGCCATTTCAAATCTGCCGGAATAGTGCCCAGAACGATCTTGCCTTCAACGTCCATACCCTTTTTGTTGACGTCCAGCTTGATCTCCCCCTTACTCAGGTTTTGACCGAAGATCACGTCCGTAATCGCAATATTCTTACCAACAGATTCTGCACTAACCTCGACCCCATCCCACGTCAGATCATCCAGCAACAGGAAAGACATTTTGAGGTTTGTTTCCGTATCACCCGATGTTTTCTTCGGATCAATCCCCAGCGCGGTGGCAAATTCCAAAGGTTTACGATCAATAAACTGTAAACTGTCACGCAACGGGCCGCTGACATTCAAATCAAGATTCAGCCGTTGGTCATATTCATCCAGTCCAAGGATATCGATCTGAGCATTCTTAACACGCAGCTTTTCAACACCACCACCCGTGACCGTAACCTTGAAGGTCTGATGATCATACTTGGCCCAGCCCACCGCATCTTTGGCAGGTGGCAAGGGTGGCAGGTAGTTAACGCTTACACCTTCCATCTCCATATCACCATTGACGTGGTGCAGGATGGGTTCGCCTTCCTCGGGGATACTGACCGACAGGTTAATGCCCGCGCGATGGACGATGCCGTCATAAATGCGATTAACCACCCAGTCGCGCGCATCATCATTCAAGCCTTTGGGCCAATAGCGATGCAACTTGCTTGGTTCTACCCCGCGCAATTCCCCAACCATATCAACTTTGCGGGTCGGGCCTTTTATCAGCCCTGCAACCGAACCTTTGATACCCCCTGTCGGACCTTCGCCCATATCGAAAGATAGATTTTCCAGATTAAGCTGATCTGACTTGGTTTCATAATTGCCGCTAAAGCGAATGCTTTCCATGGGCATGAAGTGTGGCAAAGGGTCCGGGATGCGCACTACGGAACCTTCATTCAACGCAATCAGCACCTCTTCAATGCGGACCTGATCGTTGAAATCTTCATAACCCATTTTCAGGGAAAGCACGTCCAGATCCAGAGTCTGTTGGGCAGGTTCCGGGATTTTGATCAACCCATCAGTTGCCTTTAAATCCGCAAAGAACGAACGCACATTTGCATCTTTATCAATGGACAGGTTCGCCGTGCCTTCAATAGAAAAATCAAATGCTTTCAGTTCTGCCAATTCTGGCAGGAAGTACGAAAGATCAGATAAATGCAGCTTATGAACAACCGTCTTTGTGTCCAATACATCTGTGGCAACGTTATAGGTCGCGTTCAGGTCCACTTTGGCGGGTTTGCCATTCAGGAAAATGCTTAAGCCCGTATCCAGCGAAATAGTTTGACCAATCCGTTCCAGACGGATATCCGTATCCGGGGCCTTGAAAGAAGATTTGGTTTTATTGTCGGTATATTCAAACTGCCCCTTTTCAACAACGATTTGGGTCAAATAGGTCAGTGGATGATTAGGATCCGGCGTTTTTGCAACAAATTCATTTAAGCGAAAGGCACGATCTGCACGCACGGTCATGCCATCGCCCAGTTCAAACGCCAGACTGCCATCGCCATGGCGCAACAGGCTGATCTGCGGGCGGATCAGTTCAATCGTATCAGGAGCAACAACGCCCTTAATCAAGGCCGTTCCACTTAGAGACAGAGCAGCTTCCGGCACACTGGCCAGACGACGACCGTCGCGGGTAAAGACGTTCATGCCCGTCACTCGGATATCAAGATTGCGTTCCCAACCTTCCCAACTGAGGATAGTGTCTTTTATCCGAATCTGGACACCACGGGTGTTGTCAGAAATGGCATCCACGATATAGGGCGTCAGTTGCGGCAGAGAGATGGGGCCTTGCGACAATTTCCATGCAACTACAAGCGCCAGCAACGCAATCCCGGAAAGGACAGCAAGCATAATTTGCAGCATGTGTTTAAATGTCTTCAAAACCACGTTGGTTTACCCAATTTTTCTTTCACACTTGACCCAACTTTTGACTTGGCGCACTCTGCACAAAAACAGGCACACACAGCTGGGGAAATTTATTATGACAACTCTTTGGTACCAAAACGTTAACGTGCCTCTTCCCATCCCGTCTGATCAGGAAAAATGCGACGTCAATTTCAGCCATTGGCAAGACGCAACCGGGCGTATTGATGACACTGATCAACAGGCATTTGCAACAACTGTTATTGATGATATGCAGGCCAGAGAAGTCCTTTCTGCAATTTTCGGCAACAGCCCATTTCTAAGCCATTGTATTACAAGTGATATTTCATTTACCTGTGACCTATTAAAAGCCGGACCGGACGCCACCCTTCTTACCCTGATGGATAAGCTGGAAGCCTGTTGGAAAGATCAGCCGGATCGCGCAGAAATGGCAAAACAACTGCGAATCACCAAACGTCGCGCCGCCCTGACCATTGCCTTAGCCGATATATGTCAGACTTGGGATGTTTTTCAAGTGACCGAGGCATTGACCACACTGGCGGAAAAATCACTGGATTATTCCATCGGTACCTTGCTGCGCGAAGGTCACAACCGAGGCTATTTCAAACTGCCCGATCCAGAAAACAACCCGCAAAAAGGCTCTGGCTTTATTATCTTAGGCATGGGCAAACTGGGGGGCCGCGAGCTTAACTATTCCAGCGATGTAGATATCATCGTCCTTTATGATGCCGACGTCATTGAAACAGATGATCCGTGGGACCTGCAGGCCAATATGGTGCGCATCACCAAGCAACTGGTGCAGATGATGGATGATCGCACATCTGATGGCTATGTCTTCAGAACTGACCTGCGCCTGCGCCCCGACCCGGGATCAACCCCGCTTGCCATTTCCGTCCTTGGCGCTGAAACCTATTATGAAAGCATCGGCCAGAACTGGGAACGTGCCGCCATGATCAAGGCGCGCCCTGTGGCGGGCGATATTGAAGCTGGCTATGCGTTCCTTGAAACACTGCGCCCTTATATGTGGCGCAAGTACATGGATTTTGCTGCCATTCAGGACATCCATGCCATCAAACGCCAGATTAACGCCCATAAAGGTGGTCATTCCATCGCGCTGAACGGTCATAACGTTAAACTGGGCCATGGTGGCATTCGTGAAATTGAATTTTATGCCCAGACTCAGCAACTGATCTGGGGTGGACGAAACCCGGATGTTCGTATTGCCCCAACCTGCAAAGCCCTGCAAGCCCTTGTGAATGCAGAACAGGTGGACCAGAAAATCTGTGATGATTTGATTGAAAGCTATCAGTATCTGCGCACCGTTGAACACCGCATCCAGATGACCAATGATGAACAGTCCCATTCCATCCCCGAAGATGACGAAGCGGTTGAAAATCTGGCGACTTTTCTGGGCTATGCAAACAAAGACGCCTTTGCTGGTGAATTCATCCCGCATTTGGAACGGGTTGAAACCTATTACGCCCAACTGTTTGAAGACAGCACAGACGTCAATACCCACGAACAGGAAACAGGCAACCTTGTTTTCACAGGGGCTGAAGTTGATCCAGGCACCATCAAATATCTGGAAAGCTTGGGCTTTAACGACCCACAGTTTGTGGATACCACCGTGCGGGGCTGGCACCATGCGCGTTATCGTGCGACCCGCTCCAGACGATCACGGGAAATTCTGACCGAACTGATGCCTGTGTTGATCCATGCCATGGCTAACACGGCAGAACCGGATACAGCATTCAAAAGGTTTGATGAATTCCTAAGCCAACTTCCCGCAGGCGTTCAGCTGTTCTCCATGTTCCAGGTGAACCCGCAACTGTTGGACCTTGTCGCTGAAGTCATGGGGGAAGCCCCGCGTCTGGCCGAACATCTGGCGCGTCATTCCGGCATGTTGGAATATGTTTTGACACCTGACTTCTTCACGCCTTTACCCGATGTGGAGGAACTGTGCGAAGATCTGGAAAAAATCCTGGGCCAAGCGCGTGATTTTCAGGATATTCTGGATATTTCGCGTCGCTGGGCCAATGATCGAAAATTTCAGGTCGGTGTCCAGACCTTGCGCCAGATTATCTCGATCAAGGATTCAGGTCTCGCTCAGACTCATATTGCCGACGCCCTTATTCGGACTATCCTGCCGCGCGTGATGGATGAACTGGCGCAAAAACATGGCATCATCGAAGGTGGCGATATGTGTATCGTCGGTTTGGGCAAAGCTGGCAGTTGCGATATGACCGCGACCAGTGACCTTGATTTAGTCTTTATCTATGACGTACCGGAAGATTGTTTGGGCTCAAATGGCGATCGGGAACTGGGTGTGGCACAATATTACGCCCGTCTGTCCCAGCGTTTTATCAATGCCTTAAGCGCACCAACAGGTGAAGGCATGCTCTATGAAGTCGATATGCGCCTGCGTCCGTCGGGGAATGCAGGGCCTATTGCCTCCAGCATGGAAGCCTTCATCCGCTATCATGACGAGTCCGCCTGGACGTGGGAACATATGGCCCTGACCCGTGCCCGTGTGATCTGCGGCGGTGAAGGCCTGACCAAAAAGGTTGAAACCGAGATTAAAAAGGTTCTCTGTACCAAACGTGACACAGACCAGTTGGTCTTTGATGTCTCTGACATGCGTAAACGCATGGACAAGGAACATCACACCGATGTGGTCTGGGAGATCAAGCAATTCCGTGGCGGCATCGTCGATATTGATTTTATGGCCCAGTATCTTCAACTGAACCATGCCGCTGCACACCCTGAAATCCTGCAAAACAACACGGTCAATGTTCTGCAAAAAGCACGTGAGCTTGAAATCATTGATGAAAGCGTCGCCAGTGATCTGATTTCAGCCATTGAGCTTTGGAACATCATTCAGGGCTATCTGCGCCTAACCGTGGCGGCAGAACTGAAAAAAGAAGATGGCGGCGAATTGCCCCATGCCTTGAAACAGGACCTGGTTCAGGCAACGGGTGAACCGACATTTGACATGCTGTGTGAACGTATGAAAAGTGCTGCCAAACAGGTTATGACCCATTATAACAGCTTAATCGATGAACCCGCTTCATTGGTTCCCCCCAAAGACGAAAATGCATAAGGATCAAACGCATGACACTTGAAGTTGGCAATAACGCCCCTGATTTCACCCTGCCGACAGACAATGCTGGTGAACTCAGCCTGTCTTCCCTAAAAGGCAAAAAAGTTGTTTTGTACTTCTACCCCAAGGACAGCACACCGGGTTGCACAACACAGGCCAAAGGTTTCCGCGACCATATGGCGGAATTCGAGGCTGAAAACTGCGTCATCGTTGGGGCGTCCAAAGATAGTGTCAAACGCCACGACAACTTCAAAGCCAAGCAGGAACTGAACTTCGCGCTTGTATCGGACGCAGAAAGCGACCTTTGTGAAAAATACGGCGTCTGGCAGGAAAAGAAAATGTACGGCAAGACCTTCATGGGCATTGTACGCACAACCTTCCTGATCGACGAAAACGGCGTGATCCAGAAAATCTGGCCGAAGGTGAAGGTCAAAGACCATATCGAAGACGTTCTGGAAGCCGTAAAAGCCCTGTAAGACCATGACCTTGTGTGACGCTGCCCTTGATGTGTTGACCACTGCTGACCCGCTTAAGAAAGTCAGCCTGACCTATTCTTATGTCAAAGACTGGGAAGAAAGTCGCATCACGAAAATCGGCAGCGCCACACCACCGGATCAACCGGCCCGCCCGGATAAACCCGAAGTCTGCGCCCCGCGTGATATGCCGCGCAGGCGCTTGGGGTCCGAAGCCGGACGTATCGCCCTGATCCATGCCATTGCCCATATTGAATTAAATGCCATCGACCTTGCATGGGACATCATGGTGCGCTTTCAGTATGAAGACCTGCCGAAAGAATTTTATGATGACTGGGTGCGAGTTGCTTATGACGAAGCGGTGCATTTTGAATTGTTAAATGATCGCCTGTCTGATTTTGGTGCGACCTACGGTGACTTCCCCGCCCACAACGGCTTGTGGGATGCAGCTTATCAAAGCAAAGACGATATCATGATGCGCTGCGCGTTGGTGCCCATGGTGCTGGAACCACGTGGTCTGGACACCACCCCGCCCACCGTTGATCGCCTGCGCCGCATGGAAGATCATAAAACAGCCGACATTATGGAACGCATCGGTTTTGAAGAAATCGCCCACGTACGTGCTGGCACCCATTGGTTCAATCATATGGCTGAACGTCGTGGGCTTGACCCGGTTGAAACTTATCAGAAGATCATCAAAGAAAATTTCAAAGGTGGCCTGAAAGCGCCTTTCAATACGGAAGCCCGAAATCAGGCTGGATTAACTCCTGATTACTATGAACCCTTGTCAAACCTCGAAGCCTCGGCATAATATCAATCCATGAGCTTACTGATCCCGAATACGCAGGACAATCTTGTCGATATTATCCTGAATACCGTTGATGACCCGATGATGGTCACCGATGGCGACGGGGTCATTGTGCGGGTCAATCGTGCCTTTGAAGATACCTTTGGCTGGCGCACAGAAGAAGCTGTCGGACAAACCCCGAAAATCCTGAATTCTCGCAAACATGACGATGCATTTTTCCATCGTCTGTGGGATGCGTTGGCGCAAGATGGATTCTGGGAAGGTAAAATCTGGAACATGGCGAAATCGGGGGATGAAATTGAAACCGATTGCCGCATCAAGACCCAGTTTAATGATGATGGTCAGGTGCTTTATTATGTCTCACGCATGAAAGTTGAAACTGTGGAAGAAGGCGAAAAGGCCCGAAACCACGACAATTTGACCGGACTGCCCGACCAGCATCTCTTCAGTGACCGTCTGGATCAGGCCATGATTGCGGTAAGAAGGGTCGATAAATCCGTGGCCCTGCTGCATATCGGGCTGGATCATTTCTCCACCATCAACGATGGCCTGGGGTATGAAACGGGCGATCAGCTGCTCAAACAAATTTCTGAACGTCTGCATGACTGCATGCGTGGCAGTGATACGGTGGCCCGTTTAGGTGGCGACCTGTTTGCCATGGCCTTGCAGGTATCCTCCATCGACGACGGTGTAGTTGTTGCCGAAAAAGTGCTGAAAAGCATGCAAAAGACCTTTGATATAGAAGGCAAGACCCTGAATATGACCGCCAGTATCGGCATCAGCCTTTATCCCAAAGATGCAGAGCATGCCGCTGATCTGATGAAACTGGCCGATACCGCCATGCATCACGCCAAAAAGCAGGGCGGTAATGCTTATAAATTCTTCGCCGAAGACATGAACGCCAAGGCCAAAAACCGCCTTGAAATGGAAACAGCTATCCGCAAAGGGCTTTCGAACCGCGAGTTCGTGCTTTATTACCAGCCCAAGGTTTCTTCCAAAACCGAACAGATCGTTGGCGCCGAAGCGTTGATCCGCTGGATTTCACCGGAACGCGGCTTTATGCCCCCCGGCGACTTCATCCCTGTTGCCGAAGAAACCGGATTGATCGGCGATATCGGGTCCTGGGTGTTGCAAGAAGCTGCCCGTCAGAACAAATCCTGGCAGGACGCAGGCTTGCCCAAGGTGCGCGTCGCAGTCAATGTCGCAGCACCCCAGTTTAAAGCCCCTGATTTTATCGATCATGTGCTCAATGCCCTTGATAACAACGATCTGGAACCGCAATGGCTGGAACTGGAAATTGTTGAAAGCATGCTGATGGGCGATACCGAAATGACCGTACAGAAACTGCACGAAGTCCGCGAAGTGGGCTGTCATCTCTCCATCGATGATTTTGGTACGGGATATTCGTCACTCAGCTACCTGACCCGTTTCCCGATTACCACGCTCAAAATCGACCGGGCCTTTATCAAGGATCTGGAATGCGATAAGACCATGGCTGAAATTTCGCGTGCCATCATCGGGATGTCACAGGGGCTTGAACTGGAAGTCGTTGCCGAAGGGGCGGAAACCGATGCCCATATCCAGTTCCTGCGCGAAAATGGCTGTCAGACCGTGCAAGGTTTTTATTACTCCAAGCCCGTGCCTGCTGATGAGTTTGCCGAGCTTTTGAAAAACGGTATTCCAGCCCACAGTTAAGATGACACAATGATCACACGGCGAAACTTCCTGAAAAACACTGCTGGACTTTCTGCCCTGTGCCTTGCTGGACAAAAGCTTATGACACCAGCCCATGCGTCCTCTTCCTGGTATGTCCCGGAAGAAGCCTTGCCCCATACCCGCACCTTCATGCAATGGCCCGTGAATAGACAGGTTCATCCTGATCCCGTTTTTCTGGATATGCTGCAAAACACCATTGCCGATATCGCGAATGTGATTGCCCAATTTGAACCTGTCGTCATGTTGATGGACAAAAGCCATCAGACATCGGCACGGCGCAAACTCTCTGAAGATGTCGAAATCTGGGACATGCCGACAGATGACCTTTGGGCACGCGATTCAGGTCCCATGTTTGTTATAGATGATGACGGAGGACTGGCCGTATCAAGTGTGAATTTCAATGGCTGGGGGAATAAACAACCCCACCAGAATGACGGTAAAGTCGCCCAACGCATAGCTGAAATTCTGGACATCCCCTACCTCAACAACGGACTGGTGGGCGAAGCTGGCGGGGTTGATTGCAATGGCGACGGCATCCTGATTGCCCATGAAAGTTCATGGATCAATCCCAATCGCAATAGGGGCTCAAAAGCAGAAGTCACACGGTTGATGCAGGAAGCTTTCGGCGTCGATAAAGTCATCTGGGCACCGGGCATATGGGGCGAAGACATCACTGATTACCACATTGATGCGCTTGCCCGATTTACCGGACCAAACGACATTTTAATCCAGTTACCAGAACCTAATGATATGGACGACATTTGGGTCAGGGCCGCGTATAAAACCTACGACATCCTGAAAGCGGCAACCAATCTGGATGGCGCCCCCTTCAACCTCCTCACCCTGCCCGGCCCACGCCATGTACGCAGCGAGGAAGAGGAGTTTGTAGATTCATACGTAAATTACTACGTCTGCAACGACGCGGTGATCGCCGCCCAATTTGGCGACCGGGAAACCGACCTGCTGGCCAAAGAAACCTTGCAGCTTTCCTATCCGGACCGTGAAGTCATCCTGCTGGATATCGACCCGGTTGCCGAAGTCGGCGGCGGCATCCATTGCGCAACGCAACAACAGCCGCTGGTCTGATTACTCGTCCGAAGAACCTTCGATCTTGCTGGCCAAGGCCGCTGCCATGAACTGATCCAAGTCACCATCCAGAACGGCTTGAGAATTGGATGTTTCCACGTTCGTGCGCAAGTCCTTGATCATCTGATAAGGCTGCAATACGTAAGAGCGGATTTGACGGCCCCAGCCGATCTCGGTCTTCGCATCATGTTCCGCCTGACTTTCGGCTTCACGGCGTTGCAATTCTGCTTCATACAAACGTGCACGCAGCATTTTATAAGCTGCTGCGCGGTTTTTATGCTGGGAACGGTCGTTCTGACACTGGACCACGATGCCTGTCGGGATATGCGTAATCCGGATGGCGGAGTCAGTTTTGTTTACGTGCTGACCACCTGCACCGGAAGCGCGATAGGTATCAATGCGCAAATCTTTTTCTTCGATTTCCACTTCGATATTATCATCAATCTCAGGGGAGACCGCGACCGCTGCAAAGCTTGTATGGCGACGTGCAGAGCTGTCAAACGGGGAAATCCGCACCAGACGGTGGGTGCCTGTTTCGGTCTTCAGCCAGCCATAGGCGTTATGACCGTTGACCTTCAAGGTCACGGATTTGATGCCCGCTTCTTCCCCCGGTGTTTCTTCGAGATATTCGACCTTATAGCCGTGCTGGTCGGCCCAACGGGTATACATGCGCAACATAATGCCTGCCCAGTCACAGGCTTCCGTCCCACCTGCACCGGAGTTAATCTCCAGGAAGCAGTTGTTCGGATCGGCTTCCCCGGACAGCAGGGTTTCAATTTCCTGCTTGGCGGCACGTTCTTGTAACGCGCTTAAAGCTTCTTCAGCTTCGGCGATGGTGTCGGCATCGTCTTCCATCTCACCCATTTCGATGAATTCGATATTGTCGGCCAGTTCCTGTTCAGAAGATTCCAGCCCCTTGATGCCATTTTCAAGGCGGGTACGTTCTTTCATCAGGCTTTGTGCTTTTTGCGGATCGTTCCACAGGTCCGGGTCTTCGCTCAGCGCATTCAGTTCTTCCAGACGGCGCACGGCATTGTCATAATCCAGATGCTTGCGCAACAGCTTCAAAGACTTACGAATTTCTTCGACCTGTGTTTCAACTTCGGCACGCATGGTATGACTTCCTGAAATAATTCTGCAATAGGTGTGTGGGGTATTTAAACGCTAAAGGGCGTTGCGTCAATATAGACCGTCGTTGGTATCATCACCATGAACCGGGTCCAGATCATCACTTTGCCCTTCCAGAACGCTGTTACTCTGACTTGGCGATTGGCCTTCCTTAAAGGCTTCCCAGATCACGTTGGTATCAGCCACTGTCGCATCCTGACCCGTGCGCGCATTGACCCGCACCATACGAATACCTTCCGGAATACGAAATGGCGTAGCTGGTTTATCAGCCAATGCCTCTTTCATGAAATCACGAAAGATCGGGGCGGCCACACTGGAGCCTGACTCTTTTCTACCAAGCGTGCGTGGCGTATCAAACCCGACGAACACACCTGTGACCAAATCCGGGCTGAAGCCCATAAACCAGGTATCCCGACTTTTGTTGGTTGTCCCCGTTTTCCCGCCCAAAGGCTTGCCAACAGCGGAAATACGACGCCCGGTCCCACGCAAGACCACGCCTTCCAGAATGGAGACAACCTGATAGGCGCTTTGTGGCGAGGTTACGCTTTCACGGACATCTGCAACTTGCGGAACGATTTCATCCCCCGTCCAATTCATGGCCACACAATTGGGGCAATCGCGAATATCATGTTTAAAGACAGTGGTGCCGTTGCGGTTCTGAATACGGTCAATCAGGGTAGGTTCAATGCGCTTGCCGCCATTGACCAACATGCCATAAGCAGTTGCCAAATCCATCAAACGGGTATCACCTGCGCCAAGGGACATGGACAAAACTTCCTGCAAATTCGGTGTAATGCCAAACTTCTTGGCATAGGCACTGACTTTTTCCATCCCGATGGTTTGAGCCAGACGTACGGTCATCAAGTTACGGGACTTTTCAATGCCCAGACGCATAGTCGATGGACCATAGAATTTATCGGTATAGTTGGATGGACGCCATTTCGGCAAGCCCGGTCCCTGATCCTGCACAAAAGGTGCATCCAAGATCAATGTCGAGGGCGTATAGCCTTCATCAAAGGCCGCCAGATAAACAAACGGTTTAAAGGCTGACCCCGGCTGGCGGCGGGCTTGTGTTGCCCGGTTAAACTGGCTGTTTGCATAAGAATAGCCACCAACCATCGCCAACACGCGACCCGTATGTGGGTCAAGCGAGACAATTGCCCCCTGCACATCCGGAATTTGGCGAAGCGCGTAAGTGTTGGGCTGATATTTTTCCCCCTTGGCCGTTTCTGTCACGGCCTTCACCCAGATCACATCACCTTTATTCAGTGCATCAGAAGGTTTCTTGAGTGACGGTCCGCGTTTCTGTTTTTCCAGTGCTTCGCGTGCCCATCTCATTTCCCCAAATGGTAGTGCCCCCTGGCTGCCATCCGGCAATCCAATGGTCACCCCTGTGGCATGCAGCTGCAGAACCACGGCCAGCGACCAGTCCGCAGGTGCGCCTTTTGGTGCTGTAACTTCTTCCAGTGCCGTCTGCCATCCCAATGTGGAATCAATCGTCGCAACAGGTCCACGATAGCCATATTTGCGATCATAGGTTTCCAGCCCGTTTTGAAGCGTGCGCTGTGCGATGACCTGAAGGTTGGGATCAAGGGTCGTATGAACGGACAGACCGCCTTTATAAAGCTTGTCTTCACCATACATATCCACCAGTTCACGGCGGACTTCTTCGGCAAAATAAGGGGCGGTCACAAATTCTGTTTGCGCGCGCGACGCCACCTTCAACGGCTGTTTTTTGGCTTCCAGAGCTTCCACCAAACTAATCACGCCAACAACATTCATACGATCAATGACCCAGTTACGACGCTCCACCGCTTTTTTGGTTTTCTTGATCGGATGATAATTATTGGGGGCTTTGGGGAGTGCGGCCAGATAAGCCGTTTCTTCAATGGTCAGCTCCCCCAGTGATTTATTGAAATAGTTCAGCGCAGCAGCGGCCACACCATAAGAGCCATAACCCAGATAAATTTCGTTCAGATAAAGTTCCAGGATACGGTCTTTGGTAAAGGCCTTTTCAATTCGCAGAGCAAGGATGGCTTCTTTGATTTTACGGATATAAGAAACTTCGTTGGTCAGAAGGAAGTTTTTGGCCACCTGTTGCGTAATGGTAGACGCGCCAACAAGGCGACGCCCCTTGCCGATGTTTTTCAGGTTAACCACAACCGCACGGCCAACCCCCATGGGGTCAATACCAATATGTTCATAGAAGTTTTTATCTTCTGCCGCCAGGAAAGCGTTGATCACCCGTTTCGGGATCGCCTTGATCGGCACGAACACGCGATTCTCAATGGCATATTCCGCCATCAACTGTCCGTCACCAGCATGAACGCGGGTCATAACCGGGGGCTCATAATCCTTAAGCTGGGTATAATCCGGCAGCCCCTTGCCATAGTGATAGAACCCGTAAAGCACACCGCCAGCACCAAGAAGAGCAAGAAAAAGGAAGAACCCTAAAATTCCAGCGAATATTTTTAGTAATTTTTTCAACGGGCGAGCCTTAAAGTCTGATCAAAATGAAGGGTCAAGCAGTATACCCAAATGACGCGATTTGTCATTTAGCTATCATACAATATAGGCAGTTTCATGAACGATTGGCTTCTTCAATGCGGTTAAAATAGCGATTAATCGATGTTTTGATCGCATCTGCCATCTTCGCACGGTGTTTTTTGGAGCGTAAAACACGTTCATCATGCTTGTTAGACAAGAATCCAAGCTCGATCAACACAGCCGGGACGTCCGGTGCTTTCAAAACCGCAAATCCGGCAAAACGGTGTGGGTTACGCAACACCTTGCTGGAGCGTGCAATATCTTTCACCAAAGTTTCAGCAAAACGCGACGATTGATTTTTAGTATCACGCTGGGCCATGTCCAACAGGATAAAACTTAGATCATCCGATGTAGAGGTTAAATCAACGCCCGCAATCAAATCTGCCTTGTTTTCCCGTTCCGCAAGAGCTTGTGCTTCCTTATCCGACGCTTTTTCAGACAGAGTATAAACCGATGCCCCGCGTACACTGCGATTTTTAAAGGTATCGGCATGCAAAGAAATAAACAGATCAGCCCCCGCACGCCGTGCAATGGCTGTACGTTCACGCAACGGGATAAACACATCGCGATCCCGGGTCAGAACGACTTTATAACGCCCGGTTTTTTTCAGTTTGTCACGCAGCTGTCGCGCCACCGCCAGTGTAATATGTTTTTCATAAGATCCACTTACCCCGCTGGCCCCCGGGTCAACACCACCGTGGCCTGCATCGATCACAACCACATGCTTGCTTTTCTTCTGAGGTTTGGTCGGCGGGCGAATGGCAGGGACGCGGGCCTGCTGGATATTTTTCGGCATGACCTGTGGCTTGGATGCCTTGGCAACCTGTTGGTCCGGATAGGTCGCAGGTTTCATCAATGCCAGAAAGCTGGTCCGATCCGTCTTGACCAGATCCATTACAAAACGCCAGTTCTGTACTTTCCCGCGCGGGGACAGCATCATGGTGTTTTTGATTTTTACAGGTGTCTTGGCATCCAGAACGATACGAGAGGTCCCGGATTTAAACAAACCATAGCGAAAACCGCTTAAGTTCCCGTACATGCGTGGATTAAAGCCCTTGGGCAGTTGCCAACCCATTTCGGGAAAATCAACAACCACACGATACGGGTCCGCCAATGTGGAAATTTTAAAGTCAACCTTATCGCTGACTTCCATGACAAAACGGGTATATTGCGGATGTTCACCCACACGCACGCTTTGCACAAGCGGCATCAAACCATCCTGCGCTTTTGCTTCTTTCAAGAATCCAAAAAGACAAACAGCCAACAGTAAGGCGTTGAAAACAGTTGCAATTATCGAATGTCGTTTGACCATCACGGCTTCATTATTGATTTAAGGGTTATCGCACAAATGCCAGCGACTCCTATGATTTACCCCATTTTCACTCCTTTCTGCAAGCCCAGAAGATGTAAAAATGAGGGTCTTTAAAAAATAAAAATCGCGATTGGACCTATAAGAGCATTGTGTATTTAATTTCCTACCGTTATGTTAACGACCGCGTGAAAAAGCGCTCTTACCTGAAAAAATTTCCGATTTGCGGAAAAGCAAATTTGCATTTTCCCCATCATTTAAAACCGGAAAACCTTCATCAGACCTGAGTTCACGCCGATTTGATGCAATTGAGATTGTGCGAAACGTAGCGCTTAAAACGACTATTGATACCATTTTCGAGGTTTTCATGCTGGCAAGAGCAGACCATAACAAGCAAACGATCAACAGGGGTTCCTCTGTTTTGCGTTTGACTATGGGCGCCGCCAGTATTTCGACCACTTATTTCACTACAAAATATCGCAGAGACACACAGTCGGGTTCAGCACGCTTTTTAATGCGCTCCCCTCACAAGGTTGTTTCTGCACACTGGAGTTACGAGCCTAATGGCAACCAAACGCATGTTAATCGATGCGACACATCCGGAAGAGACCCGGGTCGTCGTCGTCGATGGAAATCGTCTAGACGAACTGGAATTTGAATCTGCTGCACGCAGACAGCTCAAAGGAAATATTTATCTCGCAAAAGTCACCCGTGTAGAACCCAGCCTGCAAGCCGCCTTTGTTGAATATGGTGGCAACCGTCACGGCTTTTTGGCGTTCAACGAAATCCACCCGGACTATTATCAAATCCCGGTTTCTGACCGTGAAGAATTTGAAGCCGATGTGGAAGATGATGGCGACGACGCTGAACCTAAAGAAGGTGCAGTTGAAGAAAGCGGATCTGACGACAGCGATCAGGTAGAACATATCCGCCCGCATTACCGCAACCAACGCCGCTACAAAATTCAGGAAGTGATCAAGAAGCGCCAGATCATTCTGGTGCAGGTCGTTAAAGAAGAACGTGGCAACAAGGGTGCGGCGCTGACAACTTACCTGTCCCTGGCCGGTCGTTACTGCGTGCTTATGCCAAACACGGACAAGGGCGGAGGGATTTCTCGTAAAATCGCCAACGTCAAAGACCGTAAACGTCTGAAATCCGTGCTGTCAGAACTGTCCATCCCCAAAGGGACAGCTGTTATCGTGCGCACAGCAGGTGCTGAACGATCCAAGGCAGAGATCAAACGTGATTTTGAATATCTCATGCGGCTGTGGTCCAACATCCGGGATGTGACCCTGCAAAGCCAGGCCCCTGCCCTGATTTATGAAGAAGCCAACCTGATCAAACGATCCATTCGTGACATGTACAGCCGCGATATCGACGAAGTGTTGGTTGAAGGCGAAGAAGGCTACCGCACGGCCAAGGACTTCATGAAAATGTTGATCCCAAGCCATGCAAAGAAAGTTCAGCCGTATCGCGATGAAACGCAAATTCCGCTGTTCCATCGCTATCAGGTCGAAGGCCAACTGGATGCCATGCACAGCGCGATTGTGCAATTGCCATCCGGCGGCTATATCGTCATCAACCCGACCGAAGCACTGGTCGCCATTGATGTGAACTCCGGTCGTTCGACCAAAGAGCGTAATATCGAGGAAACGGCGCTGAAGACCAACCTGGAAGCCGCGGATGAAATCGCGCGCTCTCTGCGTTTGCGTGATCTCGCCGGGCTGGTGGTTGTTGACTTCATTGATATGGAGATTTCGCGCAACCAGTCAGCCGTTGAACGTCGCATGAAAGATGCGATGAAAAACGATCGTGCCCGCATCCAGATCGGCCGTATCAGCCCGTTTGGCCTGCTGGAAATGTCACGTCAACGTCTGCGTCCAAGCTTTACAGAGACAAGCACAGAAACATGTCCGCACTGTCATGGCACGGGCGTGCGTCGCTCACTTGAATCAACCGTTCTGCATGTTCTGCGCGTGATTGAGGAAGAAGGTATCCGCCGTCGTTCTGACGAAATCATCGTCAATGTCCCGACACAGGTTGCACTTTACATCCTGAACCAGAAACGTGAACAGCTGGCATCTATCGAAGAACGTTATCAGATGCAGGTTCAGCTGTCCGGTGATGACAGTCTGGTTTCGCCTGAATATAAGCTGGAACGCCTGAAAGCGAAGAAAGCAGACGACACCAACACGGTTCGTCCTTTGGGTCCGGAAGATTCAACCAAGCTTGAAGACATCAAAGATGAGGTTCTGGATAATTCCGATGGCGACGACGAACAGGAAAATGATGGCCGCAAGCGCCGTCGCCGCCGTCGTGGCCGTCGCAACAAAAAAGATATCCAAACCGATGAGAACGCCGTTGAAGTCGTTGAAAATGAGGATGGAACATCCGATGACGACGATGATGACGACAAACCACGCAAGCGCCGCCGCCGTGGCAAACGTGGTGGACGTCGTCGCACCCGTCGCAATCCAGAGGATGAAGCACAAATCGAAGGCACTGACGAACAGTCTGGTGAAGAAGCAGAAACAGAATCTCCTTCTGAATCTGCGGAAACGACAGAGACTGATGAAGAAGCCAAACCCAAGCGCCGCCCACGTCGTCGTGGCATGCGCCGTCGTCGCCCTGACACGGATGAAGCAGCCGCTGAAGCCACGTCAGAAGCCGAAAGCGTAAGTGAAGAGCCATCGGCAACAGAAGACGCTCCAGTTGCTGAAGAAGCAGAAGAAAAGCCGAAAAAGCCCCGCACCCGTCGCCGCAAGAAAGCGGACGATGAAGCAGATGCTGAAAAGGCAGATACTTCTGAAAAAGCAACTGATGCGGCATCTGGGGAAAAATCTGAAGAAGAAAAACCGAAGAAGCCCCGCACCCGTCGTCGCAAAAAAGCGGATGACGACGAAGCAAAGGCGGAAGAGGTTAAGTCTGAAGATAAACCTACAGAAGAAGAAAAACCTAAGAAACGAGCGCCGCGAAAACTTGCAGCGAAAAAGGAAGAGCCTAAGGTGGAAGAAAAACCTGCAGAGCCAAAAGTTGAAGCAACCGTGATTGCTACAACGGCTGTGACAGTAAAATCCAGCGAAGGTGTCCATGAAGAAGTAACGGAAGACAAGCCAAAACGCAAAGGCTGGTGGAGCCGCTAACTCCTTCAAACAAAACCACAAAGTAGAAAAGGCCGGATAGTTTTCAAGATTATCCGGCCTTTTCTTGATTCAGATCAAGGACACTGGTCTGACCAAAAGCTATAAACAACGCAAAAAATATGTTAAACTCTTGTGGTATATTTAATAAATCGGGTCATTCCAATGTCAGATAAAATCACCTGCGGTGATGGTGCGCACTGCAAAAACTGTAATTTTTACAATCGCCTAAAGAAACTACAAAACCTGCCTTTATTCACACGCAATCAAATGGATCGATGTGACTGGTTCAGCTGTGATGCACAGGCTGCCAAAAAAGACTAAGGCGTTATTTTAGAAACGCCTGTAATCGTTTTGCTGCTTCCAGCATATTTTCGAAACTTCCTGCGTAGGAAAAACGCATGAAGCGGTGTCCGCGTGCGCTGTCAAAGTCCACCCCCGGTGTGGTGGCCACCCCCGTTTCTGCCAGAATTTTCTTGCAGAATTCCTGCGCATCATTGGTTAAATGCGCCACATCCCCATAAATGTAGAAAGCCCCATCACTTGGCGCCAGCTTGTTAAAGCCGGCTTTTGGCAGTTCATTCAACAACATTTCGCGGTTCTTGGCATAAAGGGCGACGTTGGCATCTGCCTCTTCAAGACAATCGAACGCAGCAATCCCGCCAAACTGGGAAAGCGTCGGCGCAGAGATAAACATATTCTGCGCCAGACATTCAATGGGTCGCACCATATCTTCCGGCACAATCATCCAGCCCAGACGCCAACCCGTCATGGAGAAATATTTGGAAAAGCTATTGATCAGGATGACATTGTCACTGAATTCAATGGCCGTGTCCGCGCGCCCTTCATAGGTAATGCCGTGATAAATCTCATCTGAAATAAAGCGAATGCCCTGCCCGTCACAATAAGCACACAGCGTCCGCAAATCTTCACGCGACAGCATGCTGCCCGTCGGGTTGCCCGGACTTGCAACAATCAGCCCGTCCAAGTCAACACCCAGATTATCCAGAATTTCCGGTGTGGGTTGAAAATGCGTTTCTGGACCCACCGGAATTTCAATAGGTTCATAGCCCAGCGCGCGCAGGATGTTGCGATAAGCCGGATAGCCCGGTGCAGTCAGACCAACCTTGTCGCCCGCTTCAAAAGCAGACAAGAAAGACAGCAAAAAACCGCAGGATGACCCCATGGTGACAACAACGCGGCTGGCATCCACATCGACCTGATAATAATCTTTGTAATATTGTGCGATCCGTTCACGCAGTGCAGGGATACCCAAAGCATCCGTATAACCGACCTTGTCGTTTAACAGTGCTTTCTGGGTTGCTTCGATCACGCCTTTGGGCGCCCCTGTGCTGGGTTGACCAACTTCCAGATGGATCACATCACCACCCAGGGCTTCGCGTTCATTGGCGGCGCGCATCACGTCCATCACGATGAAAGGCGCAACAGTGCCGCGCTTGGCAATCTTCAATGTCATCTTATTCAGCCCCTGCGGAAAGACCATAGGCACGCGGATCATTCATCGCGCGACAACTTGCAGGTGCCACTGGAATGCCGAGCGGACACGCAATGGCATTAACAACCCCGAGCCCCTGAACGGACGTGGTCTGATGCCCCATGGATTTGAGTTTTGAAACATCAGAAACAGAAACTGTATTTTCCAAATAAAGCTTATCCGGCGCCCCTCCATGATGCGAACGTGGGTTGCGCATGGCTTCATTCGGATCCTGTTTCCCCATAATGATACGCGCAGCGACATTCACCAGCGATGTTGGCGCCGCTACACCACGTGAGGCAGCCCCCACAAAGTAAATTTCATTTGAATTCGGATTCTTTACAAGCATTGGACCCAACGACATCGGCCCCCGCCCATTCAGCCCCGGCAACGCGGAAAGCAAAACCCCTGTTCCCGGCGCCACGCGGCCAACCCCGAAATTATTGTTCATCGATACGTTACATGCCACACCAGAACCATATCGATCAACGGCTGCCAAACTCAGTGCAGACGGTGTTTCCGGTGTTAACTGTGGCACCGCGCGCAAGGTATCTGCGCGTTGGTGGCGGGTCTCGCTCATACCCTGCATCAACTTAGCGACACGGTCTTTCGTCACTAGCGTTGCTGCCTTGACCTTGGACTGACCCGTGGGCTGCACCCAGGTTGCACGATCACCATAGGCCCGCATGGAGGCTTCTGCCAGCATATGCATCCGGGTGGCTTCATCGGCATCATCAAAGTCGCCATATTCAGCCAATATGGACCACATTTGTGCGCCGACAACACCAGCAGCAGCTGGTGGTGGAGCGAAATGGGCAATTTTATAATCATAGGCCTGGCTTTGAATGGTCTGACGCCAGACAGGCAGGGCTTTGCGTAAATCTTCTTTGGACAAATGCCCGCCTGCGGCTTTCACCGCATCGACAAAACGATTGGCAAATGGCCCTGTATATAAAGCCCCGGGACCTTTGGTACGAATTTCAGTCAGGGTTGCAGCCAGATCCAACTGGCTGATGAAGTCCCCTTCACGAACAGGCTGCCCGTTTTTATTGGCAAAAACGCGTGCTGCTTCCTTATCCTGAATAAGGGCATTTGCCACAGGTTTCAGTTCAGCTGCCAAAGCACGTGAGACCTGAACGCCAAATCTGGCTTTATTTTCTGCCGGCGCAACCAATTGCCCCCAACGCAAATCGCCATATTTGGATTGCAGGATAAAGAACCCGCGAGCATTCATCGGTACCCCCACATGACGTTCCACACCTGCGACATTCTGCAGCGGTGCTTTGGTCAGGAAATCAAGTACTTCTGTTGTTTCAGACTGATGATCATGAACAATACAGACCCCGCCACCGCCAAGGCTGGCGGAAGATGGCATGGTGACAGAGGCCATAAAATACATCGCCGTTACCGCATCCGCAGCCGTTCCACCAGCAGACAGCGCATCGCGCCCGGCACGTGCGGCATGGGGGTCATCAGCAGCAACACCACCCAAGAACCCTTTCACAAAACCGATCTTGCCCCTATCTTCTTCCTGATTGCCTGCAGCACAGGCGGTCAGCGAAACCATAATTGCGCAAGCCGCCAATTGACGCACACGGCGTGGCAGGCTAGCGTATGTGACTGTTGATTTTTGAAAGCGGTGGAACACGGTGCGAAATACCATAAAACTACTTTTCTTTATTGCCTGTTGGACTCTATCTATCCCCATCCCTTCGCCTGCTTACGCAAGTTCTATCTCTTTCATCCGGGATGCGGAAATCGAAAATATCATTGCCTTATATTCAAAGCCAATCTTTGAAGCTGCAAACCTGTCAGCTGACAATGTTGAAATCTATCTGGTTAACGACAGTAGACTCAATGCTTTTGTTGCAGGCGGTCAAAAACTTTTTATCCACACCGGACTTTTGCAGCGTTCACGCACCCCAGAACAGGTTATCGGCGTGATCGCGCATGAAAGCGGTCACATTGCGGGCGGTCATTTATCAAGATTACGACAAAAAATGAAGGGTGTACCCGCCGAATCGGTCATTGGTTTTATCCTTGGCGGTGCAGCAGCCCTGGCGGGCGAAGCAGGCGCTGGGGCTGTGATTGCCCTTGGCGGTCAAGACGCTGCCCAGCGATCATTACTGAGTTATAGCCGCATGGAAGAAGGGTCTGCTGACCAGGCCGCGATCAAATATCTTGATGAAACCCAAATCTCATCCAAAGGGCTGCTGGAATTCTTTCAAATCCTGAAACGTGATGAGACTCGCCGCACTGCTGAACAAAACCCTTATATCCGCTCTCACCCGCTGACCGCCGCACGTATTTCAGCCATGAAAAGCCATGTGGACCAATCCCCATACAGCGACAATAAACTGGGACCTGAATATCGCGAAATGCACGCACGCATGCGGGCGAAACTGGATGCGTTTTTGCTATCGCCAACCCATACAATGCGGCTTTATCCGATGGGGGATACCTCAATTGCTGCACGTTATGCCCGGGCAGCGGCCTATCATAAAAATGACCAGATGGAACAGGCCATTGCAGAAATCGACAGCTTATTGCAAGATCGCCCGAACGACCCATATTTCCACGAACTTAAAGGCCAGATTTTCTTTGAAAACGGTTTGCTGGACCAAGCCGTCGCTTCTTACGAAAAATCTGTAGAATTGTTACCCGGCAATCCTCTGCTTTTGCTCGCGTTGGGACGCAGTTATCTGGAACAGGATGATCCACAAAAACGGGATAAAGCCATCAGCATGCTGGAAGCAACGGTCAATAATGACAAAGACTATGCCTTTGCCTGGCGTCAGCTGGGGATTGCTTACGGTAAAGCCGGACGCATGGCAGAAAGTTCGCTCGCCCTGGCTGAAGAGGCTTTCCTGAGACGGCGTTATAAAGATGCAGCCTTCTTGTCTGCCCGCGCAGAGAAAGGACTAAAAGTCGGGTCACGCCAATGGATCCAGGCACAGGATGTACGCTTAACCTCTGAACGGCTTTTGAAAAAACAAAAAAGATAATCATGCGCTTCTTATTCCTGATGACCATCGCACTTGGGCTATCGGCCTGTGTATCGACCACCCCCAAACCCAAGAAAGCCATGATCGTCGGGACAGGGACCAAAATTGATGTGCTGGGCCCGCGTCATTATTTTTCCAAAGACGGTGTGCCGCGTGGCTGGGTCGTGGAAGGCGCAAACCTTCGTGATGTCTTTGCCCCACGACAGAGCCTGCCGCATATTTACATGACCCAAAAAGACGGACGGCGCGGTGTTCATATCCAAAGCGGTGAAAAAGACTTTATCCTCGCCAGATATCAAAGTGCGGACCTGCTGGTCACACCCTATTTATTCTGGGACTGGCATGTGTCTGAACATAAGACAGACCATCACCCGGTTCGCATGCTGGTCGGTTTTTATGGCGGAAACGCCCAAAGTATCCCTTTGCGACAAAATCAGCTTGTCTGGCGCGGTGCAGGCCTTCCGCCCTACGACCGTATCCTTGCAATCGGATATGACCTGACAGCCCTGAAGCGGGGGAATATCTATAATATGGGCCGGGTGAAATATTATGTGCAACGTGGCGGGTTTGAACAAACCAACCGCTGGCACAGAGAAGGCGTTGATCTCTCCCTTGTTTATCGTCAAGCCTGGCCAAATGACAATATCAACAATGTCAAAATCACCTTTGTGGGTATGAGCGCCACACGTTCCCAAGTCGGGGGCGGGATGACATTCTCGTCAATTCATCTTATGCGATAACATCCCCTTGCCTATTTCAGAATGCTGCCCCATATTGCTTAAACTATATTTTCATCATATGAGACCTCAACCATGCGTTTTCTTATCATTGCCTTCTCACTTTTCCTGTTTTCCCAACCTGTTCTTGCTGACGACAAGTTAAGCGCAGATCAACAGGATGAAGTCCGCAAGCTGGTGCGCGATACGCTGCTTGCCAATCCGGAAATTCTGATGGAGGCCATGGAAGTGCTGCAGGCCCGCCAGGAACAGGCCCGTGCAGACATGCAGAAATCAACAATGGCATCACTTGATCAGACATTGATCACACCAGAAATCACACCCGTTGGCGGAAACCCAAAAGGCGACGTCACCATCGTTGAATTTTTTGATTATCAGTGCGGCTATTGCAAACGCGTCTTCCCGGATGTGATGAAGGTCGTAAACGATGATGCAAATATACGCTACGTCTTTAAGGAACTGGCCGTGCTGGGGGAGACATCTGAATTTGCAGCCCACGTTGCCCTTGCGACCCAATTGCAGGGGAAATATACGGATTTCCACAGTGCCATGATGAAAGTCAAAGGACGCCTGACCAACACCAAAATCCTCAAAACGGCTGAAAGCCTCGGCGTTGATATGGATCAGCTTCAAAAGGATATGGTGAGCGAGCGGGTTCAAAAAGAAATCGCAAGCACCAAACAACTGGCCAGAAACCTGAACATTCAGGGCACGCCCGGCTTTATCATCGGGGACCAGATTTTCCGTGGTGCAATTCCGGCAGATGCGATGGTTGAAGCCGTCAAGCAAGCACGTAAACAAAGCTGATAAAGCATTCGGGGGGATGCACCATGACAACTCAAGTTGAGAAAAAATACGATATCGGGTCAGTGGAAGAACTGCTGGCCCATTCCCTGACGATGGAGACAGAAGCCGCAGATCGATATCGCGAAATCGCCGATTCCATGGAAACGCATAACAATCCGGAAGTCGCAAAGCTCTTTAACCTGCTGGCAGGCTATGCCGATAAACATGCCGCTGAAATGCAGGAACTGGCGCAAGGCCGCGACTTACCACATATCGCACCCTGGGACTTCGTCTGGGAAGATGGCGACAGCCCGGAAGCGGCGGACACCTTCCAGACCCATTATAAGATGACGCCCTATCATGTTCTGCAACTCGCCCTGAAGGTCGAACAAGGCGCGCACGATTTCTACAGCAAAATCTCCAAAGACAGCACCAATGAAGACGTCATCAAAATGGCAGCCGAATTTGCAGATGAAGAACAAGAACATGTGGAGCTGTTAAACGAATGGGTTGGACGTTATCCCGAACCAGACAAAAACTGGGACGAAGACCTCGACCCGCCCATGATGCACGAATGATTTTTCATCAATTCAGATAAAGACAATGCATATCTTTTAAGCGTATAATATGAGACTAAAACATTCTAAAATACGCAAATAAAAGATATTTTCATGAACTTACAAAACGTAGTCAACGATATTTCCGCATCGCTTGTGGGTGGGAACCCTAATTACGCACTGCAACTTTGTAACCAATTACTACACCAGAATATACAGATTCCTGAAATTTACTGGCTCAAAGGCCATGCGTTAACATTAACCGGTGAAGGCCTAAATGGATGCAGCACCTATAAAGAAGCGATGCAACGGGGCCTACAAAACAATTTATATGAATATTTTGATGGTACGCATAGGTTAACACTCAAAGATACGCCAGGCTCCTGCATATTGATTGATATAATGGAAGAAATGTATAGAGATGACTATGGCATCGGTAAATTAGACCTTCCAGAAGGAGCAACCATTCTTGACGTTGGCGCACATGTTGGACTTTTTTCAGCTGTCGCTGCACGGCATTTTCCGACAGCCACAATTCATGCATTCGAACCAGTAGCAGATACTCAAACAAGCCTTTTATCCAACCTGGAGCGAAATAACATACATCAAGTACATCTTCATCCCTATGCTGTTGGTGACCATAATGGTGAAATAGACTTCTATGTCCAGCGACATGACAGTGCAGTCTCGACTGCTTTTGTAAATAGTTCTGATATAAACTACGATAAATTCGGCTTCCAAAAGATATCCGTTCCCATGAGAACTTTAGATAGTATCTTTGATGAACTGGATATCAAAAACTGTGACCTGCTGAAACTTGATTGTGAAGGTGCAGAGTTCGAAATTCTCTCGCAATCAAAATGCCTACAAAACGTTAAACAAATTATCATGGAAGTTCACCTTCCAAGTAGCAGTGATATTAATAGTAAACATGAAGCAGAATATTTACTGCGAGAAAAAATGAAACACTTGGGAGATAGTGTTCCGGGTTTAACCGTTTGCTCTATCGTAAAACGAGCCTTTTAAAACATCATTTCAAACAGAAATACAGAATAGCTGCAGCAAAACGTTATTTAGGCACCGGCAATAAGGCGAAACGAAAGCCGTTGGAGCGTTCCAGCAACAGCAGGACCATTTCCTTGTTCTGCTTTTGTGCCTTTTTCATATATCCGATGATATGGCCTGGTTTCCAAACCGGGGACTGATTAACCTGCACAATGACGTCGCCGATCTTGATATCAAGTCCGGCGGCTTTTTCTTCATCAACCAGACTGACCACAACACCTCGGCTCCGCCAGCCCAAGTCAAACCGTTCCTGCACTTTATCGGTAAGGGAGGCGAAGGTGATACCAAGCGGGGCAATGGTCGCAAATTTATTGCGGGTCACATCCCAGATCGGGGGCTTACCACCAATTTTGATCATCAGGTCAAGGGTCTTGTTGCGACGAATGACCGTTGCCTTTACTTTATCTCCCGGCTTGAATTCACTCATCATCTTGGTCACCACTTCAACGCTTTTAGCGACTTTTCCATTTAACTTGATGATGATATCCCCACGGCGTAAGTCAGACTGACTGGCCGGGCCGGGAAAGGCAATGTCGCGGACCATAACGCCTTCATCACTTTCCAATCCCAAAGACTGGACAATGATAGGAGAAAGCCCCTGAATTTGTAATCCTAAAAACGGCACAGCGGTTTTGGCCGAGAGCGGCCCCGCCCACAGACATATCAGTCCAGCTATCATGAAGCTTTTCAAATTCACGTCACGCCCACAGACTGCATGCAGTCCATCTCCGCTTTGTTACAAAACAAGTCACTAGACCTTATCTTGAAGGATAAGCGTAAATAAACCCTGAATTTTAAAAAGAATGAAAAAAAACAATTATCCGAGTACGGATAAGTTCGGCTCATAAACTTTATAACCGTTTCGCCCTGACGTTTTTACGGCATACATCGCTTCATCTGCACAGCGCAGCAATTCGTCAGTATCCATTGCATCCTCTGGGAAGCGGGCGATTCCGATACTGGCCCCCAAGCTACATTCACGCCCACCGGCCGGAATGGGTTTTTCCAGACATTCCAACAATTTTTCAGCCACCAGGTTTCCGCCTTCCGAACTATCGAGTTCTTCAAGCAAAATAACAAATTCATCCCCACCAATGCGCGCAACCGTATCGGATTCGCGGACGATCTTGCTAAAACGTTTGGCAACAGTCTGCAAAACCACATCGCCTGCTTCATGGCCCAGGGTATCATTGATGGGCTTGAATTTATCCAGATCGACAAACATCAGGACCAGCGCTTTATTGTAACGATTGGCCACTTTAACCGCATGGTTCAAACGATCCGTAAAGAGGTGGCGGTTGGGCAGTCCCGTCAATGTATCATGATGGGCCAGATGGCGGATACGCTCTTCACTTTGCTTTCTTTCGGTGATGTCCCGAAAAACAGCGGTGTAAATTCTCTCATTCGCTACCTGAAGCTTGGTAATCGTCATTTCCAGCGGAAACTTGCCTTTGGCCTCGTTATAGCCAAAAAGCTCCCACGGTTTGCCCATCAGGCGGGAATTGCCCTTAAAGACCTTGCGATCCAAAAACCGCATGTAAGAATCGCGGAATTCATCCGTCATCAAAGTCTCGATGGGCTTGCCAATGATATTTTGCGACGAAATCCCGAAAATCTTTTCTGCCGCCGGGTTAAAGGTCTGAATGATGGCTTCATCATCGAAGGTCATAATGCCTTCGGTAACCGTATTCAGAATACTTTTCAGACGGTGTTCGCGGTCCCGCACAGCTTCGGAGGCGCGTTTATATTCGGTGATGTTCTGCACTTCGACAATGTATGCCGTCTGATTCGCAATCTGAATTTCATTGATCTGCAGCTTCACATCCAGCGATGTTTGATCCTGTTTCAGAAACTTAAGCGGGATAAAGTCATCTTCTTCGGCCAGCACATCCAGACCGAACGCGAAGAATTCTTTATAATCACCATGAATAAAATCAGACAGTTCTTTGCCCAGAATATCATCCTGTTTTTCCACACCCAACAATTCCAGCCCAGCCGGGTTCATATATTGGATGCGGTTATCCAGGCAAATCGTAAACAAGTTTGAAGCGGTTTCGACAAGCTGCATCCCCCAGCCTGCCTGGGCCGGGTCAATGTAGACCATCTTCAATACAGTTTCTTGCGTCGCCATCGTAGCTTCTTTGTTTTCGATCTAAAGTCTATTTTTGTTTAAATCCAGCTTTCGCAAGGGCTGCGGCCATCGCATTATTCCCCTGTGAGTCCTCTTTTGAAGAACGCTGGTATCCCTGTTTAGACTTTGGTTGAGACTGTAACTTATTTTTACCCCGTTGCGAACCGCTATTTTCACCACGCCCCCCAGTCACGCCTTTTGGTTGCCCATCAGACGACTTCATGGAAAGCGAGATACGGTTGCGTTGCAGGTCAACTTCCTGAACGCGCACCATGACCACATCACCGGGTTTGACAATTTCATGGGGGTCTTTGACAAAGCTATCCGCCAGTTGGGAAATATGAACCAGCCCATCCTGATGGACACCGACATCTACAAAAGCCCCAAAATTCGTCACGTTGGTTACAACACCTTCCAAACGCATACCAGGCTTCAAATCAGACGGTTTTTCAACACCTTCCTGGAATGTCGCTGTTTTAAATTCAGGACGCGGATCACGCCCGGGTTTCTCCAGTTCCGACAGGATATCGATCACGGTCGGCAAGCCGAAGGTCTCATCGGTGAAGTTTGAAGGTTCCATGGTGCTGAGAACCTGCTTGTTACCGATGATATCCGTAATATTGATATTGGCCTTGGAAATAATCTTTTCAACCAGCGGGTAAGCTTCGGGGTGAACCGCAGATTGATCCAATGGGTTCTTCCCATCACGTATACGTAAGAATCCTGCCGCCTGTTCAAAGGCCTTGGGGCCAAGGCGTGCAACTTTTTTCAGTTGCTTGCGATCTTCAAAACGCCCCTGCTCTTCACGGAACTGGACGATATTCTGTGCCAGCCCCTCATTCAGCCCGGATACATGGCTAAGCAAAGCAACGGAGGCTGTATTCAAATCAACCCCAACGCCGTTTACGCAATCTTCCACGACACCATCCAGCATGCGTCCCAGCTTCACCTGTGACACATCATGCTGATACTGGCCCACACCGATGGATTTCGGATCAATCTTCACGAGTTCTGCCAAAGGGTCCTGCAAACGACGTCCAATGGAAATGGCGCCGCGAATGGACACATCAATATCGGGGAATTCCTGCGCGCCATATTCAGACGCGGAATAAACAGAGGCACCAGCCTCGCTAACCACAAGCTTGGTCAATTTCAGTTCAGGATAGCGTTTGATCAGTTCTTCGGCCAGCTTGTCGGTTTCTCGCGATGCCGTGCCGTTGCCGATACTGATCAGTTCTGCTTTATGTTTGGCACAAATCGCCGCCAGGGTGGCAATGGATTGATCCCATTGGCGCTGCGGTTCATGGGGATAGATGGTGGCTGTTTCACACAGTTTCCCGGTGTCATCCAGCATGGCGACCTTTACCCCGGTGCGATAGCCCGGATCAAGCGCCAGTGTGGCGCGCGTCCCGGCAGGGGCAGCCAGCAACAAATCACGCAGGTTGCGCGAAAATACCAAAATGGCTTCTTCTTCTGCCGTTTCACGCAAAGTGGTCAGCACATCCATTTCCAGATGGAGGGAGATTTTAACTTTCCAGGCCCAGCGCGCACATTCCTGCAGCCATTTATCTGCTGGACGTCCCATGTCCTGCAGACCAAAATGGCTGGAAATACGACCCACGCAATCCACGCCATCACCTTCGCCTGTTTCCAATGCGATTTTCAACACACCTTCATTGCGCCCTCTAAACAGCGCCAGCGCCCGGTGGGATGGGATTTTGGAAACGGGTTCAGAATAATCAAAATAATCTTTGAATTTCGCCCCTTCATTTTCCTTGCCTGCAACCACTCCAGAAACAGCACGGCCATCAGACCAGATATATTTACGCAGGCCATCCAGCAACTGCGCATCTTCGGCAAATCGTTCCATCATGATCTGGCGTGCACCGTCAAGCGCGGCCTTGATATCTTCGATACCGTGATCTGTGTTCAAGTATTTTTCAGCTTCGACTTGCGGATCTTTTTGCGGGTCTTCGAACAAGCTGTCAGCCAATGGCTCTAACCCTGCCTCGCGTGCGATCTGGGCCTTGGTGCGACGTTTCTTTTTATATGGAAGGTAAAGGTCTTCAAGCTGAGCTTTGGTTGCTGCCTGAAAAATCTGACCGGACAATTGATCTGTCAGTTTGCCCTGTTCATCAATGGATTTGAGAATCGCATCGCGGCGTTCATCCAGTTCACGCATATAGCGCAGGCGCTCTTCCAGGTTCCGCAACTGGGTATCGTCCAGGCCTTGCGTCGCCTCTTTACGGTAACGCGCGATAAAGGGAACCGTTGCGCCCCCGTCCAATAATTCCAGCGCAGCATTAACCTGCGACAGCGAAATACCAAGTTCTGATGCGAGACGATCAACAAGAGGCTGCATTTATTCTTTTCCTTTACTTACAACCAGACGGGCCAAACCCAAGGGGGCGGCCTTTATACCAAAAAGGAAAAGAAAAAGGCCACCTGAAAAGATGGCCTTTTGTCATAAAATTTCAATATTTCGATTTTGCTTCTAGATATAGATGGCTTCAAAGCTGGGCGACTTGTGAATACCACATTCGGTCTTGCCCTGACCAGACCATCGCCCGGCGCGTTGATCTTCGCCATCTTTCACCGCACGGGTACAAGGTGCACAGCCGATAGACGGGTAACCTTTGGCCACAAGCGGGTGTTTCGGCAGGTTCATCGCTTTAAATTCGCTGATCACCTTATCATAATCCCAATTGTAAAGCGGGTTCACCTTAAAGCGACCATCCACATCCAATTCGATAGGCTGAAGCGCAGCACGTTCACTGTTTTGGAAACGTTTACGCCCACTGACCCAGGCCTTGTAAGGGCCAAGCGCCTTTTCAAAAGGCAGAACCTTGCGGATATGACAGCAGTAATCGGTATCACGTTCATAGAGGGTTGCGTCTTTATCCGCATTTTGCAGATGGATTTCTTCAGGTCCGACCGTAAGGATATTGGTCAACCCCAGATGTTCCCCGATGGTTTCTTTATATTGAATGGTTTCTTCAAACAGATGCCCTGTATCAATAAACAGGATCGGGGTTTCTTTATCGACGTCAGAGATCAGCTTTAACAAAACAGCAGCTTCCGCCCCAAAAGAAGAACTAACAGCGATTTCGCCTTTAAATTCTTCCAGCAGGACTTTCTCTAAAAGTTCATGTGCATCAAGGGTGCCATAGCTTTCAAGCAGGTGAGACAGTTTGGCCTGTCCTTCATCCTGTGAAGCAGATGGTTTAGTAAATGAGACAGCGCTTGATGTGGCGGACATGGGACTCTCAATTCATTTATCTGTGGTCAACAGATAGGATTTAGGCCAAAATTTCCTTTTTGTCAATTATTGATGTTAATTATTTAGTATATACATTATTTTTTTGTATTTGAGTTATCCCCCCATTTCCTCTACATCAAACCAAAGATAAACAATCAGGATAACGACCATGCCCGCACTTACAGGCCCCCATCAGCTCCCGTCAAATGGCGAGGTAAACTCCCTTGTTGTCATGCTTCATGGCTATGGCGCGGATGGTCAAGATTTGATCGGGCTGGCCCCTTTCTTCCAGCAGGCACTGCCCAACACAGCCTTTCATTCCCCGGATGGCCCACAAGCTTGTGAACTTTCGCCTCTTGGGCGCCAGTGGTTTAGCCTGGAACGTACAGACCCTGAATTTCTAAGACGCAACAGCGCTACACAAGCTGTTGGGTTTGAAGGGATGCTGGACGGCGCACGCGAAGCAGCCCCCTTGGTTCAGGACTATATTGATGGACTGATGACGCAGTATGACCTGCAACCCCATCAAGTCTTTCTTTTAGGCTTTTCGCAGGGGACCATGATGTCTCTGCATGTGGGCTTGCGTCAAAAGACACCTTTTGCCGGGATCGTTGGATTTTCTGGCGCACTCGTGGGGGCATCCGTCTTGGCAGAAGAGATCACATCGCCCTGCCCCACCCTGCTGGTCCATGGCACGGCTGATGAAATGCTGCCCGTTCATGCGGTTGATCTGGCAAAAAAAGGGTTGATGAAAGCGAACCTGACACCTCATGTGATAAAATGCGAAAACCTGCCCCATTCCATTGATCAGGAAGGTGCCATGGCTGCAGCGCAATTTATGAAAGATCATCTGGGCGCATAAAAAAGGGGCTGCACACAACGCGCAGCCCCTTCTATCGAAATCTCTTTTGACTACTTAGTCTTCAAATGGGATCAAAGCATCAAATTTCGCAATTTCCAACATGCGACGAACCTGACCGTCAGCGTTGCGGATGGCGATGGTGAACGGACGACCAACAGTCGCGTCACGCAACAACATCAACATACCAAGACCAGCGGAGTCGATGAACTCCAGACCGCTTAAGTCAAAGACACATTTTGACCCATTATACTCTTTCAGGTCGTCAACAATCTTGCGAAAGACAACGTTATCAGAAAAAGTCAAACGACCCTGCAGGAACAATTCCTTTGTCGTTTCGTCGCCACGAATGCTGTACTCCATGTCTCTTCCTCGTATTCTAAACAGTGTTGTTTTTGATTAACATAAATGAACCATAACCCGTTTTGTTGTATCTTCCAACATATTAGAAGCAATTTCGCAGGTTTTTTTTATACCTTTACGCAATTTAACATTTGCGTAACAGAACCCAAAATTCAAGTCTCGTACTTTTCCTGAACCGAAGATCGAATTTTTTGCGCCACATTTGACGCCGATGTATCCATATTAAAAGTAGCAGAAAGGGCTGCAGAAAGTTCAGGCAACAGTTCCAGATCTTTATGCTTCGGTTCGGTTCCGCTATCCCACAGGGATTTGGATACGGTTTCCAGTGTGCCAGCCAAATCAGCAATATGGCCAAAATCACTATCTTCCAGCCGTTCAATAATATCACGGCTGACCCGCAACAAGCGTACGACCATACCCATGCTTTCTTTATTGATCTCGTTATTACTGTAGGCCGGGACCAGACGATCAACCAGATAACCCACCTGGAAAATATGACGTTCGATCTTCTGCGCATTGATATCCCACAACGCTTTTTGAATATCGCGTTGGAACTGATTGGCGTTAAATTCCCCTTTAGCCTTTGATGCCAACGTATTTGGAACGTCAACCGATGGAATTTCCATGGTGCCAGGACGGTTCTTTTTACGTCTGTCCGGCCCGACATAATCAGTTGTCACCACAAAAGGTTTGCGCTTTTCAATCAGATATTCAACCCGGTTGATAACATTGGCCGCCACAACAGGTTTGACCTGCAGATCATCCAGTCCGGCTTCGGATGCACGACGCACGATATCTTCGCTGGGTTCTTCAATAAACAGAATGACAGCCACAAACGGGTTGGGCCCCAGATCATTATGACGGATACGATGGATCAGCTTGCAAACATCGCCATCCAGGTCCATATCACACAGAATCAAGTCAGGCGAACCATAGCGGACAATCTCTTCCAGCGTATCAATGTTCGCTGCATCCTGCATGCCACGAAACCCATGCGCCCCCAGCACCCCTTTTAAACTGGAGCGCAGTTGCCGGTTCGGGTCAGCAACAACCAATTTGATGTCATCTATGTTGTATTTCGCCATCTTGGATCAGGAACCTGGTTTCTTATCATTGCCCAGCACAATATATCTTCTGGTTGGGTTGTCAAAACAACTTCATCAAAAAATTAATTACGCGATTTAGGAAATATCTAATTTCAATTTAATAAAATCAGCTTTCGCAACCGGACGGCTGTAATAATACCCCTGAATCAAATCACATTCACGCTCTTTCAGGAATTTAAGATGTGCAGCGGTTTCCACCCCTTCGGCCACCACCTTCAGCCCCAGACTATGGGCCATGGCGATCATCGCATTAACCAACGCCATATCATCGCTGTCTTCGGGGATATCGCGCACAAAGGCACGATCAATCTTTAACGTGTGAAACGGATACCGTTTGAGATAGCTCAGTGACGAATATCCTGTGCCGAAATCATCAACCGCAATACGCACGCCCAGGTCCGCAAGTTCATTCAGGCATGTCAAAGTCTGATCCGTATCATGTAAACATACGCTTTCCGTCATTTCCACAACTAGGGAACTCGGGTCCAAATTATTGGCTTCAAGTGCATCGCGGACTTCACCGACCAGGGTGCCTGACCAGACCTGTTGGGGGGAGACATTGACGGTAACGTAAAAATCTTCGAACCCAAGATTTCGGAAATCCCGGATACATTGGCACGCCTTGTCAATCACCCACTTCCCGATTTTGACGATCAGTCCGGTTTCTTCCGCAAGCGAGATAAACTGATCCGGGAAGATCATACCTTTATTGGGGTGTGCCCAGCGAATAAGCGTTTCGGCCCCAGCAAATTTACCGCTTTTCGCATCCACAATGGGCTGGAAGAACAGGCAAAGCTCATCATTTTCAATGGCACGGCGCAAGCCACTTTCCAGCAACAGACGTTCTTCGGCACGCTCGTTCATGTGGGAGGTAAAGAAGTGAAAGCCGTTGCGTCCCTCTTCCTTCGCCTTGCTCATGGCCGCTTCAGAATTTCTAAACAGGATGGCAGGGTCCGTTCCATCGTCAGGGTAGATTGCAACCCCGGCACTCACCGTCGTAAAGAGTTCGTGGTCTCCAACCGCAAACGGCGCGGAAAAAATATCGAGAATGCGGCTGATCAGCACTTCGGCTTCGTTAACCCCAGCCATTTCCGGCACGACCACGGCAAATTCATCACCACTCACCCGCCCGACAGTCTGGCCCTGACCCAGGCAGTTCATCA
The DNA here is from genome assembly GCF_033100395.1 of Terasakiella sediminum. NCBI lineage: Bacteria > Pseudomonadati > Pseudomonadota > Alphaproteobacteria > Rhodospirillales > Terasakiellaceae > Terasakiella > Terasakiella sediminum. The sequence continues at coordinate 131,469 of NZ_JAWLVJ010000007.1, read as the reverse complement.
CCCGATTGGCCGCACGTTTAAGGATTTCATCGCCAACCGCATGACCCAGGCTGTCATTCACCTTTTTAAAGTTATCCAGATCAACAATGATCAAGGCTGCATGGTCCGATCGTTCCAAGGCCTGCCCCAGACGGTCAAGGGTCAGGTCGCGATTGGGCAGTCCCGTCAGATCATCAAAATTGGCCTGACGATAAAGTTTTTCTTCGGTTTCCTTACGATAGGTAATGTCTTCCTTGGAAATCAGAAGGTTGGTCAACTCACCTGCTTCATCCCGGATGGGGGCAACCGTAACATATTCCCAGAAGACTTCACCGTTTTTACGGTTGTTGCAGAATTCACCGCGCCATTCTTTACCGTTTTTAACCGCATCCCAGACTTCTGCATTCTGATCCAAAGAAACAAAATCGCCTGCCATCACATCCGGCAGGTTCCCCAACACTTCGTTGCGGGTATATCCGGTGACCGCTTCATAAGTTGGGTTCACATATTCCACACGGCCTTTGTCATCCGTGATCATCACGCTGACCGGGCTTTGCTGAACAGCGCGGAACAATTTTTTAAGCGTGCTTTCTGCCTGTTTGCTTTCTTTGCGCATTTTAACTTCGCGCAATTCACGTTCAATGGCCGGGACCAGACGGGCGAGATCGTTCTTTTCCAGAAAATCATGGGCACCTGCTTTTAGAAGGGTCACCACATCTTTTGCCGCAACCGCGCCAGACAGAATAATAAAGGGCAGATCACTTTCATAATGATTGACTATTTCAAGGGCGGCAGGGGCGTTAAAGTTCGGCAAATTATAATCGGATAGCACCAGGTCCCAACCACCCGCGTTCAGTTCTGCCGTAAAGTCTTCGGCTGTTTCCACCCGTGTCATATCTGCGCTCAGACCACCACGGCGTAATTCCAGATACAAGAGTTCAGCGTCATCTTCACTATCTTCTACCAACAGAACATTTAACTTTTTCGCCATCTGGATACTCTTGTACTATTCCGAATTCACTTGGTAATGCCTGCCTGACCCTAGGTTGTCAAGGCACGCAGACCAACTATCTTCCAATTTTCATAATTCTTGACAGTGCCGCTTTGACAGGCCATCACCATAGTCTCAGCTGAATCAATGCCGGATATGAAAAATGGCCAGTCCCGAACAGAACAATAATCAATTTTCTGAACACGTTAGAACTTTTTCAGAGAATGTGGAAGTGCTCTCTGCGGAAATCAGCAATTTACCCTTCGGGCCGGAAATTGCCGCCCTTATGGTCTTTCTGTTTTTTTTGATCTTGAGAAGCCTTTTTGCCAATATCGTGATCAGCATTGCACGCAAGCTGGTCAAGCGTACTGAGAATTCAATTGATGACGAACTGGTCGAAGCCTCCGAAGGCCCGGTCAAGTTTCTGATCGTTGTGTTTGGTCTGTCCATTGCGTTCAAGGTATTGGGACTGCCCAATGACTGGCACGAACTGACCCATTCGATCATTGCGTCGCTTTATACCTACTGCCTGTTTTGGCTGATCTTCTGCATGATCACGCCCATTACACTGGCGCTCTTTACCATGGGACATAAGCTGGGGCGCAGGGTCAATGAAGATTTCCAGCATTTCGCCAGACGCACCCTTGAAGTCGTGGTGTTTGTCATCGGTGGCGTTGCAATTCTGGAACAATGGGAGATCAATGTTTCCGCATTCCTGGGCGGCATTGGTCTTGCCGGGATGGCCATTGCCCTGGCTGCCAAGGATACGGTTGCCAATCTGTTTGGTACATTGATGATCTTTACCGACAAGACCTTTCAGAAAGGCGACTGGATCGAAACTCCGGATGTGGAAGGCACTATTGAATTTATCGGCCTGCGCGCAACAAAGGTACGGACCTTTGCCAAAGCACTGGTCAATGTCCCCAATGCCAACCTCGCCAACAGCCCGATCACCAACTGGTCACGCATGACCAATCGGCGCATCAAAATGACCATTGGGGTGGAATATCGCACCACCGCCCAACAGCTTGAAAATATTGTGACGCGCATTCGTAACTTTATTGAAACTAACAAGGATGTGGAACCCAAAGCCAATGTCGCCCAGATGGTGCATCTAACGGAATTTGCGGACAACAGCATTAACATCAATCTTTATTATTTCACCAAGACCACCAACTGGGAAGAATGGCGCCAAATCCGCAGCGACCATATCATCGCCTTTAAAAAGATCGTCGAAGAGGAAGGCAGCGCCTTCGCCTTCCCAAGCCGCAGTCTCTATCTGGAAAAGACAGAGACGCCGTTTAATCCGTAAGCATTTCTAACAGCCTTTGCTGCATCACATCGGGCAGGATTGGCTTGTTTAAAAGCTGCAGACCATAAATCTGCATTTGCTTGATCAGGTCCGGATCTGTATCGCCAGACACCACAATCGCCGGGATTCTCTTTTTGAAATCCTGGCGAATGGCTTTGATGATATCCAGCCCGTTTTCTTCATCGCGCAATCGATAATCCGCCACAATCGCATCCGGGCAGACCATATTCTGGTTCAACAGTTTACGTGCCTCGTCCAGTGAACTTGCGATGATGGGTTCACACCCCCAAGCCTCGATCATATATTGGATGGCTGTCTGCACATCGACTTCATCTTCAATAAACAGGATAGTGCGCCCCTGGATCAGGCTTAAATCCCCACCCCTTGATTTTTCCTTCACCTTTTTGACTGTTTCCATCATGGGCAGGCGGAAACAGAAGGAACTGCCTACACCTTTTTGGGATTTCACTTCAATCTCGGTATTCAGCAGGGTTGCGACACGGTCACAAATTGCAAGCCCAAGACCCAGTCCTTTGCGGCGATCACGTTCCGGATTTTCCACCTGACGGAACTCTTCAAAAATGCGCTTGAGATCTTCTTCAGCAATCCCGACCCCCGTATCGTGCACACAGAATTCAATTTCACTTCCGCGACGACGGCACCCCACCAGCACGCGCCCGCTGGAAGTATAGCGAAGGGCGTTGGACAGGAGATTGCGCAAGATCCTTTCAACCTGTACCGGGTCGCTCTTGACATGACAGGATGATCGTACAAAACGGATGTCCAGCCCGGCATTTTCCGCCATCGGTGTAAAATCTGTCTCCAGTGTCTTGAATATTTCGGGAATACGCACGGTCTGCATCTCCACAGGCACCGCATCAGCATCCAGCTTGGAAATATCCAGAATGCCGGAGAACAGCTCATTCATCGCTTCCAGGGACGTTGTGACATGTTCCAGCACCTTCTTGCCATGCCCATCTTCAATATACTGTTCAAGCACGCTCAGCAGCAATCCCATGGCATGCAGCGGCTGGCGCAGGTCATGACTGGCAGACGCCAGAAACTGGGATTTCGCGATACTTGCCAGTTCAGCCTTTTCCTTGGCTTCCTGCAAATGTTGTTGATAGACCGTTTCACGGGTCAAGTCATGGAAAGTGCAAAGGACAGCGGCATCCGCGTTATAAAAAATATTCGTTGCAGAAATCGTCAGATATAACGGCTTATCCAGCCACTTTTTATATTCAAAACGGTGCGCTTCAACCAACTTGTCTGCGGCCAGCATGGCGTTGACATCATCTTCCTGGCCAATGCTTGCCAGGAAGTTATCAGTCGGGGCTTTTGACAAATTAAATAAATCATCTGCCGCCTTGTTGTAAAAGAGCGGACGACCATCTTCAAAATGGCTGACCACAATCGGCATGGGCGAAGCATTAAAGATGAACTTCAGATTCTCTTCGCTGGCTTTATAGGCTTCGCGACGGCGGCGATCTTCGGTCACATCGATCCCGCTACAGGACAACCCGACAACCGCACCTGTAAAATCATCGCGCAAAGGTTCGACAACCAGATCAAAATATTCTGAATTTTCGTCGCCATCGACCGTTTGCATTTCCACGCGTTCACCAATTCCGGTTTCAAGAACACGGCGTTTGATCACGCCCATACGGTCAGCCAGTTCGTTCCCCAGGATGTCCCAATCGGTCTTGCCGATGACCTCGTCCTGCACAAACCCCATATGGCCGTTATAAAGCCATGTATAGCGCAGGTTCTGATCATGGTGACACAAAGCCATAGGACTGAGCCTTAAAGCGTCCAGAAAGCGTTTTTCAGACAGGCGGGATTTATCCAGCTCTTCCTGAAGCTTTTTCACCTTTTCTTCAAGGACAGTAATTGTGGATGACTGATCTATTGCACTCATGGTGGTGCCCGGCCCTATTCTAACGACGATTAAGTGTTAGTGACATATTTAGCCGGATGTGACCAGTAAAAACGCCCTTTCAAACCGGGCGGGATAACCACGCCGTTAGCAACGCACCAACGGGTACAATCGCTATGGCTAAAATCAAATCAAACATGGCAACGACTCCTGTTTCTCAATAAATCTGTTATACAGATTCGTCTACATACACGCTGTGCCGAACGTCACACCTAGGAAGTCATTGAAATTTATGAACATTGTTCTGAGAATCAAAAAACCCTGCAACCAAGTTACAGGGTTTTTCATAATGGTAGGCACTAGAGGATTCGAACCTCTGACCGTTCGATTAAAAGTCGAATGCTCTACCAACTGAGCTAAGTGCCCTCATCTGAGGTGGTCCGAACTGCCGTTTGGCGTGTTGTCCGTCCCGTTTGGTGAGGCGGAACATAGTGGGGTCGGACCAATAGGTCAACAAAGAATTTCAAATAAATTGCATTTTTTTGAAAATTGTTTAAAAACAAAGCCTTACAACCCCATTCCTTCCCCTTAAAACTGCATAGGGCGAACAATCGCACCCGATTATTCGCCCTGAAAGATTCCTGTTTTCACAGGTTTAACAGCATTTTTTTGAATCACTTCTCGCTAGCAAAGCGTTCCTTCAGTTTTTCGCGCACATTCGGTGTGACAAAATCATTAATGTCACCACCCAGCTTGCCGATCTCTTTCACAAAGCGCGAAGAAATGAACTGACATTTATCCGATGCCATCAAGAACACGGTCTCAATATCCGGTGCGAGATGCGAGTTCATACCCGCCATCTGAAATTCATATTCAAAGTCAGAAACAGCGCGCAATCCCCGAATAATGGTCTTTGCCCCTTGTTCAGCTGCAAAGTTCATCAAAAGATTCTGAAACGGTTTGACTTCAATGGTTGCCCCCGTGCGTTCCATAATCGCAGGCAGTTCATGTTCCACCATGGCGACTCTTTCTTCCAGAGAGAAAAGAGGCCCCTTCCCTTCATTAATGGCAACGGCCAGAATCAGATGATCGACCAGATGTGCACCACGTTCGATAATATCAAGGTGACCGTTTGTTACAGGGTCAAATGTCCCCGGATAGACACCGATACGGTTCTTAGGCATGAGCTTGGACTCCTCACTCCTCAAAAGCTTAAAATTTGCAGCAAAGAGGCTTTACGCCTCTTCACCCGAACTTTCGCCTTCCTGTTGTTCGACAGTATTTTCTGTCTCTTCTTTGTTTCCTTCGGCAGTTTCTGCGTTTTCGCCTTCTGCCTTTTCTTCTTCGTCATCGCCCATGTCGCGGAAACAGCTGACTGAAACCACGCTCTCCCCATCGGCGACACGGAACAGGGTTACCCCTTGTGTCTTACGCCCGGCAATGCGGACCTGATCAACGCCTGTACGGATCAACTGACCGCCATCGGTAACCATGATGATTTCGTCTTCCACTTCAACAGGGAAGGACGCCGCCACATGACCGTTACGTGCGGACATTTCGATATTGGCAATCCCCTTACCACCACGACCTGTGGTGCGATATTCAAAGGAAGAAGATCGTTTGCCGAATCCACGTTCTGTCACTGACAGCAGGAATTCTTCCAGACCTTCCATTTCATCAGCCTGTTCCTGGCTCAGAACGCCCAATTCAGCCTCTTCCCCAGCGCGTTTAGCTTTGGAATAACGCAGGTAAGAATCGCGTTCTTCAGACGACCACTCTCCACCATTCAGGATGGACATAGAAATCACACGGTCATCATCAGCCAGACGAATACCACGCACACCTGTTGAATTACGCCCGGCAAAAACGCGAACGTCTTCGACCTTGAAGCGGATACACTGGCCGTTACGGGTTGTCAGGAAAACGTGATCATCCGGTGTACAGATTTCCACGGCCACCATGGCATCACCGTCGTCGAGCTTCATGGCGATTTTACCATTGGCTTTAACGTTGGTGAAATCAGACAGCAGGTTACGGCGTGCCCCACCAGATGCGGTAGAGAACATCACGTGCATGTCTTTTGCCTGGCTTTCGTCTTCCGGCAATTCCATTACGGTCGAAATTGTTTCGCCTTCATCCAGCGGCAACAGGTTCACCATTGCCTTACCCTTGGACTGCGGGGTCCCCAGCGGCAGGCGATAGACTTTCATCTTGTAAACCATACCTGTGGAAGAGAAGAACAACAGCGGCGTATGGGTATTGGCAACGAAGACATTTTCAACGATATCTTCGTCTTTGGTGCTCATACCCGAACGACCTTTACCACCACGGCGTTGTGCACGGTATGTATCCAGCGGCACACGCTTGATGTAACCGGAACTGGTCACGGTCACGACCATATCTTCACGCTGGATCAGATCTTCAATGTCATGTTCAAATTCAGCTTCCTGAATTTCAGAACGACGCGGTGTCGCAAACTGTGTGCGCATGTCCACAAGTTCATTGCGCATCAAAGTCATCAGTTTTTCGCGCGAACGCAGGATAGAGAGATATTCTTCAATCTCCGCACCCAATTCACGCAAGTCACCTGCAATCTTTTCACGTTCCAGGCCTGTCAGACGATGCAAACGCAGTTCCAGAATGGCTTTGGCCTGTGCTTCTGACAGCTGATATTCACCGTTTACAACCTGACGGTCCGGTTCATCCAGCAACTGGATCAGCGGTTCCACCTGACCTGCACGCCATTTGCGTTCCATCAGTTGGGTACGCGCTGTTTGTGCATCAGGGGCCGCACGGATCAGTTCGATCACTTCGTCGATATTTTCAACGGCCACAGCCAGACCAGCCAAAACGTGCGCTTTGTCACGTGCTTTGCCCAGCTCGAAAATTGTGCGGCGTGTAATAACTTCTTCACGGAACGCAATAAAAGCTTCCAGAATCTGTTTCAGGTTCATCAGTTCCGGACGACCCTGATTCAGCGCCAGCATGTTTACGCCAAAGCTGGTTTGAAGGGCTGTGAACTTGAACAGCTGGTTCAGAACGATTTCTGCATGGTGGCCTTTTTTGATTTCCACCACAACACGTACGCCCTGACGGTCCGATTCGTCACGCAGATCAGAAATACCTTCGATCTTTTTGTCACGTACCAGCGCCGCCATGCTTTCGATCATACGGGCTTTATTCACCTGATAGGGAATTTCCGTAATGATGATCGCCATACGGTCTTTGCGAATTTCTTCAATGCTGGTTTTACCGCGCATCACAACCGAGCCACGACCCGTATGGAAGGCAGAACGCAAACCAGACTGTCCCAGAATAATCCCACCCGTCGGGAAGTCCGGACCAAAAACATAATCACGGATCAGATCATCAATCGTCAGGTTCGGATCATCAATGAGCGCACAACAGGCGTCGATCAGTTCACCCAGGTTATGTGGGGGAATATTTGTTGCCATACCAACCGCGATACCGCCAGCCCCGTTGACCAGCAGGTTCGGATACTGTGCCGGAAGAACAGAAGGTTCCAGCGTGGTGTCGTCATAGTTGGGTTTGAAATCGACGGTTTCCTTGTCGATATCTGCAATCAGGTTATGGGCCGCTTTGTCCATACGCGCTTCGGTATAACGCATGGCCGCAGGTGGATCACCGTCCATGGAACCGAAGTTCCCCTGCCCATCAATCAATGGCAGACGCATGGAGAAATCTTGCGCCATACGAACCATGGCATCATAAATCGCGCTGTCACCGTGCGGGTGATATTTACCCATCACGTCCCCGACGATACGGGCGGATTTACGGTAAGGCTTGTTATAATCGTAACCGCTTTCTTTCATCGCATAGAGAATACGACGGTGCACAGGCTTCAAGCCATCACGCACATCCGGCAGCGCCCGCGACACAATCACGCTCATGGCGTAATCAAGGTAGCTGCTGCGCATTTCGTCTACAATTGAAACGGGGGAAATATCAATGCCCTGGGGCGTTAGTTCGTTGTCGCTTGTCAAGTGACTTAACCTAATCTGTTATTACGGCGTTTCCAAACCTGCCTAAACCATTTTTTAAAAAGGAGAATGCAGGTTTGCGTATTTGGGGAAAAGGTATAGCAACTTTCCAAAATGACAACAACAAAACTATGCCTATTTCACAAAAGAAAAACGGCCTCTCCAGATTGGACAGGCCGTTTCCTTTGATTTCTTTATGCGTAGACGATTAACTACAGCGTGAAACGCATCACCCAGTAGATAATCCCAGCGATAAATGCAGATAGCGGTACCGTAATCACCCAGGCCGCCGCAATTGTCATCAGATGTTGACGACGCACCAGCTTACGCTTGCGTGCTTTCGCTTCTTTTTTCGCACTGAGAGGTTCTTCATTGCCTTCTGCGATAGCATTGGCTTTACGCTTGCTTTCCAGATACTCACGGAAGAAACCGACACCAAAAATACCCCCAACAGCAATATGGGTTGAACTTACAGGCAAGCCCAGTTTCGACGCAATAATCACCGTAATCGCCGCAGACAATGCCACACAATAAGCACGCGCGCGGTCCAGCTTGGTGATCTGTTCCCCAACGGTGCGAACCAGTTTTGGACCAAAGAGCATCAAACCAGCAGCAATACCCAAGGCACCAACGACCAAAATCCAAAGCGGCAGGTCAACTTTGCCACCCATATCTGCACCACTGGCAACACCAACAACGGCCGCTAACGGACCAACCGCGTTCGCCACATCGTTTGCACCATGTGCAAAGGACAACAACGCAGCAGAGAAGATCAGTGGAATAGTAAAGAGATCACTTACAGCACGACGACGGTTTTCGATGTTTTCAGCCGCTTTCGTCACCATGGGCTTAACAGCAAACCATGTCCCAAAGAAGAAAGTCGCACCGATGAGAAGAATAACTTCGCCACCTGGCTTCCAGATCTTTTTCAGACCTTTCATGGTCAGGTACATGGCAAAGGCAGCCGCCATAACACCAACCAGAACAGGAACCCATTTCTTGGCTGCGCTGACCTTGTCTTCTTTATACATGATCTGGAATTTGATGAGCGCCAGGAACAAAGCTGCAATCACACCGCCCAACACGGGGGAGATCACCCAACTGGCGGCAATCTTACTCATTGTCGCCCAGTTTACGGCACTCAGGCCTGTCGCCGCGATACCAGCGCCCATAACCCCTCCGACAACTGAGTGAGTTGTTGAAACCGGCGCGCCAACAAAAGTCGCCAGGTTTACCCATAGGGCAGCCGCAAACAACGCCGCCATCATGGCATGGATAAACATCAGATCATTTTCCATGGCAGAGGGGTCAATAATCCCTTTACGCACGGTCGAAACCACATCGCCGCCTGCGATAATCGCGCCCGCAGCTTCAAAAATCGCAGCAATGATCAAGGCACCTGTCATGGTCAGGGCTTTGGACCCCACCGCAGGACCGATATTGTTTGCAACATCATTGGCACCAATATTCAGCGCCATATAGGCTCCGAGCAAACCCGCCAGAATAATAAAGATTTGGCTCCCAGGTTCGGCAACTTGCGTATACGCAAAGAAACCAACCAGCACGAGAAACAGAACACAAATTCCGAACTTTAAATTCCCGCGACTAACTTCCTGAATGCCCGCTTCGAACTTCCCAATTTGTTTCAGTTCTTTATCCAGCTTTTTCATTTCGCCGGAAGGTAATGGACCGTCTGACATAATTGCCCTCAACACTCTGCCAATTTTCAGACCGCCTTGTAACTTTTCTGTAACAAAAAGTACACAATTATTAATGCGTATATTTCGCTTTTCTGAAGAGCGTAAAATTTTATCAAAGAAGACAATGTCTTCCCTAGGACATTTGACGGGGATCAGGTAGGGTGATGGGCGTAAAAAACGTTTAAGATCAAGACAAGCGCGAATGAAAAGCCTGCAAAACATATATAAATATACCCTGCTGACCACGAGTCTCCTGCTCAGTCCGACAATTGCACGTGCAGAGACAGCCGCAATTGACGGATTTAACGCAGGTCCCGGTGTTTTATTAGGGACCCTGGCAGGCGGTCTTATACTGGGCGCCTTGATCCATAAACGGCTTAAGTCACCCGAAGAAGAACAAACGCCACTTTCCAGAAAATACCTGGCGGCTTTTGAACGAATTTCCCAGGGCTTTAACCTGTTTCTCAGGACCCCGGAAAAAACAACCGAACAACAGGCCATTGAATGGCTTTTGCGCGAAACCTCAAAGACACTGGATGTATCACGCACCTGCTTGTGGTTCTTTGGGGAAGAACGCACCAGTCTTTCACTGAAATACGCTTTTGACGCCACAGATCAAAATGCGCCGTGCGATATGACCATTGATCGACAACAACATCCGGCTTTCTTTGGGGCTTTGCGTGGCGAGCGTACCGTTGCCTTTGATGATGCGCAAAATGATGTCCGATCCATGGATTTTCTTGCCACCCAGAACATGGGACCAAAACCAAAGTCTGTTTTGGTAGCTGTCGTCGGAATCGGACGCCAGTCCATTGGCACCCTGCATATCGCCGCCAGAAAAAACCAGCGTAACTGGACAAATACTGACAGACAGTTTGCCGGCTCCATCGCGGACCTGATCGCCTTTTACCTGTCCAACCGGGATTTACAGATCGCCCAAAGCGCATTGCATGAAAGTGAAAGCCGGTTTCGTGACCTGGTGGATGCCAGTTCTGACTGGTACTGGCAAACCGGGCCGGATCATAAATTCACTTATATTTCCGATCGGTTCACGACAACGACGGGCATCCCCAAAAAGTATCTTCTGGGGCGCACCCGTCATGATTTCACCAAACCCAAAAACCTGCCTTCCCACCAGTTTAAACATTGGGAAGACTTGCAGAACCGCCGTGCTTTCAGGAACTATAAATATAGTGCCGACTGGAATAGCATGAACCTGACCGTTGCCATTAATGGTAAAGCCATTTTTGACAACGACGGCAATTTCGCAGGCTACATCGGGACTGGCACAGATATTTCAGAAAGCGTCACTTATAAAACACGTTTTGAAGAGGGGCTGAATGCGCTGTCAAACGGCCTTGTCATGTGGGATGCCAACGATAAACTGATCATGTGGAACAATGCAGCCCTTGATATGTTCCCAGCGCTGAAACCTTATGTGGCCAATTCCTTTACGTATCGTGAGATGCTGAATATCTGCGACAAGGAAAAGGTACTGAAATTCCCCGCGCCCTTTAGCCAAGAATTATGTGATCAACTGGTTGAAGCCCATAAATCTTGTGGGATTCGTGAGATTGAACTTTATAACGGGCATCATCTTCTGGTCCATGAACACCCCACATCAGAAGGCGGGATCGTCGGAATTTACACGGATATCACCACCCTGAAAAGTCGTGAAAATGAACTGATTGAAAGCAACAAGATTTCCACCACGCTCAGTCTTTCCGGGAATACGCTGATCCACGCCAGAAACGAAAGCTTTATCCTTTCTGAAATCTGCCGTCTGGTGATGGATTTTGGGTCGTTCCAATCCACATGGGTGAACCTGTTTAAAATCCCGGGCAGCCTGCCGGAATTTCTGGATATCAGCATGCAAAAAGGGCTGGACATGGACTTGCAACCGTTCAAGCCCACCAGCACAATCAAGCAGACCTTCGTCAAGCAGAACCATATGATCATGAATGAACATATTCTGCATCAGGCTTTCCCTAATCTGAAAAAAGCCTTTGTTGAACATAACATCAAATCCGGCGGTATCTTCCCGATCCGAATTGATACCAAACTTGCAGGTTTCCTTTGCGTGGTTTCGGATGACAAAAACATCTTTAATGATCCTCATATTAAACTGATGGAAGAACTGGCCAGTGACATTGGTTATGGGGTGTCCAGTCTGCGCAGTGAACATCACCGCCTGATTGCCGAAGAAGCCTTGCGTGAAAGTGAGGGACGCTACAGAAGCCTGGTTGATATGTCCCCAGATGCAATTCTGGTGCTGGATGAAAATGACCGGATCGTCTTTTCCAACCCGGAAGGTCATGCGCTTTTCGCCACAAAAAACAGAACGGAATTTCTCGGCAAACGCTTTGCTAACTATGTCTGTGATGACGGTGATCTGTTTAAAGATGCCCCCAAGATGCATGATGATGATCCGACTTATACCTATACATCGGTCTCTCTGCGTCGTATGGATGATGAAACTTTCGAAGCCGACATCACCACCCGCCCCGTTTCCTACATCGGCCTGGAAACCCGCCTGCTGATCATTCGTGATGTGACAGAACGCAACCGGGTAAACGAACATCTGGCCCAGACGTCCAAACTTGCCACTCTTGGCGAAATGGCCGCCGGGATCACGCACGAGCTCAGCCAGCCGCTCAACATCATGCGGTTTGCGGCAGAAGGCAGTATGTTAAAGATGAACCGGGGCACCATCACCACCGAACAAATCCAAAAACAGTTTGATCTGATCAGCATGCAAAGTGCACGCATGGCCGACATCATCGACCATATGCGGATCTTTAGCCGCAAAGATACAGGCAGCCTGGAACTGTTCGACCCAGCCCTGGTGATCCGTCAGGCGGTTGATATGATCGAAGCGCAATATCTGGCAGAAAACATCCATATGGATGTTCGCTATCCGCCTTATTATCAGACGCTGAAAGGTCGCCCAATCCAGTTGGAACAGGTAATCCTGAACCTGATCACCAACGCCCATGATGCCATCAATCAACGGCGCAAGAACGAACAGTTCAACAGCAAGGAAATCAACCGCATCGACGTCAATATGACCTATGATCAGGCCGATAACATGATCAATATTGCCGTGACAGATAATGGCGGTGGCATTTCTGAAAAAGCCATGGCGAAACTTTTTGACCCGTTCTTCACCACCAAAGAAGTGGGCAAAGGCACTGGGTTAGGCCTGTCGGTCAGCTACGGGATTATTGCCGCCATGGGCGGGCAAATTCAGGCGCGCAACATCCACAAAGGTGCCCGCTTTGACATCACGCTGCCTTGCGTGGATGAAGAAGATACATCCATCATCGCCAACATCCCCGATGACATCGGCGATGATGACGATGATGATCTGGATTTTGATGGCAATGGGCTAAGTGTGCTGGTGGTGGATGACGAAGTTTATGCCGCCGAAGCCATGATGGAATATCTATTCACCAATGGCTATGAAGTCAATATGGCCGGAGATGGAGAAGAAGCGCTTGAACTTTATGAGGCCGAACCCTGCGATATTGTCGTCACCGACATCCGCATGCCCAAAATGGACGGTCATCATCTGATTAAACATCTGAAAGAAAGAAAGCCAGACCTGCCGATTATTGTCGTCACCGGACATACCGGAATTGAAGAGACCGATGCGGTTGACCTGAACGAAGTGGCATTTTGCGTACTGAAAAAACCTGTTAGCCTGTCAAACCTCGCCTCTCAGGTCGAAAAAGCAGGAAAAACAATTACAAAAGAAACGTAATGATTGAGATTCGTTTGATATTACAATATTGTACTTGGATCAACAAAAGCGGAAAAAACGCCTAATGAAGATTCTCATTGCTGACGACCACAACCTTGTACGTGAAGGTTTGCGCCCATTTTTGGAAGAACTCGACCCCGATGTTGCGGTCACAGAAGCGGCATCTTTTGATGAAGCTTATGAGATTGCAGGGAAGGAAGACGGCTGGGACCTGATCCTGATGGACTTGAAAATGCCCGGCATGAACGCCTTTGACGGTCTGGTCAAAATGTGTGAAGCACACCCTAAAACCCCGGTTGTCATCCTGTCCGGTCACTTCAATCGCCATGACGTACTTGAAGCCGTTGAACGTGGTGCCGCAGGTTATGTGCCCAAAACCATCAGCGGTTCAGCAATGGTCAACGCGCTTCGTCTGGTTCTGTCGGGTGAAAAATATATCCCGTCCGCAGCCTTTCAGGATACGCCAGAATCAAATGATGACAGCCCCATTGGGCGCAGTGCCTCAACACAGTCCATGGCAGATGGTCCGCTATCTCGCTTAAGTGACCGGGAAAAAGAAATCCTTGGTCATTTGATTGAAGGCAACACTAACAAAGAAATTGCACGCAAGCTTGGCTTGCAGGAAATCACCGTCAAGGTTCACCTGCGCAACATCTATCGCAAGATGGAAGCAGCCAACCGCGCCCAGGCCGTGCGAATTGCCCTGCAAAACGGCTGGGAAGCTTAAAACGTTCCTGAACATCGAATACAAAAAAAGGCGCTACCGATCAGATAGCGCCTTTTTTATGTGTCAGCTTTTAAAGCTTATTCTTCGGACGTACTGTCATCCTGCACAGCCGCTTCCATCGCAACGGCAGCTTCGGCCACACCTTCGGCTTTTGCCAGCTTGCGTGCGCGGCCACGTGCGATGATCACAACTTTTTCCAGGTCAGCTTCGGTACACAGCCCCAAAGTCACCGGGTTGCGTGGTGTGATGTTTGCAGAATTCCAGTGGGTTTTGTCACGAATCGCCTTAATGGTTGGCTTTGTGGTGCCCAGCAGCTTGGAAATTTGAACATCCTGTAGTTCCGGGTGGTTTTTCACCAGCCAGGCGATCCCGTCCGGGCGGTCCTGACGTTTGGAAACCGGGGTGTAACGCGCACCTTTACCACGGGCTTTAGGGGCCGGGTTTGTGGAACGGGCGATTTTCAGACGTGCGGTTGGATCATTTGCGCAGCGATCAAGTTCGGCTTGTGTCAGCTGACCATTTGCAATCGGGTCCAGTCCCTGCATCCCCATGCCAACATCACCATCTGCAATCGCTTGAATTTCAAGTTCGTGCAAACCGCAAAAATCGGCGATTTGAATAAAGCTCAGTGCCGTATTTTCGACAAGCCAAACGGCCGTCGCCTTTGGCATTAGAGGCAGCGCCATCGCGTTGATCCTTTTTCTAGAATTTATGAATAGAAGTTGATCGAGAAATCCGATCCCTTTTCCCTACTATATAATCCGTTTTTCGCTCAGGTCAAACTTCTTCGCATTTTTTGAAGTTCAACTTTCCACATTTAAGACAATTTTGCCGATATGGGCACTGCTTTCCATCAACTCATGAGATTTCGCAGCCTCAATCATTTCAAAGGACTGATGCAATACAGGCTTGATCTTGCCGGCTTCAATCAGCGGCCAGATGGTCTCTTTCAATTCAGAGGCAATCTGTGACTTGATCGCGATGGGCTGCTGGCGAAGAGTTGAGCCCGTGATGGTCAGCTGCTTCATCATGACGGTCATAAAATTTACTTCCGCCTTGCTGCCCTGCAAGTAAGCGATATTGATCAACCGCCCTTTACGTGCCAGGCACTTGATATTGCGACCAAGATATTCCCCGCCGACCATATCAAGGATCATATCCACACCTTTGCCTTCGGTCGTTTCTTTAATCACGCTCACAAAGTCGTCATCACGGTAATTAATGGCAAGCTTTGCCCCCAAATCGCTACAGGCTTTACATTTTTCCGCGCTTCCGGCCGTCGTATAAACCGTCACACCCAAAGCAGTCGCCATCTGAATCGCTGTTGTGCCAATCCCGCTGGACCCACCATGAACCAACAGAGACTGACCTTCTCTCAGGCCACCTTGCAAAAACAGATTAAACCAGACTGTAAAGAATGTTTCAGGCACGATGGCCGCTTCGGCCATGGAAAGACCGGACGGAATCGGCAGGCACTGGGCTGCAGGCACGTTTACATATTGTGCATAGCCCCCACCGTTGGTTAAGGCGCAAACCTTGTCGCCAACTTTTAGACCCGCAACGTCGCCATTGATTTCAACAATTTCACCGGACACTTCCAGACCCGGTAAATCAGACGCACCCGGGGGCGGCGGATAAAGACCTTTTCGTTGGATGACATCCGGGCGATTAACCCCGGCAGACGCAACTTTGATCAGAACTTCCCCCTCTAAAACAATGGGTTGATCACGTTCAACCAGTTTCAGAACCTCCGGCCCACCCGGTTCGCTGATTTCCATACATTGCATTTTTTTGTCCGTCATCCTGCTTGCCTTTATCTTTGTTTTCATAAGCTACATATGTGTCTAAAGAATTTTAGTCCGATTGACAAATGTCATTTTTGGTGCACCGCAGCACACTTTTACCCTTGACCGTTCGTATAATCGGCGAATAGATTGCTCCTGCCGACAAAAAAGGCAAGTTTGACAGGTTGAGGCCACAATAATAAGGGCTGTCGCATTTAAAGCGACAGCCCAAAATTGTTTCTGGGGCCAGACTTTCCCAAAAAAACGGTCCCAAAGTGCTTTTAACATTTGCTGTGAAGGTCGATTCCGGCTAGAAAGCCGCGTTTGGATTTTTTACACGCGCCTTTAGCGGATGGACTTATGACTGACAGAGCATTATTGCCCACTGGCCTTGAAGATGTTTTACCGATTGATGCAGAATATGAAGCATCCGTTGTAGACCACCTGATGTCCAGCTTTGCGACATATGGCTATGGTCGTGTAAAACCACCCCTTATCGAATTTGAAGACAACCTGCTGCAAGGCAGTGGCGCTGCGATTGCGTCTCAGACCTTCCGCGTAATGGATCCGATTTCCCAACGCATGATGGGTATTCGCCCAGACATGACAGTTCAGGTTGAACGGATCGCCACCACCCGTCTGATGAAAGAACCGCGCCCACTGCGTCTGTGTTACACAGGCCAGGTTCTGCGTGTAAAAGGGTCGCACCTGCGCCCGGAACGTCAGTTCGGCCAGGCTGGTGTGGAACTGATCGGGTCTGACACCCATGACAGTGACTGCGAAGTCGTTCTGTTAGCCGTGGATGCACTGACCAAAGCAGGCGCAAAAGGCCTAAGCGTTGATCTTGGTCTGCCGCGTCTGGTCCCGGCTCTGTGTGAAAACATTGGGCTGGATGAACCAACAAAAACAGAATTGCGCGTTGCTCTGGACCGGAAAGATGCAGCAAGCGTCAAAGCACTCGGCGGTGACGAGGTTGACCTGTTCGCCCAATTGCTGGACAGCGCCGGACCAGCCAAGCAAGCCATTGATATTCTGCGCCCACTTGATCTCAGCGGCGAAGCTAAAGACCTGCGTGACACCTTGATCGCGGTTTATGACCAAATCACCACGCAAGCGCCCGATTTAAGCCTGACCATCGATGCGGTAGAAAACCGTGGCTACGAATATCATTCCGGCGTCACCTATACATTTTATGGTAAAGGCGCACGTAGCGAGCTGGGCCGCGGCGGGCGTTATATCGCCGGATCAGGTGAAACAGCCAGCGGCTTTACTTTATATATCGACAGCCTGATGCGTGCCTTGCCAAAGCCACAGGCCAAAGACAAAATTTTTGTTCCTTTCGGAACGGATGTGCAGGAAATCACAGACTTGCGCCAGAACGGTCACATCTGTGTGAATGCCCTTAACCAATCACAGGACCCGGCAGCCGAAGCGGCACGCCTGGGCTGTAGTCATATTTTCACAGATGGAAAGATTACGCCGCTTACCTAATGTGTGCGGCCAGGATGGAGAAGTAACCCATGACAAACGTAGTTGTAGTCGGCTCCCAATGGGGCGATGAAGGCAAAGGCAAAATCGTAGACTGGCTTTCAGAACGCGCCGACGTGGTTGTGCGCTTTCAGGGCGGTCACAACGCAGGCCACACACTGGTTATCGACGGTGTAAAATACAAACTCAGCCTGCTGCCTTCCGGCATTGTGCGCGGCGGTAAACTTTCTGTCATCGGCAACGGTGTTGTGATCGACCCGGCTGCCCTCTTGAATGAAATTGACACCATCCGTGGTCAGGGCGTGGACATCACACCAGAAAATCTGGCAATTGCTGAAAACGCCTGTCTGATCCTGCCGGTTCACCAAAAACTCGACCATGTGCGCGAAGAAGCGCTGGGTAACGCCAAGATCGGCACCACAGGTCGTGGCATTGGCCCAGCCTATGAAGACAAATGCGGTCGCCGCGCCATTCGCTTTGGTGATCTGGCTGACCCGGCAACACTGCCTGCCAAAGTCGAAAAACTTCTGGCCCACCATAACCCGCTGCTGCGTGGTCTGGGTCAGGAAGAATGGACTGTTGAAGAAGTGCTGAACCCACTTCTTGAAATGGCACCAAAGCTGACACCTTATTCTCAAATCGTCTGGCAGCTGCTGGATGATGCAAAATCCAAAGGCCAACGCATCCTGTTTGAAGGCGCGCAAGGCACATTGCTGGACGTTGATCACGGCACCGTCCCCTTCGTAACGTCTTCCAACACAGTTGCAGGTCAGGCCTCTGCTGGTTCTGGCATGGGTCCGGGATCACTGGATTATGTTCTGGGTATCACCAAAGCTTACACAACACGTGTGGGTTCCGGTCCATTCCCAACAGAACTGTTTGACGAAGTTGGTCAAGGCCTTGGGGAGCGTGGCCACGAGTTTGGTACAGTGACAGCACGCAAACGTCGTTGTGGCTGGTTTGATGCGGTTCTGGTTCGCCAGGCTGTAAAAGTCAACGGCATCAACGGTATTGCGCTGATGAAACTGGACGTACTGGACGGTATGGACGAGCTGAAAATCTGCACGGGTTATCAGATTGATGGCAAGGAAATCAAACACCTGCCCTCCAACCCTGCTGAACAGGAACGTGTCGAGCCGATCTATGAAGTCATGGAAGGCTGGACAGAAAGCACTGAAGGCGCACGCACCTGGGGTGAGTTGCCTGCAACATGCGTAAAATACATCAAACGTATTGAAGAACTGATCGAAACACCTGTGGCTGTTTGTTCAACCAGCCCGGAACGTGAAGATACAATTCTGGTGACAGATCCTTTTAACGGTTAAGCATCTGATCACAATTTAATCTGGAAAAACCTCTGCACAGGGTGCAGGGGTTTTTCTTTTGCCTAAATCTTCACCTCCTTTTAAGAAATGTCTTATATCCTTTATATACATTTCATTATAGATTCGACTAACATGTGCACGATGGTTGAACTATATATAACCAAGAACATCAGGCGATTAAGGGCGTAAATGGCCGAAGAAGAAACCCAGGGCGCGCAAGAACAAGCGCAGAAAGCTGCACCGCAGCCTCAGGAAAAGCCAAAGGCTTTGCCGCCCGTTACGCTTGATCGCTTTCAAATTCATCCAAGCTCGCCTATTGCGGAGCTCAGCACGCCTTCTGCCAAAGCTTATTACGCCGAAGATAAACGCAACACGGAACGCAAATTATTCGCCCTGATTTGCCCGCCCTTCCTTGGTCCGCGTACAGGTGTTATGGATGTGCTTAAAGGCGCGAACGTGCGTGGGGCCATGCCGTTGGTGGAATGGGGTCATGTCCATTGGCCAACCATGAACCAGCGCACCGTTGCCGTGATCTATGAACGCCCGATGGGTGGCCGCCTGCTGGACCATCTGGGTCAAATCAACCAGCATGAAATGGTTCGCAAGATCATTGAACCGATCTGCCATGGTCTGCAAGAATTTGCCACACGTGGTGTATCTCACCGTCAAATCCGCCCTTCGAACCTTTATTTCCTGGATGCTTCGCTTGATCGCCTTGTGCTGGGGGATTGCGCAACGGTTCCCCCGGGGTATGATCAGCCCACCCTGTTTGAATCCATTGAACGTGGTACCGCCCCGCCTGCTGGACGCGGTGCGGGCGATGTGGCTGATGATATGTACGCGCTTGGGGTTACGATCCTGTTTGCCCTTATCGGTGGCAACCCGGTCCCCCATCTGCGCACCGACGACGATATTCTTTATGCCAAAATGCTGGAAGGGTCCTATGCGACCCTGATCGGGCAAGAACCGGTTCCGGTCAATATGCTGGAAGCTTTGCGGGGCTTGCTGTCTGATGATGAACATGAACGCTGGGGTCTGGAACAGCTGGACCTTTGGATCAATGGCCGTCGTCTGACCCCGATCCAGAAAAAAGCCGCCCCAAAAGCCAAGCGAACCATCGAATATGCGGGCCGGGATCATTTCAACACCCGTACGCTTTCCCTTGCCGTTTCCAGAATGCCAAGTCAGGTAGACCGTCTTGTTAAAGATGATGTGCTGGAAACCTGGCTGAAGCGGGATATGGAAGATACCGAACTGTCTGCGGCCGCGTCCAACGCCATCCATATGGCGCAATCGCAAAGTGGCGATAAAGATATTATGGCGGCAAGGATCAGTATCGTGCTCGATCCCTCACTCCCCATCCGATATAAGGATTGCTGGTGCATGCCCGACGGGTTTGGCACCGCACTTGCCAGCAGTGTCCTGCAAAAAGGCAACGCCAACACCCCAGTTGAAATGATCACCCGCAGCCTGCCGCGTGCCTGGTTTGATTCGCAAGATACCTACAACCCGGTCTATGTGGCGCTTGAGAAAAACTTTGATCAATTACTGGATTTTGTGCAGGAACGCAAAATCGGCTATGGCGTAGAACGTTGTCTCTATGAAACCAACCCCACCCTGCCGTGCCAAAGCCCCCTGATCATTGAAGAACATGTACTGACCATCAAGGAACTGATGCCCGCCCTTGAACGGGTATCGGCCAAGATCGACAAGAAAAGCAAACCGATTGATCGCCATATCGTGGCCTTTATTGCAGCACGTCTGAACCAGAATATTGATCCACATATCAAAGCTGTTGGCGATGATCGTGAAGAGATTGCAACGCTTGGCATGCTCAGCCTGCTCGCGCTTGTGCAATGGCGCACCAAGGCGGGGAACCTTTTAGGCTTCACCAGCTGGGTCGGTGCCCATATGGGTCCAGCGATCAAAGCCTTCCATAGTAAGTCCATCCGCGAGGAACTGGAAAAAGAAGTCCCGAAGCTGATCCGCAAAGGCAACCTTGCCGATCTGTTTAACCTGCTGGATAACGCCGAACAACGTGCCCAGGATCAACTGGATTTTGACGAAGCTTGCGCTGAATTCAAAGAAGCGGATGACGAGATCAAAGACATCGAAGGCGGGGCATCTGCCTTGCAGAAAAATTCAAGCCGTATCGGTCAACAGGCAGCGGCCATGACATCTATTGTCATCGCGCTTCTGATTATCACCGTCACATTCATCGGCAAATTGTGGTGAGATCGGCGTTATGGCAAAAGTAGCAGCAAAGAAAAGAGGATCAGGTGGCAGTGGCTTAATGTTGTTGGGCTTTATGGCCCTGTTTGCCGCCGTCATCCTGTTGCTGGTGTCCATGGCATCGTTGGTACTGGTTTGTTTTGGGCTGCTGCCAACCTTTGTTGCTGTGCTAATTGACAGATCCCCACAGCGATTTGCATTCTTCAGCGTTTTTGCCATGAACTTTGCCGGGATTTTCCCCTTCCTGCTGGACCTGTGGATGGGCAGCAATAGTATGTCGGTCGCCATTGACAGTCTGACCGATGTATTCTCCCTCTTCACCATGTATGGGCTTGCGGCCCTTGGATGGGTGCTCTTTGCCGTCACACCACCAATTGTAACCACCGTCATGACCTTTATCGCCCAACGCCGTGTCGCCATTCTGCGCGCCAAGCAAAAGAAATTGCTGCAGGAATGGGGCGAAGATGTCACGGGTGAGAATTCAACCGTGCCAAACGGAGAAGAAGCCGAGCCTGGCGCACCACCAAGTGAACCAGCAGCACCAAAAGCACCGAAAACCTAAACCAGCCTCACCTGATTGAACGAAAAAACACCGACATGACACTCAATGGCCCGGCGACAATCCTTATTTTCATATTGGCGAGCTTCGGCCTGTTCCTGCAAATATTTGTGAGTTCGGATTACAACAGTCTAATGGCCGTGCATGGCAATTTCTTCGCACGCATAGATGAAGTTTCCTATTGGGTTTCCGCTGTCGGTCACATCTTTGCCCATGCAAATTACGATCACTTTATGGGAAATATGCTATACCTGCTGCTGCTTGGTCCGCAAATTGAACAGCGCATTGGTTTTAAGAACTTTGTTTATGCCGTTCTTGCAACAACAATTGCCACGTCGATTGCGCAAGGGCTCTTTCCCGGTACAGCCTTGTTGGGGGCAAGCGGCGTCGTCTTCATGTGCATCACCATGTCCAGCCTGACGGCCAATTCCTGTGAAAAAATCTCCATCAGCTTTGTGCTTGTGGCCGCCCTTTATCTTGGCAAAGAAATCTACAATGCCTTCAGCCCCGATAACGTTTCACAACTCGGCCACCTGGTTGGCGGCATTGTGGGAATCGCCTTTGGCTATTATTACAAAGTCACGGGCCAGGTGAAATAAAAAGGGTGTTCAAAAGAACACCCCGTAGCTCCTCATATTTATCTCGGTCTTTTTAGTGGCGTTGGCGCATTTCGCGTTCGCGCATACGCTGTTCCACCATTGCATTTTTCATTGATTTTTGAAGCTTCTCAAACGCGCGGACTTCAATTTGACGAATACGTTCGCGCGACACACCATATTCCTGTGACAAATCTTCCAAGGTGGTTGGGCGATCTTTCAGGCGACGTTCGCTTAAGATGTGACGCTCGCGTTCATTAAGAACCAGCATCCCGCTTTCCAACATGGTGCGGCGATTATCCAGTTCTTCGCGTTTCGCCAGGTCTTTTTCCTGATTGCTTTTTTCATCTACCAGCCAGTCGATCCATTCGCCTTCCCCATCCATACGTAGTGGTGAGTTCAGGCTATGGTCATTGCTGGCCAGACGGCGGTTCATCTGAATAACTTCTTCTTCTGGCACATTCAGTTTTTCTGCGATTTTTGCCACATTTTCTGGATGGAGATCCCCCTCTTCAATGGCTTTCATCTGTCCTTTCAGTTTGCGCAGATTGAAAAACAGCTTTTTCTGTGCCGCTGTTGTACCCATCTTCACCAAAGACCAGGAATGTAAGATATATTCCTGAATAGACGCACGGATCCACCACATGGCGTATGTGGCGAGTCTAAACCCGCGTTCAGGATCAAAGCGTTTGACCGCCTGCATCATCCCCACATTGCCTTCAGAAATCAGTTCACCCACAGGCAAACCGTAGCCACGGTAACCCATGGCGATCTTGGCAACCAGACGCAGATGGCTGGTGACAAGCTTGTGCGCGGCTTCATGATCTTCATGTTCGCGCCAGTTAACAGCTAAACTGTATTCTTCCTCGACGCTGAGCATCGGGAACTTTCTTATTTCAGTTAGGTACCGGGACAGGTTTTGTTCCGGTGTAAAAGTCAGACCTAAGGTATTGCTAGCCATGTGCCATCCCCCTATCGGATATGGGTTACACGTGCAGCTTCCTTAAAAACGGCACGTCATGGGCGCCCTCTTTTATTGAATCCCCTTCAATATATTTATAATACCCAACTTATAGGCTCAGGCATAATAGTATTTACACTTTTTTAAGAAATTCACACAAACCATTGATTTCACTAGGTAAATCATTTTCAAAATACATTTCATCACCTGTTCGCGGGTGCAAAAACCCTATGATATATGCATGTAATGCGTGGCGTCCAAAGGCGCTGAATTCTGCCTTTTGCTCGTTACTTAGCGAACGCACAAAACGCGGAGGGGTGCGACCATATAAAGCATCCCCCACAACGGTGTTACCCTGGGTAGACATATGGACGCGAATTTGGTGCGTGCGCCCTGTTTCGAGCCTACATTCTACCAAAGATGCATAATGTCCGATACTTTGCACCCATTTGTAGTTCGTATAGGCCTCTTTTCCGCCTCTAGGTACGACGGCCATCTTCTTCCGATTCGATGGGCTGCGACCGATACTTCCTTCGATGCGCCCTTCTTTCGGGTCCGGCACGCCCCAGACGATGGCCAGATAGGCCCGCTCCAGACTGTGTGCAGCAAATTGTTCGGACAAAGATACATGGGCAATATCGTTTTTTGCAACGACCATCAGCCCACTTGTTTCCTTATCCAGACGATGGACAATCCCCGGGCGCTTCACCCCGCCGATGCCGGAAAGACTGTCGCCACAGTGATAAAGCAAAGCATTTACAAGGGTTCCGGTATAGTTCCCGGCGGCCGGATGCACCACCATGCCCGCTGGTTTATTCAGTACCAGCAGATCATCATCTTCATAGACAATTTCCAGCGGGATATTTTCCGGTTCCGGGTCGTAATCTTCGGCTTCGGGAATTTCCACAGAAAATGTCTGTCCGGGTTTGACCCTGAACGATGCGTCCGTTATTGTCTCGCCCGATTGCGTAACGCAGCCGTCTTCAATCAAGGCTTTCAAACGCGAGCGGGATAATCCGCTGTCGCCTTTTGAAAGTAATTTGTCCAAACGGATGTTTTTATCGTGGTCGCGGGCGGTGACTGTAAACTGATCGCTCATAGGGATGAACACAAACCAAAGTTAGAGTTAGATAAATGAGAACTGTACTCGTTTCTGCCGTTGTCGGCATGGGAATTTTGATCATTCTGGGAATGGTTGCTTTGGTTTATGGCCTAATCCAGAAGAATGACAACCCTGATTTTAAGTTTTTTGACCTTTCAAGCGAAGTGCCTGAATTGGAAAAAGCCTTAAAAGAGGTTGAAGTCCCCCTTGTCGGCAAGAAAAAAGAGACACCAGCACCCACTGCCGCACCAGTTGTTCCGGCTAAAGCATTTGGCGATATGCGCATCGAAATCCCGGCAGGCTATAAAGTTGTGGAAACCGACATGGATTCCCAACGCCTTGTCCTGCGTCTGGTGAATGAAGCGGGCACCAACCGTCTGATGATCCTGGACATCAATACGGGTGCAAAACTGGGCGGCCTGTCCCTTCACGCTGCTGAATGATTATCAGCCAGGATCATATTGACGAAATCTTCGCCCACACGAAACGGGTGCACCCTGAAGAATGCTGTGGCCTGATCATTGGTAAAGGTGATGAGGTCACAGACCTGATGGCATCAAGAAATGTCTCAGAAAGCGACAGGACCAAAACTTTTGAAATTGATCCCGCGACAAGGTTTAAACTGATCCGTGAACAGGGTCATGACGCCATGATCGGTTTTTATCATTCCCACCCCAATGGCATCCCCTATCCATCAAAAACCGACAAGACCATGGTCTATGAGCCAGAAATGATCTGGATTATTGCGACCCAGGATGAGATCAAAGCTTTTAAATTTGATGAGATAAAACAGGACTTTGCAGAACTCCCTATTCAGGTTAAGCTTTAAAAAAGAATAATTACAGGGAGTGGTGAGATGAACTTTGCAAGCGATAACACAGCCTCGGTCTCTCCACAGATACTTGATGCGATTACCAAGGCCAATCAGGGCGCGGCCATGCCCTATGGCAATGATGTGCTGACCGATAAGGTCCAGACCCGGTTTAACGAGATTTTTGAATGTGAAACGACCACCTTTCTGGTCGCCACAGGTACGGCATCCAATTCCATTGCCCTGTCGGCCCTATCCCCGTCCTATGGCAGCATCTATTGCCACCGCGATTCTCACATCAACTGTGATGAATGTGGCGCACCCGAATTCTATACAGGTGGGGCCAAACTGGTAACACTTCCAGGTGCCCACGGCAAACTACACCCTGGGGAACTGGAAGCGGCCTTGGCCAACACTTCCGATGCCGTCCATCACACCCAACCTGCCGCCATCAGCCTGTCACAAGCCAGCGAGGCAGGCACAATTTATGGACTGGGCGAAATCCATCGAATTAATGAAGTTGCCAAAGAACGCGGCATGTACCTGCATATGGATGGCGCACGCTTTGCCAATGCCCTGATTACGGCGGGATGCAGTGCGGCGGACCTGACCTGGAAAGCCGGTGTGGATGTCTTGAGTTTTGGTGCGACCAAAAACGGGGCCATGTGCGCGGAAGCGGTGATCTTCTTTAACCGTGATCTGGCCCGTGAAGCAGGATTCAAGCGCAAACGCGGCGGGCATCTATTTTCAAAAATGCGCTATCTGGCTGCACAATGGGATGCGTACCTGACGGATGATCTTTGGCTATCCAACGCCCAACATGCCAACAAAATGGCGCAACGCTTAAAAAACGGTCTGCAAACCATTAAAGGCAGTGATCTTTACTATCAGGTGGAAGCCAATGAAATTTTCATCACCCTACCCGAAGACACCCTGACGCGCCTTGAAAAGGCAGGATACGGTTTCTATCGCTGGCAAGACCCAAATTCACCATTGATCCGTCTGGTGACAAGTTTTGACACCAAAGAAACGGATGTAGATGGGTTCATTGCCGTAGCAAAGGATGAGACTTAAGACGCAGCCCAAGCTTCGATGCCACCGCGCAGGTTGGTAACATTATCAAACCCCTGCTGACGCAGCCATCCGGTTACCTGCATGGAACGCCCGCCAATATGACACATAACCACAATAGTTTTGTCCGTTGGCAGTTCATCCAGGTTTTGGGGGATTTCGTTCATCGGGATTTCAAGCGCATCATCATACGCATGTGAAGCTATCTCCGCCGGTTCACGTACATCCAGCACGATATGGTCTACGCCTGTTTCGCGGTAAGTCTTCAACGTTTGAACGTCGATTTCAAAGGGGATGTCGCTCATTATCAGTCTCCAGATTTCGATAAACCTGAATATAGAGCGTCACCCCGTAAAATCAACAGCTTCTCATATTAAAGTTATTCTAAAAATCCATCCCAAGATCAAGGCATGGTGCGCTATGGGTCAGCCAGCCGATGGAAATGATATCAACACCGGATGCGGCAATGGCCGGTGCTGTCTCCAGCGTCACGCCACCAGAAGCTTCGGCAACACCACGGCCATCAATCAATTTGACGGCTTCTTTCAGCAAATCAGGCCCCATATTGTCTAGCAGGAACACATCAGCACCCACTTTCAGGCCTTCTTCCAGCTGTTCCAGCGTATCGACTTCCAGGTTGATTTTCACCATATGGCCCAGCTTGGATTTGGCACGTTCAACCGCTTGGGTGATCCCACCACAGGCCGCGATGTGATTGTCTTTAATCATCAAGCCATCATCCAGACCAAAGCGATGGTTAAAGCCGCCACCACAACGAACGGCATATTTTTCAAAGGCGCGCAGGCCAGGTGTTGTCTTCCGGGTACAGGTGATCCGCGCTTTGGTGCCTGCGCAGGCATCCACGATTTTGCGGGTTTCTGAGGCAATGCCGGACAGGTGCCCCAGATAGTTCAGCGCCACACGCTCCCCTGTCAAAATCGCACGAGCCGGGCCTTCTAAAATCGCAACGGTATCCCCCGGTTCCACACGACCGCCATCGGCGATATAGACTTCCATATCAACGCGCGGATCGACCAGATCAAAAGCCATCTCGGCAATATCGATCCCGGCGATGGCACCGACCTGACGGGCGTTGATGGAGGCCTTTACCCAAGCGTCATCATCAATCACGATATCAGTGGTTAAATCACCGCCACGGCCCAAATCTTCGGCGAGGGCTGCACGAACAGAAGGTTCGATAAGGATAGGTGAAAG
This sequence comes from Terasakiella sediminum, assembly GCF_033100395.1. Taxonomy (NCBI): domain Bacteria; kingdom Pseudomonadati; phylum Pseudomonadota; class Alphaproteobacteria; order Rhodospirillales; family Terasakiellaceae; genus Terasakiella; species Terasakiella sediminum. The sequence goes on along the minus strand of NZ_JAWLVJ010000007.1, from coordinate 103,976 downwards.
CGGTTCTACTTTTACGCCGGCGTCTGACATGACTGAATGGTCCCTTGAATGTCGGCCCCGAGATTGAGGCCACGAATAAATGCGTTAATTTCTTTAAGTGTGGTTTTGCTGCGCTGTGCCTGATTTACGTCTGTGTCAGGGTAGTCACTGCGGAAATGCCCGCCCCTGCTTTCACGACGTTCCAGCGCGCAGGCCAAAATCATTTTCGAAGCAATCAGCTTGTTTTTAAACTGCGGTGTAAAGCTTGCCTGTTTTTCTTCCCAGGCCACCACTTGTGCCAGCGCAGTATAAAGCCCGGCCTCACTGCGTTCTACGCCCGCTGCGCCATAAAGGACGTTTGCCAGCTGATCGGTTAGATCCAACGCACCAGATGGTGATGGTGCAATTTCTGTAATCTGTGTTTCTGCAAGATCAGCGGCCAGAATATCTTTTGCTACACGACGACCAAAAACAACGGCTTCCAGCAAAGAGTTACTTGCCAGACGGTTTGCGCCATGAACACCCGTACAAGCCACTTCCCCCACAGCCCATAGGCCATTCAGCGAAGTCTGACCGTTCAAGTCCACATCAATCCCCCCCATGTGATAGTGGGCTGCCGGGGTCACCGGGATGGGTTGGGTCGCCGGGTCAAGGCCAGCCTCTTTACAATAGCCGTAAACGGTCGGGAAACGATCTTTAAAGCTTTCGCCCACAGCCTCGCGGCAATCCAGATAGACCTTATCGCCTGCCTTGACGCGTCGCCAGATGGCACGGGCCACCACATCGCGCGGGGCAAGTTCTGCATCTTTATGGACAGAGGGCATAAAGCGTACACCGCGCCCATCGATCAGATGCGCCCCTTCACCGCGCAAGGCTTCGGTTGCCAGTGGCATGGGTTTCACGCCCACATCGATAGCGGTCGGGTGAAACTGTACGAATTCCAGGTCCGCCATACGCGCGCCGACAGTCGCCGCCATCGCAAGGCCCTCACCAGAAGATTCAGCTGGATTTGTCGTATAACCAAACAGGTTGCCAACGCCACCTGTTGCCATAACGACAGCCTTGGCAGAGATTGCAACCTCTTGCCCCGCATGGCTGCGGGCACGTGCGCCAACGACGCGGCCATCTTGTCCGATCAGCTCGTAAGCTGCGGCGTCGGGTAGAAGGCGGATATGATCGCTATGTAAAACAGCCTGTCCCAGCGCACGCATGATCTCTTTACCCGTGCTATCGCCTTCGGCATGCAGAATACGGCGGAAAGAATGCGCAGCTTCGCGCCCCAACGACAGATGGCCTTCGGGGTTACGGTCAAAATTGACACCCCAGGCAATCAGGGCGTCGATTAGTTCCGGTCCTTCATGGGTGATGACATGGGCGGCCTTTTCACAAGACAGGTCCACACCAACGTCCAGCGTATCGCGCTTATGATGTTCCGGGTGGTCATCATCGCCAACCGCAGCAGCAATACCGCCCTGCGCCCAGGAACTGCTGGACCCTTCGCCCACAGGGGCTTTGGCCAGCACGATGACATCCTGTTCTTCAAGATCAAGGGCGCTGACCAGGCCAGCCGCCCCTGCCCCGATAATCAGAACATCTGTTTGAAGCTGTTTCATTTTAAAAGCTTAGCTGGCCGCAATCATGGCTTCGATAGAAGCGCGTGCTGGTACCGCCAGTTCCTCATCAACAAAGACTTCGTTGGACAGATCACGCAGGCAATGAATGATCTTTTCCAGCGTGATTTTCTTCATGTGTGGGCACATGGAACAGGACATGATGAATTCACTGTCCGGACAATCCGCACGGATGTTGTCAGACATGGAACATTCTGTGATCAACGCGACCAGTTCCGGCTTGTTCTCTTTCACATAATCCGCCATGCCCGTGGTGGAGCCGGAAAAATCAGCTTCATCCAGCACTTCAGGTGGGCATTCAGGGTGGGCCACGATGACCACTTCCGGGTGATCTTTGCGCAGCTGAACCATGTCTTCTTTTTTGTAAAGCTCGTGTACTTCGCACTGGCCCGGCCATGTCAGGATTTCAACATCCGTTGTCTTGGCAACGTTGGCCGCCAGGAACTGATCCGGCACCAGCAGAACCTTGTCGCTATCAAGTGATTCAACAATCTTTTTCGCGTTTGCAGAAGTACAGCAAATATCCACATGCGCCTTAACTTCGGCAGATGTATTCACGTAGGTACAGATCGGCACACCCGGGTTATCTTCGCGCAGTTTTTGAACGTCAGCACCCGTAATACTTTCCGCCAGAGAACAACCGGCTTCCGGGTCCGGGATCAGAACTTTCTTGGACGGGTTCAGCAATTTGGCAGTTTCGGCCATAAAGTGCACACCACAAACCACCATCACGTCGGCTTCAACTTCCTTGGCTTTTACCGCCAAAGCAAGACTGTCGCCAACGATGTCAGAGACACAGTGGAAGATATCGCGTGTCTGATAGTTATGCGCCAGGATAACTGCATTCTTTTCTTCCTTCAGGCGAAGAATCTCATCCACGTAAGGGGCAATAACAGGCCATTCTTCTGCGCTGATATGGGCTTTCACACGCTCAAACACAGGCGCCATGCGCGCTGCAACGTCGGCAGTATATTCGAATTCTTCGTCCAGCTGTTTGGCTGCGGCAGTCATCTTTAAGGCTCCTTATACTCAAAACGAGTATATGCTTGGTAAAAAATTTTGGAGAGAAATATGACAGAATCATTAACCTCCATTTGAGCATAACTTATGTTCAACTTGAGTATAGGTCAAGATTTTTTTGCATTGCAGAAAGGAATGTAGGGGTTAAGCGATTGTTATTTAATGATTTTAATGTGTAACTTTTTTGACATTAGTAGAATAAAGAAGCTCAGTTATAACAAATCAATAATTCGAACAGCTATCTTAGATGCTAACTCACCATCATCTTTATTCATTTGAACTGTCAAATCATCCCATTCTTGCGCAATACTAAATAGAGCATACAACTCATTTCTATCTAACTTTTGGCCATTCTTTATATTATCCAACTCTTGATCCAGCACTGCAAGCACTGCCTTGGCACTCATTCCATACCCTGGAAGTTCAATATTTGACAGCAACAACTCCTTAGCATCACCCAAGGCTGCTACCAATTGTTCAATTTTCTCTTTTCGATAAAATAAAAAAAACAATCTTTCTAACGCTTCCCAACAGGCAACCGTGGCCCCGCAGTCAAACGCTCTGCCAGAATATCCCTGACATACCTATACGTTTCAGCAGGCCTCCCCCCTGTCCTGCTCTCAAACTTCCCGGTACCTTCCACCAGACCACTCTTCTCAACCAGACGACGGAAGTTTTGTTTGTGGAGAAGGTTGCCGGAAATGGCTTCAACTGCTTTTTGCAGTTCAAACAGGGTAAAGGTGGGAGGGACGAGTTCGAACACCACGGGGCGATACTTAAGCTTTCCGCGTAAACGACCCATGGCGGTTGCCAGAATACGGCGGTGGTCCAAAACCATGGGATGGCTGTGGACGGAAAATGTTATGTCGTCGCCCTGATCGCGTTGGGCTTCGGTCACGATGCCTGCCTCGTAGAGCAATTCGTAGCGTTCCAGCACCCGGTCTTCGTTCCAGCGCACTTCTTCGGACCCGAAGGTGGCATCAATCCGGGCAAAGCGTTCGCGGATTTCTGCCGGGCTTTCAGCTTGGGCTGCCCATTCATCCAGGCCCGGTTCAATTTCTTCCGTCAGGATCGCAGGTTTTCCGGCGCGCCAGTCTTCCCATGGGAAATAGCGATACCAGTTTTGCCACAAGGCTTCCCCTGCTCCGGCGGGCTTGGCTTCCTGCGCCAAAGCTAGGTAACCAATGGAAAGAACCCGTGCACCCAGTTCCTGTTCACGCGGATCACGGCCGCGATCGCCAAAGGTATAGAGCTGTTCCACATATCCAAGGTCCAGCTGCGTCTGTTCTTCCACCCAGCCGCGCAGACCCGCATCAAGGGTACGGTGACGACCGGGGTAGAACGGACCATAAGGCAGGGCTTCCAGACTGTCATCATTCAGAATATCACCTTCACGCGCCACGCCTTCTTCGTTGGAGGCCAGCGCATGGTCCACCCGGCGCACAACGAGGATACGCGGTTCATCATCGGTCACAGCGACAATTACCGCTGTCAGACCGATCTGAACGCTGCCTGCATCCTCAAACTGTTGTGCCCCGAACGTCATCTGATCTTAAAGCCCTTTAATGACCGCATGACCGGATTTATCAGCAAATTTTTCCATTTGCTCATCCGATGCTTTTTCCTGATATTTGTCTTTATATTCAGAATACGGCATGCCGTAGATCACTTCCTTGGCTTCATCCATGGAAAGCTCCACATTTTGCTCGTTCGCAGCTGCCTTGTACCATTTCGCCAGACAATTACGGCAAAAGCCCGCTAGGTTCATGATATCGATGTTCTGTACGTCTGAACGGTTTTGCAAATGTGCAACAAGGCCACGAAAGGCAGCGGCTTCAAGTTCAGTCTGTGTTTGTTTGTCCATTATTGTTTCCTCTTATTTTTCTGCACATTTGATACATGTTGGAACGGCCGGATCAAGTTCCAGCCGCTTTGGTGCAATTTCTTCATCACAACTGATGCAATACCCAAAATCACCTTCCTCAATGCGATTAAGGGCCGCGTCAATGCGTTGTAATTCATTTTTACGTCTTTGTTCAACCGCTAAGGCCATGGCCTGGCCCTGCAGGGCATCCATGCGCGATAACCTGCCGACCTTTGTCTGATCCAATTCAACGGGCTGGCGACCTTCTTCTGTTTCCGCTTCCAGCTTTAACAGGTCATCGCGATGGTCCAACAGCTTCTGTTTAAAGAGATCAATATCCAGGTCAGTCATCATACCCTTCTTCAATCTCAACCGGGTTCGATGCCAAAAGGGCCGAACTGTTCATCACCAGACTGACCAGTTCGGGCTGGCGGTTGGTTCCGGTTTTGCGGAAGACCTGTTTCAAATGCGAACGTACCGTGTTCATGGAGACGCCAAAGTCTTCAGAAACGGTTTCCAGCTTTTTGCCGACGATCAGGGCCTGCAACAAACGGGCTTCGGCCTCTGTCAGTCCATAAAGGCGGGCCAGCACGCCCGTTGGGGGTTCGTTATGTTTTTCAGGGTCATTAATAAAGACCGCCACATTCCCGGTATCAGACGATATATCTTCATCATCCGGCAGCGGTACAACCAACAAAGAGAAATCACGTTTCAGAGATGGGCGAGATACCGTCATCGCGCCACCTTCGCGGTCCATTTCATCGGCAGAGCCCAGATCAACGGCCGCATCGGAAATCATACTGTGCAAAGTTTTGGTTTCCGCCACTTTGGACGTCCTGAAAATGCTTGTTGCACCCACATCGACACCGTCACTTAAGGCAAAAATATCGGAAGCGGCGTTATTCATAAACACAACGCTTGCATCCTTATCAACAATGACCACCCCCATGGGCAGGCGGTTAAGTGCGGCTGCGCCAAAGTTGGTTTTCTTGTCATCTTCAAATTCATCACTGCTGAGCATTTGCGTACCAGGTTCCGGAACGAAGGTTTCGCCTTCCAGCACGGCTTCAAGGGCGGCCTGCATTTGCTGATGACTGAAGGATTTAAACATGTAGCCTGCCACACCGCATTCCAGCGTCTTGTTGATCGCTTTCTGGCTTTCAGTCGCTGAAATAATAATGATCGGCACTTCCGGGCGTTTATTCTGTACCGCGCGGATACCGTCCAACCCTGCCATTCCCGGCATATTCAAATCCGCAATCACCAACGAGAAATCCAGGTCCTGAGACAAGACTTCCAACAGATCAGGATAGCTGGTTGCCTGCAGAATATCGGCATCCGGTTCCATTGAACGCAGAACACCTTTTACCCCTTCAAGAACGAGCGGGTGATCATCAGCAACAACAAATGTGGTTTTCATGGTTATAGGGTTTCCAACGTTATTATTCTTGTTCGGATGGTCAAGGTAGCAAATAGAGCGGACAATCAAAAATGATTTTTAGCCCCCAGTGAAGGATTTTGCCTGCACACTGCGGATCAACTGGCGCAGCTTGGCCGGGCGCAGTGGTTTATGCAGCAAGATAAAGCCACTGGCCTTGGCTTCCTGAATACGGTCCGGTGCCGTATCCCCGGTAATGATCGCCGCCGGGATAGCTTCACCCAATTTTTCATGGATAAGGCGAATACAATCTGCCCCTGTGCGGTCTTCGTTCAATCGATAATCCGCCAAAATCAAGCTTGGCATCTGATCAATTTCATCCAATGCATTCAGCGCACTTTCTGATGAAAGAGAAGCCACAACATTGTATTTCCACCCTCTTATCAGATGTTCCATGCCTTCCAAAATGTCCGGTTCATCATCAATCACCATAATCAGCGGCACTTCCCCACCGCTCAGGGCGACTTCAACCGGTTTTTCTTCATCCTGGACTTCAACGACTTTATCAGCGGGCAGCATTACAGCAAAGGTCGCACCTTTGCCTACCACGGACTTCAGGTTCAGCGTATGATTCAACAGGGCCAACACACGTTCCACAATCGCAAGACCCAGCCCAAGACCACGACGACGGTCGCGTGCCGGGTTTTCAAGCTGTTGGAATTCAACAAAAATATCTTTCACACGCTCTTTTGGAATGCCCACACCCGTATCTGTCACCTGCACCTGAACATGGTTACCGCGTCGCCGCGCCCCTAACAAAATCCCGCCTTCAGATGTATAGCGAACGGCGTTCGAGATCAGATTGGACAGCACCCGTTCCAACAGAACCGGATCACTTCGAACCGCAATATTGGGGCAGAAGGATTTCAGACGCAGGCTTTTTTCAAGCGCGCGACCTTCATATTGCTTAATCAGTCGATCAAACAGCGGACGCAACATCACCGTTGTGGGTTCTGCCTTCATCACACCTGCATCCAGTTTGGAAATATCCAGAAGTGCGTTCAGCAAGCTACGCAGAGCTTCCAGACTATCGGAAACGTTATTAATGATGCGCAGGTCGCCCGCGGCTTCTTCGCTATCATCTTTGCGACGGCGATCTTCGAGGGCCGACAGAAACATCCCGATGGCGTGCAAGGGTTGACGCAAGTCATGGCTGGCAGCGGCAAGAAATTTGGATTTCGCCTTGTTGGCATTTTCCGAATCAAGGCGCGCCTGCTCCAGACGGGTTTCAGCCTCCACCCGGTCCGTAATGTCAATAACCAGCGACACGGTACCCCCATCAAGGGTGGAAGCTTCACTTACCTGCAGGTAACGTCCGTTGGATAGCGCTTCCATAAAGACGCCCACAGGCTTTTGGCGAAATTCCCGACGTCGCGCAGAATATCCATAGGCATCACGGATACCTTTGCGTTCTTCCAGCAACAGAGCCAGCTCTTCAAAGGTAACCCCCGGGCGGATGCGATCATTCAAGACCTTATAATATTGATAATATTTCCGGTTACACAGCACCAGACGATTTTCGTGATCCCAAAGGGCAAAGGCCCCGGGCATAATCTCGTTTGCCGCCATCAGGCGGCTTCTGGCTTGGGTTTCCGCCGTGATATCCGACCCGGTTCCGCGATACCCCAGGAAATCACCGTCGCCATTGAAGATCGGTTTACCGGACACCTTGATCTGACGCCAAACTCCGTCAGGACATTTAATGGAATAGGAAAAATCACGGAAACGGCGGCGGTTGCTCAAATCATTGCTGTGATGGATCCATTTATCAGGGTCATCCAGTTCGCGACCACTACGTCCGCTGAATTCCAGACGGGTGCGTCCAATCAGGTCATCACGCACAAAGCCTGTAATTTCAAAGAAACGGTCTGAAACCAGCGAAAATTTAAGGTCCGCATCCGTTTCCCAAAACCAGTCAGATGTCGCTTCAGCCACGTCCCGAAACCGCGCTTCACTGAGGCGGATTTCTTTTTCTCGGGTTTCGATCTCATCCACCAGATATTTCAGCGCATGGCCCATATCTGAAATCTCGTCTTCACCTTCCAGCGGGATTTCCGTTTCCCCGCCATCTGCATGAATACGCATGGATCGTTTGAGACCGTTCAGGCGTTTCAAAATCCGGCGGATATAAATCGCGCCAAGGAAACTCAGGGCCGCCACACTGCCTAAAACAATCAAGGTCAGAAACTGTGTACGGCTTTCTACCAATTGCTGAAAAGCCTGACTGTCTGTTTCGATTTCTTCCTTCATGCGGCGGATCAGGTCATTGACCGAATAGACAAAACGACTGGAAAGACGTTCATTAATCGCCAGAATACCGACAATCCGCTGTGACACCCGTTTTTCCCGCGACTGAAGTGCAATCAGGCCACTTTCGCCCAAGGCAATCTTTCGCAGCATGGCGATTTGATCGATGGTCTTGGCCTCTGACGCCGGGATATCGAGCTTGCGCAACTCTTCAAATTTGTTAAGCAGCTGTTGGCGCAACTGGGCAATCTGTGCCGTGTCAGTCAAGGTTTCAAAAATCAGCAACTGATCAATCAGGTCATAAAAATACTCCCCCCACAATTCATGGGGCATGGACTGGAACTCTATTTTTTCACGAATGAGTTTCTGCAGTTCCCGATTTCGTTCTTTCTTTTCAAGGGCGATATCAATGCGCAGTTTGACCAGATCATCCAGACGGTCATAATTATCCAGCAGTTGTTGGCGTGTCAGGTTGATGACTTCCAGAATATTATCATCCACATCATAGACCCGCAGCGAATCAACAATTTCCTGCAGCCAGCGCACCCGGTCCGCAATTCTGAAGGAAATGGTTTCGCGTTGCGCCTGAGTGGTCACCCGCACCAACATGGGCGCACTTGCAACAATGGCCTCACTTTGCTGGCCGAGCTGATAAGCCAGTGTCATGGCGGGTAGACGAGACAGGGCGACTTCTTCAATGCCGTCATTAAATTTCTGAATCGAGAAAATGCCGACCCCTGCAGCAGCCACCGTAAAGATTACCGCCAGGACAAAACTGGTAATCAGCTGTGCAAAGACACCAAAGCGAACACCACCCATACTTTGATCAACACCCTCAACAGATTAACGACATGTGATAGTAGCACCCGAACTTTAAAATTGAACAAAAAAAAGGACGATAAACGCAAAAGCTTTATCATCCCCCAACTGTCAAAAAAAAAAGGGTGATAATGCGAAAGCTTTATCACCCCAAGTCCGCCGAGAAACTACGTCGTACTCAGAACCCCAAAATGGAGAACTGAAAAGATCATGCCCTATTCATGCGTAAGCGACTTCACCCATATGGGTGAAACAGGTCATTTTTTTCATAAAATTATAGAAAAACGTGTCATCTTGAACGTTATAGGCGATCAAAAACCCTTTTCAATCACCCAAAAATAAACATTGAGCGCTGAACAAAAAAAAGGGTGATAAACGCTAAAGTTTTATCACCCCAAGTCCGCCGAGAAACTACGTCGTACTCAGAACCCCATATTGGAGAACTAAGAAACACTATGCCCTATACTTTTGCCCTTGCCTTCACCCATATGGGTGAAATTGAAAATATTTTTTATGACAAGGGTGTGACGTCCATCACATCTTAGTTTTCATAGGTTCTATATAAGTACACATAAAAATAACTAGAAATAGCACCTATACTATCGTATAAGAATTCTTGTTTGATAACCCGGACAACCCAAAATGGCATATTCATCACAGCACTCTCATGCTGACTTTGATTACGTGCTCTCCTCACAAACCAAAGACAGTATTGATCTCCCTGCAGGCTTCAACGTCGCAATCGGCGGTTACGAAACCATTGGTCCTGACCTGATCCTGACAGGCCGCACGGGTGAAAAGCTGCTGATCACTGATTTCTATGTTAATCAGCCCAAGGGATTGAATATTGGTGACGGCCATATCCCGTTTGAGCTTGCCCAAAAGCTTTCTGGTTCTCTCACGCCTGGTGCTTACGCACAAGCAACCCCCAATCAAATAGAAAACATCGGACAGATTGAAACCGCAGAAGGGAGTATCACAGCCCTTCGCGCGGACGGTACAAACGTTACATTGAATGTGGGCGACCCTGTTTTTGAAGGCGATGTCATCCGCACCGCCAGCGGTGCCAGCGTCGGCATTACCTTTAAAGATGAAAGCACCTTTTCTCTGGATGAAGACGGGGAAATCGTCCTGGATGAAATGGTCTATGACCCGGATACAGGCGATGGGGCATTCAGTTCCACCCTGACAAGTGGTGTCTTTTCGTTCGTTTCCGGCCAGATCGCCAAAGCCAACCCGGACGCCATGGCCATCACCACCCCCGTTGCCACCATCGGTATTCGTGGCACCCAAGGGGTGATCAAGCAATCAGGTGAAGGCCCCATGGAAGCGGCCTTGCTGCAGGAAGACAATGGCCTTACGGGTGAATTGGTCATGACCAATGGGGCGGGAACAGTTATCCTTAACCAGCCTAATCAATTCACGGCAATCATCTCCTTCACGTCTGCCCCAAGTCAGCCCATAATTATCTCCTCAGTCCAAATTACAGGGTCCTTTGGCTCGAAGGTTCTTCAAGTCGTTCGAAACACAAGAGAACGAGCTGCCGAACGCAAAGCAGAAGAAGCAGCTGCAGAAGAAGCTGAACAACAGGGTGAAGGAACCGGAGAAGGTGAACAACAAGGCGAAGGAACCGGAGAGGGTGGGGAAGAAATCCTTATCCTTGATAATGCAGAACCTGTTAACATTTTCATCCCGGAACCAATCACACCAATTTTCATCCCCCCCGTTAAGATCATCGCGCTTGTCAAAGCAATCGGAAAAATCATCGAGGAAATTCGAGCTGACATCATCAAAAAACAAACGATCACTGAAACTCTTGATGGGTTAACAGAATTTATAGAGGGCACATCAGGTATCGACAATCCCCTTGGTAATGACAACAGTCAGAACCAAGGCATTGCCGGATTTGCAGGCAACGACACCATTTATGGATATAGCGGAGATGATGTCATCTCTGGCGGAAATGGTGCAGATTCCATCTTGGGCGGAACAGGTAATGACATTATTCACGGGGATATCGTCGTTTCTTCTTATGACACGGTTGACTTAAGTGATGATTTTGCAGAACTTGAAACGCATTTTGGTGTCAGCCTTGGAGATGAATCCTCCGGCGGAAATGACCGAATTGAAGGTGGCTTGGGCAATGATATCATCGCAGGCGGCATGGGGGCCGATACCATATACGGCGATTCCTATGGCAATGACGCAACAGGTGGAAACGACACCTTGGATGGCGGTGTCGGCGCGGATTACATCTACGGCCAAGCTGGTGATGATTTAATTTATGGCGGCAATGGACTTGATCATATATACGGCGGCATTGGTAACGACACCATTAACAGCGGTTCAGACGCAGATATCGTTGATGCAGGAACGGGTAATGATACTGTAAGCGGCGGCACAGGTAATGACACGATTGATGGTGGCACGGGAGACGATATTATCAATGGTGAAGGCGGAAACGACTCCCTTGTCGGCGGTACAGGTAATGATACCATCACAGGCGGCAGCGGTGCTGACACGTTAAAAGGTGGTACAGGCGACGATAGTCTTGATGGTGGCGCAGGTAATGATACATTACATGATGAAGCTGGCGCAGACATTATTGCAGCAGGCGATGACAATGACACCGTTTATTCGCTGAACGACGCCTATTCCGACAGCTTTTCCGGTGGGTCACAAACTGAAGGGGACAATCTGGAAATCCTCTATCAAAACAATCTGACCCTGACAGCCGCAGGTGCAGGAACGATTAATTACACAGCTTCCGGCGCTGGAAATGACGTCTTTGACGGCTTTGAAAATATTATCATGGGTGAAGCAGACGACAATGTCATCATCACTGATTATTCGCATCTGTCGTCCATAGACAGCATCTCTGGCGGTACGGAAGGGGAAACGAATAGTGATTCCGATACAGTCACTTTCAATGACACAAGTATGACCAGCCTTGACTTAACAGCTGGAAACACCAAATTTCATGAATTTGAAGTTTTTAACATCTCAAATACCAGCGTAAATGTTAATATCTCTATTGACGATGAAGGTTTTGGCAATGTTTTGACAGGATCAAACCTGACCTTTAATGCTGATGCTGGTGATAAAGTAACCCTTGCGGCTGGTGATTTCAGCTATAGCACAACAGGCAGTGGATATCATGTCTTTACAAACAGCAGCAAAAGCCTGAATGTAAGCGACACAGCCGCCATTGCAATTTCAGGCAGCGGAACTTTCTCTGGTTTTACAGGATTAGGGACCTCGCTGATCGGCAGCACAGGGAATGACACCATCACAAACAGTACCGGTGTCGATGTTGTCACCGCTGATGGCGGAACAGATAAAGTCATCTATATTCAAGACAGTGATAATGACACCTTTGACGGTGGGTCAGGTACAGATACCCTAACCGTTTATGACGCAACCAACTCGACAACAGTCGATTTAACAGTAAGCGGTTCCAGTGGCAGCCTTACCTCTGGCGGCGGGACAGATACCTTCACAGGATTTGAAATTCTGGAGACAAGCTTCCAAGCCGATACAATCACACTTTCCAGTGCCTCTGACATTAATCAGATCAACACAGGTTTTGGCAATGATGTGATCACATCATCCACAGGTACAAACACAGTTGGAACCATTTCCGCTGGGGATGGCAATGATGACTTTACCGTGACATCTTCTTTCACAGGTGATTTTGACGGTGGTAATGGAAGTGATGATTTCATCATCAATGCAGCCGTCATTGGGACACTGATGGGTGGTGGCGGCATTGACATTTTCACACTTGGGGCAAGTGCATCCAAAGCGGATGGCGGATCAGGTAATGATACACTAACCATTGCTTCTTCCGTTAGTACAGGTTCCTATTCGGGTGGTGCTGACGATGATACTATCCGTATTCACAACGCAAGCCAGTTCAACAACCTGATCCTTGATGGTGGAACAGGGTCTGATACACTTGTTTTCGATAGCGATGTAACGATGACCGCACTAGCTGGTAATTTTAACACGACCAATATTGAGAAATTGGATTTCACCAATGCAGCTGCCAATTTCACATTTGGGGGCAGTGTTTTGGCAAACCTAACTGGTGATGCCTCAGGTGCAACGGCACTCTTTATTGATAGAGATGCGAATGATACCGTTAACTTGGACCCGGCCTTTACATTACAAGCAGATCAGGTAAGTGGTTATGAGACCTATACAGGTACAGAAAATAGCAACACGTTTACCATTCACCTTCAAAAAGTTGGTGGTTTGGACTAATCCTTAACCCCTGCCGTCCAAACTAACACCTGCCAAAAACTTTTTCGCTGACCCTGCTTTGAGAAATTCAATCGCGCAGCCCAATTCTTTATCCTTGCGGATGCCTATTTCCGGGCAGGCATCGATAGAGGTATTGCCCAGCACGCCTTCTTTATCATGCAGATTGTCTTTGGCGAGAATGCGTGCGCTCAAAACGTTAGGCAGGTCTGCTTCGCGCGAGGCGTTGAAGTTATGTTCAGCGTTATTTGCTTTACCGTCTTCTTCACCTTCCTTGGCCGTAACCTCTTCTTCCTTTTTCTCAGGCAGATCAAGGCGAATGTCCGGCGCGACACCAACTTGCTGAATGGTACGACCCGATGGCAGATAATAAAGCGATGTGGTCAGGCGCATGGCCCCTTCGCGCATCAACGGCATGATGGTCTGAACAGAACCTTTACCAAAAGTTCTGCGCCCCATCAGGATAGCACGATTATGATCCTGCAACGCGCCTGAAACAATCTCAGAAGCCGAGGCTGATCCACCATTGATTAGCACAACAACAGGCAAGCCTTCAGCCAGATCACCATCACTGGCGCCATAATTACGCACCTGATCTTCCCCGCGCCCGCGAATGGAAACAACATCCACATCGTTCAAGAAGATATCACTTAGCGCGACCGACTGCTGCAACAGACCACCCGGGTTATTACGCAGATCAAGGACAACGCCTTTCAGGCCATCGCCGATCTGGTCACGGGCATCGTCAAAGGCCTTACGCACGTCACTTTCCAGACGTTCTGAAAACGAACTGATGCGCAGATGCAGATAATCATCGTAAAGCGCATGACGCACGGCACGAACCTGAATGATATCGCGCACGATGGTCACATCAAACGGCTTTTCATTTTCCCGCTCCACCGTCACCGTAATGGGTGTACCCGGCTTGCCGCGCAACTGACGAACGATCTTCATCAGCGTCCAGTCTTTGATGGATACCCCTTCCACATGGGTGATATGGTCATTGGGTTTCAGACCAGCTTTATCGGCCGGTGTGCCTTCGATGGGAGAAACCACTTTCAGGAAATCATCGGTTTTCTGAACCTCAATACCCAGACCGCCAAATTCGCCTTGCGTATCCACCATCAGTTCCTGAAATTCTTCTGCGGTCATATAGCTGGAATGGGGGTCCAGCTTTTTGGTCATGGCATCCAGGGCCACTTCGACGACCTTGGCAGGATTTGCCTTGCCTTTTGGTGTGCCGTCTTCTTCTTCCAGCCACTTGGTATCACCTGCCACCAAACCGTCAATGGCATAGGTCAGCAAGTCTTTATCTGAAACTTCTTTCACATAGTGGCGACGCACCACCTTGAAACCGTCCACAAATTGCTTGAACTGGTCATCACGCGCATCTTCATTTTCAATGGATTTCTGGTCATAAACTTCACGAAAACGCGCCAGATCTTCCACCGCTTCTTTTGGCAAACCATGAGTTCCGGTCAGTGAAGACATCCAGCGCCCGACAGGCCCCTCATCAATTGCGCATCCACGCAAGAAGACACTGCCCACGGCAATGGTCAGGACAATCATCAAAACAGACGGAAGGCGGGGCCAGATTTTCATTGAAGGGCGGCTTTCATTAGTTGCTTTCTTTAAATATGGGGTAAAAACAACTTTTTCTCAATGGTTGAAAAATAAAGCAGGCTCCCGACATGCTCAGGAGCCTGCTTTTATCTTAAAAAAGCTTTGGTTTAGCCGTCAGCATTCATCTGCTTGATCAAAGCATCCAATGTTTCAACAGCCTTATCGTTTGGTACCTGACAGGTCCCGGCATTTTCATGCCCACCGCCATCATATTTCAGCATCAGTTCACCCACATTTGTGCCGGATCCTTTGTTCAGGATCGACTTACCACAGGCAAAGACCGTGTTTTGCTTTTTCAGGCCCCATAAAACGTGGATAGAAATGTTGGTATCTGGATAGAGCGCATAGATCATAAAGCGGTTGCCCGTATAAATGATCTCTTCTTCACGCAGGTCCAGAACCGCCACATTATCATGGATTTTGGTACATTTTTTCAGTTGATCGATGAACTTCGGCTCATGTTCCTTGTACATATCCACACGTTCTTTAACGTCTGGCAGTTCCAGGATTTCCTTGATCGACATGCTGGCACAGCTGTCAATCAGGTCCATCATCAACTGATAGTTTGAAATGCGGAATTCACGGAAACGGCCCAGACCTGTGCGTGCATCCATCAGGAAGTTCAGCAGCACCCAGTCTTCGGATTTCAGGATTTCTTCGCGGTTGAAACGGGCTGCATCGCCTTTATCCACCGCTTCCATCATCTCATCCCAGCTTGGCGGGAATTCACCGTGGCCACCGTAATATTTCCAGACCACGCGGGCTGCTGATGGGGCTTCCGGGTCAATCACATGGTTGGCCGGGTTATCTTCCACACGCAAGGTTTCACTAAGGTGGTGGTCAAAGGCAAGATGCACACCTTCAACATATGGCAGGTTTGTGGTGATATCACGATCCGAAATCGCAACCTTGCCATCCTGCATGTCTTTTGGGTGAACAAATGTAATATCGTCAATGAGGTCCATTTTTTTGAGCAGAACTGCACAAACCAAACCATCAAAATCGCTTCGTGTGACTAACCGAAACTTATCCCCCATTGCGTAAACTCCTTATTATGACTATCCGGGCTGGCGCCCAATCTTCGATTTATAAATACGTTAGCCCAAAACAAACATCATTTCAAAGCTTTCTCTTGGGCATGGACGAAAAAAGCTGCCGCTTTAAAAGGCGCCAAGCATCATTTTAATACTGGTGATTAAAAGAAAAACCGCAAAGCCTTTTTTCAAAAATTCTGGATTAACTGTGTGCGCAATCTTCGCCCCCAAAGGCGCACATAGCACGGTCAACGGCACGATCAAACAAAAGCCCAGCAGATTAACATAACCAAACGAGCCGGGCGGCAACCCTTCTGTCCCCCACCCGGCAACGATAAACCCGATAGCACCAGGAACAGCGATCACAAGGCCAATGCCAGATGCGCACGCCACCGCTTTTCGCATGGGAACATTATAGGCATTTAGAATAGGAACACTAATGCTCCCCCCACCAATCCCAATCATGACGGAAATACTACCGATAATAAAAGCATAAATAAACTCAAGTGGTTGACCCGGAAGTTTTTCTGCCAAATGGGCGTTTTTGGAACTCAGCAGCATTCGCAACGAAACGATGAAGGCAAGGATGGAAAACATCACGGTCAGCACCTGTCCTTTAAGCGCTGAAGCCAGAACAGTGCCTGCCACAACACCGATCACCACACCCGGTGTCCATTTGCGCAACAAAGGCCAGTCCACCCCACCCTTTTTATGATGCGAGCGAACAGAGGAAATAGAGGTTGCAATAATGGTCGCAAGCGATGTCCCAACGGCGACAAACATCGCCATATCCGCCGATGTGCCGAATTTCTGAAACAGAAAAAACAGCACAGGCACAATCACTATGCCGCCACCGACCCCCAACAATCCTGCCAGAATACCCGCGACGACACCTGTAACGGCCAAAGCGGCCCCGATCTGCATCATAAAAACGGGATCAGAAAATAACGCGTCCACGAACACTCACCTGAAAACTTAACCTTGCTAAGCTCTCTATCCCTAAACCGTGTGCAATGCAAGCCACCATTATCCTTTTGCTCCAAAGGTTTAATTTGATCACCCCTTATCATTGGGTTACACTTTTATGACAGAACAATAATAAAAGGTGGGAAAAGTCATGGCGACTGGTAACGAACTCGACATCTTCAACATCTCCGTAGGATTAGCAGGCGGTCTCGCCCTCTTCCTCTTTGGATTGGAACAACTCTCTGCCGGCCTTAAGGCCGTTGCCGGGGAAAAGATGAAAACAATTTTGGGCAAATTAACGTCCAACCGCTTCATCGGGATGTTCACCGGGGCCTTTGTTACCGCCGTTATTCAGTCCTCGTCTGTCACCACCGTTTTGGTCGTCGGTTTTATCAGCGCAGGCCTGATGAAGCTCAGCCAGTCCATCGGGATCATCATGGGGGCCAATGTCGGCACCACCATCACTGCCCAGATCATTGCCTTCAAAATCACCCATTTCGCCATGCTGATGGTCGCTGTTGGCTTTGCCATGCTGTTCTTTGGGCGCAATGACAAACTTAAGCAATATGGTAATATGCTGATGGGGCTGGGCATGGTCTTTTTGGGCATGAACCTGATGAGCGAGGCCATGCAACCGCTTCGCAGTTACGAGCCTTTCCTGGACCTGATGGTCTCCATGGAAAACCCAATCCTCGGCCTGTTGGTAGGCGCAGCTTTTACGGCGCTCGTACAGTCTTCTTCTGCGACCACAGGGATCGTTATCGCGCTTGCGACCCAAGGGCTTCTGTCGCTTCCAGGTGGCATTGCGCTTATCTTTGGGGCCAACGTGGGGACCTGCGTCACCGCCATGCTCGCAACCATAGGCAAGCCACGTGAAGCCTTCCGCGCTGCTGTGGTTCATGTGCTCTTTAACGTCGCAGGTGTGTTGCTCTGGATCGGATTTGTGGATCAACTGGCCGCTATCGTTCGCGATATCGGTGGGGATGAAAGCGGGACAGCGCGTGATATCGCCAATGCCCACACCATCTTCAACGTCGCCAACGCCTTTATCTTCATCTGGTTTGTCACCCCCTTTGCCGTGATCGTTGAAAAGCTTGTCCCGCTTAAGCCTGATTCGAATGAACTGTCTGTTAAACCGAAATATCTGGAAGAACCGCTGATTTCCACCCCCTCCATCGCGCTAAATGCTGTGCGGCTGGAATTGGGGCAGTTGGGTAAACATGTACAGAAGATGATGACTGCCATTCTCCCCGCCACTTTAACCGGAACACACACGCACCTGGATAAAGTGGCTGAAATGGACAACAATGTGGATCAGCTTCACATGACCATCATTAAGTATGTGCGCAAAATCGGTGCGCAGTCTCTAGGCGATGAAGATATGCGCGAGGTCGTGCGATTGATGTCTGCGGCAAACCATCTGGAAAACATTGGTGATTTGATCGAAACCGACATGGTTCAGATCGGTAAACGCCGCATCGCAGAAAAAGTCACTGTCAGCCCACAGACAACCCATTTGCTGAAATCCCTGCATGACAAAGTCGATCGCGCGCTGGAAACCGCGCTGGAGGCCCTGCATAACGAAGATGCAGAAGCAGCCCAGCGGGTCATCGACATGAAAGACGGCATTGCCAAAGAGTCCAAGGCCATTTCCGAACATGGGGCACAGCGTCTGATGACAGAAGGCACAAACCGCCATCACACCTATTCGCGCGAAATGGAAACGGTGGAACGTCTGCGCCGGATTTATTACTTCAGCAAGCGTATAGCCAAAGGCGTCGTGGCCAAAGCGGAATCGCTAGAAACAGAAAACTGGGATGAAGACCAAGCCTCCGGCGAGAAAGATCTGGCCCCTGTTTCTGCGGAATAAGGGGTTAACGCCGTTCCACAAAAGGCTGTAAGGCTGCTTTGATATCCGTCATATGGTTGTTGCAGGGTGATTTCTTGGAAACCGCCATAAAAACAGGGATGCGTACAACGGATGTGGTAATCAGATTATAGTCACTTTCCTGCTTGCCATCAGGTATCAATCCCCAGAAGGAACGCAGACTGACGATCAGATAATCCACCCGCCCTGTATCCAGCATTTTAAACAGCGATGAAACATTGGCGATGGATCGGATATTGCCATTGTTGGCTTCATATTCCTTAAAGGGTTCCGGCAGGCTGATACCGTGCAGATATCCGCCTTTATAAGTCTTCAAACTGCGCGTCCCGATATAGTCCATATCGCGCCCGGCTTTCATCACTATCCCATAAGTATCTGATGTCCAGCTTTGCGTATAGCTATAATGCTTTTCGCGTTCTCGGGCATGAAGGATGGTAAAAACGAAATCAATCTCGCCAGATTTCAATTCTTCCTTCACCCGGGTCCAGGGTTTGATCCGATCCAGGACAGGCGCACCAAACAAAGGCTCCAGAACCTTTTGCGCCACTTCAACGGCTGGGCCAAATCGTGCGCCATCTTCGCCGATTTTAATGTAAGGATGCCAGACTGGCGGGCCGGAAATCACCGGATTCTGGCAGTGTTCTGCCTGGGCAGACGCACATAGACAAGACAATCCGAAGACCGCAGCCAATCCGCTAGTGACAAATTTTCGAAACACGACAGACCCAAGTATGTTTTGAATTCTATTTTATGTTTCTACTCTAAATCCGAAAAAAATCCAAATTCCTTTTCAAAAGAAAAGCCCCTGTCCATCCCAGGACAGGGGCTGTTTCGTTAAAGGCCNATCGCCACCGAAAATACGCTTTAAAATTCCGATCATGATATTCTTTTTCCGTCTAAAAAAAGAAGCGGACCGAAAAGTCTCGGCCCGCTTCATCCATTTCAAGTCTTAAGCAAGACCCAAGCGGTTGAGGGTTTCGGATGTTGGAACGCCTTCCGCATCCCAGCCGCGAATATTGTAATATTCCGGCAGCATCTTATCCAAACCATTGACCTTGCCTTTGGCAGGGCCAGTCTTGGCCGCATCTTTCAGCAAGCGCTGCGGCAGGGTATCATCCTTGCCTGTGAACCCGGCTGCCAGATTATACTGACGTTCCATGTTCCAGACGCGTTCGCCCACTTCCAGCATGCTTTCAACCGTCCAGTCACCTTCACACGCCGCATTCACTTGTGGTGCAATGTCTTCCAAAGACCAGGCAAAGGTCGTAAAGATACAAAGACCAGATGAATCCACAGCTGCTGTTGCATCCTGGAAGGCCATCACCAGACCGGCCTTACCGTCTGTTTCCAGCGGATCGGTCTTTTCAGGAATACCCAGAACTTCAGAAGCAACGGTGTAAGAACGCAAATGACAAGCACCACGGTTGGATGTGGCATAGGTCAGTCCCATGCCCTGGATCCCACGGGCGTCATAAGCCGGGAATTCCTGCTTTTTAACGGACATGGATACTTCCGGGTGACCATATTTCTCAGCCAGACGGGCAGAACCCAGACCAAGTTCAACACCAAAACCTTCAGCTTTACCAACGAGTTCTGCACAATCGGTCAGCGCTTTTGCATTGCCGAACTTCAGCTCAATCCCACCTGTATGTTCAGTGGTCAGAACGCCCATTTCGAAGAGTTCCATGGCCGCACCAACAGTGGCACCAAACGAGATTGGGTCATAGCCCTGTTCGTTACAGATGAAGTTTGCAAATGTACAGGCTTCAATATCGTCCACCCCACATTCAGAACCAAGCGACCAGGCTGCTTCATATTCCAGACCACCGGATGCGCCTTGATATTCAGGGCGATCTTTAACCGTATAGTGGGTACGCTCGATGGTAGAAACGCGCTGACACGCAATGGTACAGCCGTAACACGCCGCATTTGTCACCAGGTTCTTGGTGCCATCGGCGCGCACTTCGTGCATTTTCTCACCGGAGATATTGGCCGCACCTTCGAACTGAACGTCCTTGAAGTTACGGGTTGGCATGGCACCCATCTCGTTGATCACGTTCATCAGAACTTGCGTACCGTATGTTGGTAGACCAGCGCCCGTAACCGGGTTTTCAGCCAGAACAGCTTTCCCTGCGTTTGTCGCATCCAGGAAGCCAGCCGGATCTTCAACCTTCACACCACGTGTGCCACGAATGACAACGGCTTTCAGGTTTTTGGAGCCCATGACGGTCCCCACACCAGAACGGCCCGCTGCACGGTCCATATCGTTGACCACACAAGCGTACAGTACGCCCTGCTCACCGGAGACACCGATGGAGGCCACACGCGCTTGTGGGTCCTGAAGGTCGGCTTTCAGGCCTTCTTCCGTATCCCAGCAGGATTTGCCCCAATAATCAGACGCATCCACCAGTTCAGCTTTTTCATCGATCAGTTTCAGGTAGACAGGTTTCTCCGCCTTACCTTCAAAAATAATCATGTCCCAGCCAGCATTCTTCATTTCATTCCCGAAGAAACCACCGGAGTTCGAACAGGCGATGGCACCCGTCAATGCGCCCTTGGTCACAACGGTGTAGCGACCCGCAGTCGATGCACAGGTGCCTGTCAGCGGACCTGTTGACATGATCAGCTTGTTTTCAGGGGACAGCGGATCCACTTTCGGATCGGTTTCTTCAATGAAATATTTGGTCGCAAGACCACGGGAGCCCAGATATTTCTGCGCCCAGTCCATGTTCAATGCTTCTTCTGTGCAAGTGCCTTTGGAAAGGTTTACCCGCAATAATTTACGTGCCCATGACATCGTAGAGTTCTCCCTTTCTTAAGCTTCAGCTTGCATGCCAGCGTCGGTCTTGGCCGCCCAGCTGCGCATTTTGTCCAGACCGGTCATCGATGCATCCACAAAGGTGATGGCATCTGTTGGACAGGCCGTCGCACATTTTGGATCACCGCCACACAGGTCACATTTGGCAACCTTGCCCGTATCCGGCACATAGTTGACGGTCCCGAACGGACAAGCGATGGTACAGACTTTACAGCCCACACACGCACTGTCTGCCACAACCTTCGCACCCGTCGCCGCATCATAAGAAATAGCTTCAACAGGGCAAGCCTGCAGACACCAGGCTTCTGAACATTGTGTACAGGTATAAGGAACAAAACGTCCCTCATCATGAAATTTGAATACTTTGATCCGTGACTTGGAAGGATTGAAGGTGCCTGTGTGTTCGAATGAACAGGCAACCTCACACTGCAGACAGCCTGTGCACTTGTCCGCATTGATGTTTAGCGCTTTTTGCATGTATTTATCGTCCCTTTGTTAAGACTCCCTAACCAAGACTTGCCTTCCTTATTTATGGAAATTCACAAGCCAGTTAAGGGAGCTTAACACGAAAAACAGGACAACTAAAAGCGAAACGTTTCAAATGATATTAAAGCGTTATTTTGCGCACTCTTCCAGAAGGTAAACGACTGAGCGATAAGGGAAACCTGCTTTTTCAGACAAACCGATTTCACACGTCCGACTGGTTGAATAACCTTCAACCACACCGTCCAGGTCATCATTAAGATGACGCAGTGCATGTTCGTTCAATTCCGGCTTTGTAAAGCCTTTGTCGCCCGCAAAACCACAGCAACCCACACGTTCCGGAATGATCACATCACTGACACACTGATCGACAATCGCTTTCAATTTCGCCTGTAATTCCATCTTCTGTGTGGAACAGGTGGCATGAACCGCAACCTTGCGATCAAGTTTCTGGATATCCAGCTTTTCAATCACATGATCATGAAGAAATTCGGTGATATCCGACAAGGTCAGTTCCACCCCTTCCATGGTTTTCATGCGGAAAGCACAAGGCGACGTATCAAAGACGATGGGGTATTTGCCATTGTCAGACGCCTTCAAAAGACTTTCTTCCAGCGCACGGGCCTTGCCATCTGCCAGGTCTTTCAAACCTTTACTGTCAAACGGCTGGCCACAACAGAGGTCATTCAGCCCATGGGGGAAGCGAACCGTGAAGCCTGCTTTCTCCAACAGGGTCTGAGTCACCACAGGAAGCGGCGTCTTTTTATCATCGCCACGCGCCGGGCCCATGGTGCGGCTGGCACAGCTGGGTAGATAAACGACCACATTTTCTTCGCCTGCCGTATCTTGGGCCTTGAACGAGACTCCCGTTGGCATGGCAGGTGTCCATTTGGGGATACGGTTGCCGGAGATTTTACGCACTGCCCCCGTCATACCGCCCATAACTTTGGAGCCTAGGATACCATGGGCGAAGTTCGCCGCCTTCAACCCCATGGAAGTTACATTCATGGCGGTGCCATAATTATTGGCAAACCATTCACCCAGCTTGCCGGAACCGGATGACAGCTGACGTCCGCGCAGCATCTTGATCAAGGCACCCGTTTCAATACCCACCGGACAGGCCGTGGCACATAGACCACAGGCCGCGCAGGTATCCATCCCCTGATAATCATAGATCGCGCGCAGGTCTTTGGAATCTTCGCCTGAAGCATCCCGGCGTGAGATTTCGCGCCAGCCAACGATGCGTTGACGTGGGGACAGGGTCAGGCCTTTGGATGGGCATTTGGGTTCACAGAAGCCACATTCGATACATTTATCCACCATCTCTTCAGACGCTGGCAGCGGTTTCAGGTTTTTAAGATGAACGTCCTTATCGTCATTGATGATAACACCGGGATTCAGCATTTCTTCGGGGTCAAACAGTTCCTTGATATTGCGCATCAAAGAAAACGCGTCCACGCCCCATTCCA
This sequence comes from Terasakiella sediminum, assembly GCF_033100395.1. NCBI lineage: Bacteria > Pseudomonadati > Pseudomonadota > Alphaproteobacteria > Rhodospirillales > Terasakiellaceae > Terasakiella > Terasakiella sediminum. The sequence goes on along the minus strand of NZ_JAWLVJ010000007.1, from coordinate 80,434 downwards.
TTTCCACAAACGGGGCCATGTTACGCCCTGTGCCGTGTTCGGCCTTAAGCGAGCCATCATATTTATGAACCACCATTTCACAGACGGCATCCATGAATTTGGCGTAACGATCCACTTCGGATTCCGTATTGAAATCCTGAGTAAAGACGAAGTGTAAATTACCTTCAAGCGCATGCCCAAAAATGATCGCTTCGTCATAGTGATATTCATTAAAGAGCTTGTGCAGATCAACCACACCCGCAGCCAGATGTTCAATGGGGAAGGCCACATCTTCAATGATGACAGATGTTCCGGTTTCACGCATGGCGCCAACAAGTGGGAACAAGCCTTTACGGATGCCCCAGTATCTGGCACATACAGCCGGGTCTTCAGAAAATTCCACCGGATGTTCGGTTGCGATGTGGGCGAACGAGGCTTTTACTTGTTCAATCAAATCATAAAGTTCGGCCTGTTCTTCTGCGCGTACTTCGACCAGCAAGGCGGTTGCATCGCTTGGCAGATCTTTCAAAAAGTCCGGCATCCCCGGCTTATCCTGAACAGATGTCAGGCCTGCACGGTCTACCAGTTCAACGGCGGCAACAGGTGCTTTTTTCAGACACTGTACTGCTTTTGCCGCAATCTCGCAGGTTTCGAAATAAACCATGGAAGAGGCTTTGAAGGCATGTTCCACGCAAGTGTCATAGGTCACTTCGGCGATAAAGCCCAGTGTGCCTTCTGACCCGATCATCAAATGTTGCAGGATATCGATAGGATCGGTGTAATCAATCAGGGAATTCAGGCTGTAACCTGTTGTATTCTTGATTTTAAATTTCTGTTCAATGCGTGCGCGCAGGGTTTCATTATCCTTGGTGTTGCGCGCTAATTCGTCCAGTTCGTTCAGCAGTTGAGAATGAGATTGACGAAAAGAGTCAACAGACTGCTTATCGCCTGTATCCAGCAAGGTGCCATCATTTAAGATGACACGCATGCTGGACAAAGTGCGATAACTGTTCTGGGCTGTTCCGCAACACATACCCGATGCGTTATTCGCCGCAATCCCCCCAATTTTAGCCGCATTGATCGACGCCGGATCAGGGCCGATCTTTTTGCCAAATGCAGCCAGTTTGGCGTTGGCTTGCCCGCCAACCACACCGGGTTGCAGGCTGACTTTGGAATGATCTTCCGACAGCTTGAACCCGTTCCAGTTATCCCCGAGCAAGCCCAGGACACTATCGGTCACAGCCTGTCCGGAAAGACTGGTGCCTGCCGCACGGAAGGTGACAGGCGTGTTCCAGTCATGACATTGTTTCAAAAGTTCCTGAACGTCTGCCTCACTCTCTACAATCACAACAATCTTCGGGATCAGGCGATAGAAACTACCGTCTGTTCCATAAGCCAACGTGCGCAACGGATCTGTGACCAGTCGTTCCTTTGGAAAGGTCACATTCAGGCTGTCTAAGAGTTTGTTGTAGGGAGTGGGCAGCATGTTCTTTTTCCTTTTATGCAACAACGACCAGCAGGTCCTTGGTATCGACCTGCGTGCCAGCAGAAGCGACAACACGTTCGATGGTGCCTGATTTTTCAGCCAGAACAGATGTTTCCATCTTCATGGCTTCAATCGACAGGAGCACATCACCGCGTTCCACCGTATCACCTTCTTTAACGGCTACAGAAACAACCAGACCCGGCATAGGCGCGCCGACATGGTTTTCATTGCCGTCTTCCGCTTTTGGTGCGGCTTCTTTTTTCGGGGCCTGGCTTGTATCTGTGATCTTCACGTTACGCGGCTGACCGTTCAGTTCAAAGAAGACCGTGCGGCGACCTTCTTCATCTGCTTCGGACATGGCACGGAAACGAATGAACAGGGTTTTCCCTTTTTCGATGTCCACAGCGATTTCATCACCTGTTTCCATCCCATAAAAGAACGCCCCTGTCGGCAGAACCGTCACATCACCAAATTCATTCTGGTGTTTGACATAATCACGGAACACAGCTGGATACATGATGTAAGACGCCAGTTCATTTTCTGAAATCTCACGACCCGCCAGTTCTTCAGCCTTGGCACGTTCCCCATCCAGATCAAGCGGATCCATCACAGACCCTGGGCGAACCGTAATCGGTGTTTCACCTTTCAGAACCTTCTTCTGCAAAGCCTCAGGGAAGCCACCAGTTGGCTGGCCCAATTCACCACGGAAGAAGGAAACAACGGATTCAGGGAATGCGATTTCCTTATCCGGGTTTTCAACATCCGCACGTGTGAGACCAGAGGTGATCATCATCAGCGCCATATCACCAACAACTTTGGAAGATGGCGTTACCTTGACGATATCACCAAACATCTGGTTAACATCGGCATAGGCATCAGACACTTCTGACCAATGTTCTTCAATGCCCAGGCTGCGGGCCTGTTGGCGCAGGTTGGTATACTGACCACCGGGCATTTCGTGGTTATAAACGTCAGATGTACCGCAACGGATTTCACTTTCGAAACCAACGTAATTCGCGCGCACATCTTCCCAATAATCCGACACTTTACGCATCGCGATTTGATCAAGGCCGGTGTCACGCGGAGTGTTACGCAAAGCTGCAACGATGGAACCAAGGTTGGCCTGAGAGGTCAACCCACTCATCGCATCAAGCGCACCATCCACCGCATCGACACCAGCCTCAGATGCCGCCAAAATCGAGGCAGCGGCAATCCCGGATGTATCGTGTGTATGGAAATGGATCGGAATAGAGACTTCATTCTTCAAGGCGGTAATCAGCTGTGTGGCAGCCGCTGGTTTCAACAGACCCGCCATATCTTTCAGACCGATGATATGAGCACCTGCTTTTTCAAGCTCTTTCGCCATATCGACGTAGTATTTAAGATCATACTTGGAACGTTTTGGGTCCAGAATATCACCAGTGTAACACACAGCTGCTTCACAGATTTTACCCGTATCAAGCACTGCATCCATGGCAACACGCATGTTTTCAACCCAGTTCAGGCTGTCAAACACACGGAAGACATCCATGCCTGCCGCCGCAGAACGGTCCACCAGATACTTAACCGCGTTATCCGGATAGTTGGTATAACCCACACCGTTTGAAGCCCGCAGCAGCATTTGCGTTAAATGGTTTGGCATAGCTGCTGACAGTTTTTCCAGACGATCCCATGGACATTCTTTCAGGAAACGCATGGCCACATCAAAGGTCGCCCCGCCCCAGCATTCAACCGAGAAAAGTTCCGGCAGACGGGCTGCATAGGTCGGTGCGATCTTGACCAGATCGTCCGTACGCACGCGGGTTGCCAGCAAAGACTGGTGCGCATCACGCATGGTGGTGTCGGTCAGCAGCAGACGATCCTGTTTCAACATCCAGTCAGAAACCGCTTTTGGACCTTGATCCTTCAGCATCTGTTTCAAACCGCCATCAAGCGGCACCGCGTAGTTTGGCGCATCGGTATTGCGGATATGGTCCGGACGTTTGCGCCCTGCCACTTCCGGGTTGCCGTTGACCATGACTTCGCCCAAGAAGTTCAACAGCTTGGAGGCACGGTCTTTACGCTTAGGCGCTGTAAACAGTTCTGGCGTTGTATCGATGAACTTGGTTGTGTAAACGCCGGAGAGGAACTTCTCGTTCGACAGCACATTTTCCAGGAACACAAGGTTCGTCGCCACACCACGGATACGGAATTCGCGCAAGGCACGGTCCATACGGGCAATGGCTTCGTTTGGTGTCTTGCCCCAGGCCGTTACTTTTTCCAGCAGACTGTCATAGTAACGCGTCACCAGCGCACCGGAAAACGCCGTGCCACCATCCAGACGGATGCCAAAGCCAGTCGCACCACGATAGGCCAGGATTTTACCGTAATCCGGAATGAAGTTGTTGTCCGGATCTTCGGTTGTCACACGACACTGGATGGAGTGACCGTTCAATTTAATGTCTTCCTGATTTGGAACACCACTGTCATCACGACCGATCATCGCGCCTTCACAGATGCGGATCTGGGCCTGAACGATATCAATACCTGTTACGACCTCTGTCACCGTATGTTCTACCTGAACACGCGGGTTTACTTCGATGAAGTAGAATTCTTCCGTATCCACATCCATCAGGAATTCAACGGTACCTGCGCAAGAGTAACCAGCGGTACGTGCGATTTTCAGGGCAGCTTCGCAAACTTCAGCACGTTTTTCTTCTGAAAGATAAGGTGCTGGTGCGCGTTCGACCACTTTCTGGTTACGACGCTGAACGGAACAGTCACGTTCAAACAGATGGACGATATTGCCATGTGTATCGCCCATGACCTGAACTTCCACGTGACGGGCGCGACGCACCAGTTTTTCGAGATACAGTTCGTCATTACCAAACGCAGCTTTGGCTTCACGTTTGGCCGCATCAACTTCGCGCAGTAATTCTTCTTCAGAATTAATTTCACGCATACCACGGCCACCGCCGCCCCAGGACGCCTTGGTGATCATAGGATAACCAACCTTGGCGGCCTCAGCGATGATGGTTGCTTCGTCATCCGGCAGCGCATCTGTTGCCGGAACAACAGGCGCACCTGCTTTCAGGGCAAGTTCGCGGGCTGATACCTTGTTACCCAAACCTTCCATAACTTCAGGGGTTGGACCAACAAAGATGATACCTTCTTCACGGCAACGACGGGCAAATGTCGGGTTTTCAGAAAGGAAACCATACCCCGGGTGGATCGCATCGACTTTGGCTTCCTTTGCAATGCGGATGATGGTTTCAATATCCAGATAGGCTTCAACAGGACCTTTACCTTCGCCGATCAGATAGGATTCATCTGCTTTAAAACGGTGAAGGGCAAAACGGTCTTCTTGTGAATAAATTGCAACCGTTTGGATGCCAAGTTCGGAAGCCGCTCGGCAAATCCGAATAGCGATCTCCCCACGGTTGGCAGCTAAAAGGCGTTGAATTTTTTCAGGACGATTGATCATAATTATACTCATTTATTAATCAGGTTAATTTGATATTTATGATCCGGCGGTGGGAACATACTGTACTTTCTGGGAAAAAGTAAAGGTAATACCAAATTCACTATTCCTATTATTTTATCAGGTTATGCATCCTTTCCCCATTCACCAAGACTGGGTAAGGAAGCCTACCAACTTCTGCCTAATGCACGATAAAGACGATCAACTCTTTGGGGCCATGGACGCCATAACAAAGTTCCTGTTCAATATCGGCGGTCTTGCTTGGACCAGAAATCAACAAGGCATTGGTTGGCATATTGGCGGCCCAATTATTAACTTCAATAGCTTCGTAGAAAGTCGTGTAGAACTGATCAGCTGAAACCACTGCCACATGAACAGGGGATGTCAGCGACAAAAGGCGCGGTTCCTCTTTGGTTGGCCACAAAATGAGACTACCTGTCTCAGCAATTGCACCTAACGTACTTGTAATTGCTGCATCTACACTAAACAGCGTATCTTTGCTTTCTTCCGTGGTAGTCTGGTACTGCACAAGGCTGATTCCAGACTCATCCCAATCACTTTCCAGCTTCTTACCCAAATCACTGTTGGCACCATACATTAACTGGCCAATGCCTTTTTCGGCCAGCACGGCCTGCATTTCATCAATCCAGTTATCGCGTTCAACCTCATGAACCTGGGTATTCACTGCCTCCGTCACAGCTTTATAGGTGGCAATTTTTGTTGCGCCATCCATTTGTTTTTCTTTCAGAACATTAAAGTCTGACGCTGTCAATTCCTTCACCAGGGCACTGTCACGTAGGTTCGACAGATCATTTTTGCTGGCGGCATTACTCATGAAACAAATCCATTTCTTTGACGAGACCATCTGGTTTTGATTTATCTCACACCTTCTTGACGAGGCTTTGACGTCTATTTTAATCAAGTTGTGGTGGGTTGACCCGTCGCTGATCGGGCCAACCGACTTAAGAGTGCGGGGACATCACTTAAGCATTCACCACTTTTGCGATTCCGGATATCGGCGATAGGAACAGGGGGAACTGTCCTACACACCCGTCCATTGCTTTCATTTTCAACAAAATACAATGCACCGGTCTCGGCCTCCGCAAACTTCACAAGTGATAGGTTTTGTGAATTTACGGCGGAGTTCTTTAAGGGCAGGTGGCAATCTATTTGCCTCCCACCTGCCCAAAACCAGTCTCCTACTCGTACGCCACACTAGGCAGCCAGGTTACGATCGTTGGGTAGAGCGCAACAATGGAGAGACCGATCAACTGCAGGATAATGAAAGGAACAACACCTTTATAAATATCCATCAGCTTAATCTCCGGCGGGCACACCCCTTTCAGATAGAAGAGCGCGAACCCAACGGGCGGGGTTAAGAAGCTCGTCTGCAGGGTCATCGCCACCAGCATCACGAACCAGACCAGATCAGGGTTATCAATCACACCGTAGCCCTGAATGCTGAGTTCCAGTGCAGAAATAACCGGGGCCAGCAAGGGCAGAACGATCAGAGTGATTTCAATCCAGTCCAGGATAAAGCCCAGCAGGAAAACAAAGCCAAGGATCACAAGGATAATGCCGTAGGGGCCAAATGGTAGGCTGGTCAAGGCATTTTCGATGATCTCATCCCCACCCAGTTCACGAAGGACCAGCGCAAAACAAGTCGCGCCTAAGAAGATCGCAAAGATGTAAGCCGTGGTGTTAAAGGTCGCTTTCAACACTTCGAACAGAACCTTGAAGTTCAGGTTACGATAGAACGCAGCAAGCAATGTTGCGCCCATGGCACCCACACCGGATGCTTCGGTTGGTGTCGCCATACCGGCAAAGATGGAACCCAGTACTGCAAAGATCAGCAGAACCGCAGGCATAACCGCTTTGATCACATCCCAGATGACATGAAGTTCAAGATCACGACGATCATCAGCCAATGGGGTATGCGATGGTTTGATCAGGCCGTAAACCAGAATGTAAACAATATAGAGTGCACCCAGCAAAAGACCCGGGAAAACAGCGCCCATGAACAGGTCACCAACGGACAAAGCCAACTGATCCGCCATGATCACCAACATAATGGATGGCGGGATCAAAATACCCAGACAACCGGATGCGGCAACCGTACCCACGGCCAATTGCTTGTTATAGCCCTGCTGCAACATTGGTTGCAGGGAAAGCAGGCCCAACAGAACAACCGAAGCACCGATAATCCCGGTGGAAGCGGCAAGAATAATCCCGATACAGGTTACCGTAATCGCCAGACCACCGCGCACTTTACCGAACAGTTCCTGCATGGATTTCATCAGACGTTCCGCAATACCGGATTCATCCAGCATCAGCCCCATGAAGATAAACATCGGCAAGGCCACAAGGACCCAGTTATCCATGATCTTAAAGACACGGTTAACAACCAGACCAAGCGTTAAGAAATCTAGCCCGGTGAAAGTATCAAGATAGATATCGGCGAAGTAGCCGATCCCGGCGAACAGGACACCAACGCCGCCAAGAACGTAGGCGACCGGAATACCTGTGAATAAAAAGACGATGAACGTGGCGAACATCGCGCCAACAAGAATTTCATTTTCCATAATCTTAACGACCTTTCACGAGCAGATAGACGTCGCGATAGAGACGCGAAAGAATAGCCAGACCTAACAGGCCAAAGGACAGCGGAATAACAGCCTTGATCGCCCAACGGAACGGCAGACCCAACGGGGCGTCCGAACGTTCGCCTGTACGCCAGGCATCGGCCACAAAGTCGAGACTGTGATAGAAAACAACCCAGATGAACGGGAGAATAAATAAAAGGATACCGATAATTTCGATAATACGTTTTGTGCGATCAGAAAAACGTGCATGAAAAATATCAACACGGATATGACTGTCATTTACCTGTGCATAAGACAGCCCCATCATCACACCAGCACCATAAAGGTGCCATTGCAATTCTTCCAGCCAGATCTGACCATTACTGAACCCGTAGCGCAAAGCCACGTTACCTATAATTGCCAGAACCAGAAGACCATTTACACCACAAACAACATTACCGACGTAGCGGATAAATTTATCGATGGCATCGGGCAGAGGAACGTGTTTTTCGTCCTCATGCATTTTAATTTCGTCAACCTTCTCGGCGACATGTGGATGTGGGGGAAGATCACTGGGTGTACCCATCAGATTGCCCTTCCTATTTCTTATTTGGCCTTCATTCGACATCCTCACGAAAGCGGGATCTGTGTGGTTCCGTCAGAGCTCCCGCTTTCGCGGGAATGACTTTCCTGAACGATGACTTTAAAAGGCGTTTTTCCTAAAAAAGTGGCGCGGTGTCGGGTTAAGTACACCGCGCCAAATAAGTAAGTTCGATACAGTAGGGAGGAAGTATCTTACTTACGCGGCAAGAAAGCGTTTTCTTTCCAGATTTGATAGCCAGTACGGAAAGTTGTCAGGTCGTCGTAGACTTTCTTGAAGCCTGGGTCCTGAGATTCTTCAGCAGCAACTTCGTCCCATGCGCCTTTGAATGCAGCGAGCATTGTGTCGTTCCAGGTCATGATTTTAACGCCGTGCTTCTCAACGTTTTCTTTCATTTGGTCGAACTGGATAGCTTCACCTTCTGCCAAAGACTGTGCCATGGAAGCTTTACATGCGTTTTCAACGATAGCCTGTTGGCCCTTGTCCATCTTCTTCCACGCATCACCGTTGATCAGCAGTTCGAAGACAGTTGCTTGCTGGTGCCAACCTGGGAAGTAGTTGTATTTAACCAGTTTGTGGAAACCAAGCAGTTTGTCGATTGCAGGCATAGAGAATTCAGACGCATCGATGGCTTTCTTTTCCATTGCAGGGAAAATCTCGCCACCTGGCAGCAGGGATGTAGAAACGCCGAGTTTCTGCATTACTTTACCGCCCAGACCGAAGAAGCGCATTTTCAGACCTTTAAGATCTTCTGGCTTTTCAATTGGTTTCGGGAACCAACCAGATGTTTCTGGCGCGATGATCGCACATGGCAGAACTTTTACATTGTAGCCCGCATCGTCATACATACCTTGGTACAGTTTCAGACCGTTACCGTAGTACAACCAAGCCATATATTCACCAGCTTCTGGACCGAAAGGTACAGCAGAAAACAGGTTCGCAGCTTTCATTTTACCAGACCAGTAACCGGCTGTTGCGAAGCCAGAGTTTACTTTACCCGTAGAAACAGCGTCCAGGATTTCGAAAGGTGCAACCAGTTTCTTTGGCTCATAGACTTTCATCTTGATTGTACCGCCGGACATAGCGCCCAGTTGTTCAGCAACGCGTACGATTGGTGTCCCCAGACCTGGCAGGTGCGTACCAAAAGCGATCGGTGTTTTAAGAAGAACTTTACCAGCAGATGCAGGAGCAGCAGCTGTAAGAGAGAGTGCCGCCGCAGCAGCAGTAGCAAGGATAAGCTTACGCATAAAATATAACCTCCCAAGGTTACATAAAAAGGGTCAGATGAGTGACCGTTACAAAAGAAAAATAATTCAAAGTTTTTATTGTTATTGGCCCTTGGTTTTTACGCCCCATGAGCTACATCGTGTAAATTGGTTAGTTTATTTTACCAATTATGTAAACAGGTAATTTTGGATTACCAATTAAACCGTACTTGCAGCCTACGCAGTATTGGGTATAGTGCAATTTGTGAATAAACTGCCTATAATGATAGGTAATAAACGTACAAAAAATCGGTGTTTTAAGGAATTTCAATGGACTACGGACGCGTCAAACAAGGTAAAATCTCAGATGTCGTTGCACAGCAATTGGAAAAAAATATTCTCCAGGGCATTTGGTCACCGGGCGACAAATTACCGCCGGAACGTGAGCTCGCGACCCAAATGTCGGTTTCACGCCCGAGTCTGCGCACCGCGATTCAGCAGTTGGAAAAGCAAGGTCTTGTGGAAACCAGACAGGGTGGTGGCACCTATGTGCAGAACTTCCTTGCTCCCTCCCTGACAGACCCGTTAATGCAGATGTTCCAGACCAATCCGGATACCGCCATGGATTTTGTGGAATTTAGATCCATCATTGAAGGTAATGCCGCTTATCTCGCTGCCATGCGTTCAACAGATGCGGACCGGGAACTTTTGCAGGCCTGCTTTGAAAGCATGGAAGAAGCCCATGAAGATGATGATCCCCATTCAGAAGCGGAGATCGATGCGGACTTCCACCTGATCATTGCGGAATCTTCACACAATGCCGTACTGCTGCATATCATGCGCGCCATGGTCAATATCCTGCGCGAAGGCGTCTTCTATAACCGGATGCAGCTTTACACCCGTCGTGGCGCGCGTGACCTTTTGTTAAAACAACACCGTGCGATTTATGAGCCGATCATGGCAGGCGACCCGGATCAGGCCCGACAGGCCGCCAAAGCACATTTGGCTTATGTGCAGGAAATCATGCGAGACCTGGAACGTGAAGAAAGCCGACAGGATGTGTCCCGCCGTCGTCTGGAACGTTACCTGGAAAAGAAAAAGGACGCTACTCAGAAACCACGCCGCCGCCCGAAAAAGGCTTAACCTGCTTCAAGGGAAGCCCAGCCGCTTCCCAACCATCTTTTCCATCCGGTAACCAATAAAGGCGCTGATAGCCCATGGCGGCAGCACGCTTGGTCGCATTCCAAGACATCCAGCAGGATTTAAGGCAGAAGAACACCAATGGCTTTGTTTTGTCACCGTCACTCAAAGCTTCAAGAGACTGTTCAAAATAAGCCTGCTGCTTTGTCGTCAAAGCCCCACGCCCCACATCGGGCAACCAATGACTGTCCGGAATAGACATATGCGGGCGTACAACCAGCCATTCATCATCAATACCGGGTGTGAGAAGTTTTCCAGAACCGATCACATCAACAAAGATTGCGCCCTTCTCTTTTAAAATAACCGCTTCTGAAATAGAAATCGTTTCCCCGCCTGGCACATAACTTGGGACCGGGGCTTTATATTTGTTCATCCTGAAGCCATCCGGCACCGGCACCGTGCTGCAGGCGCTCAGGATAAATAAAGCGACGAAGGCAAGCCTCCTCATTTCTTCCCCTTCATCGGATCATACCCCCAGATGGCAATCAGAGAGAATAGCAAGGTTGCGCCGATACAGATCAGCAACGCCATCTCGTTAAACTTGCCATACATGGAAAAACGGATCAGCTCGACCGCATAGGTGAACGGATTGACATGACAAAGATTCACCAGAAACTCACTAGATTCTGCGATTTTCCACAAGGGATAAAGTGCGGACGACAGAAAGAACATAGGGAAGATGACAAAGTTCATGATGCCCGCAAAATTTTCCAGCTGTTTGATCCATGACGACAGAACCATCCCGAGTGAACCCAGCATAACACCAGTGACAATCAGAACCGGAAAGACCTGAAGGTAGCCCAGCAAGGGCACTTCAATCCCAAACAGGTAAGCAATCAGCAGGAAGACATAGACCTGCAAGATCGACACCAAGGCCCCAGCAATCAATTTGCCTGCCAACAAAAACCAGCGCGGCATGGGACTGGTCAACAAGACCCGCATGCTGCCCATTTCCCGATCATAGACCATGGATAACGAGCTCTGCATCCCGTTGAACAACTGGATCATCCCAACAAGGCCTGCAAGGATATAGGTCTCATAGGTGATATAGGTGTCATAAGGTTCGATGATCGACACCCCAAGGGCAGCACGAAAGCCAGCAGCAAAGACAAACAGCCACATCAAGGGACGTACGAGTGCGGCAAAAAACCGTTCACGTTGCTGCAAAAACCGCAACAGCTCGCGCATCACAACGCCTTTGAAGCAGGAGATATACATATTCATGCCCCACTTGCCCCGGTCAATTTATGAAAGGTTTCTTCAAGGGCAGGATCAGCCAGTTCATCGGCGCGCCCTTGGGCCACCACATTGCCCTGATGCAGGATGACCACATCGTCCGTGTCTTCAATCTCATCAATCAGGTGGGTCGCCCAGAGAACCCCCACCCCATTATCCTGACACAGGCTATGCACATGTTTGACCAGATCAGCACGCGTCTTCACATCCAGTCCGACCGTGGCTTCGTCCAGCAGCAAAGCGTCCGGTTCATGCAGCAAAGCACGGGCAATTTCCACACGACGGCGATGCCCGCCATTTAACAAGCGCACCTTTTCATTGGCCCTGTCAAACAGGTTAAGACGTTCCAGTTCTTCCTGAATGCGCATATTGGCCTGCTTACTGGAAATACCATGCAGGCTGGCGAAATATCGAAGGTTCTGTGCGACCGTCAAATCCAGATCAAGGGTGGTTTGCTGAAAGACAAGGCCCAGCTTTGCCAAGGCCTTGGTGCGATTTTTCGCCACATCATGCCCACAGATGCGAAGCCCTCCCTGCCCCGGTTTGATCAAGGCACTTGCCAGGGAAAAGAAAGTGGACTTCCCCGCCCCGTTGGGTCCCAACAGCGCACAAAACGCCCCTTTGCGCACAGAAAAAGAGACCTCCTTCAAGGCCTCTTTCCCTGTTTTATAGGTATAACAAAGCTGTTCTGCGCACAGAATATCGGTCATGGTTTAACGGCCATCCCCCATGGGTAACGACCAACCTTAACAGATTTTACCGCTTTCAGGCTATCCACATCCACAAAAGTCACATCCCCACTGACGCCATTGGTGGTCATCAGGGTTTTCTGGTCCGGGCTGAAGGCCATATGCCAGACGCGGCGCCCCACCAGAATGTATTTTTCGACTTCAAACGTTTTGCGGTTGACCACTGCCACATGGTTTGCCGGACCAAGAGCCACAAAGGCATATTTGCCGTCTTTGCTCAGTTGAATGCCAACGGGCTGAACGCGATCTTTATGGATGCCTTTGATAGCGAAGTTGATCTTCTTGATGATGGTGCGTTCCTTCACATTCATCACCGAAACCGTCCCGCCGATTTCAGAGGATACCCACAACAGGCTGTCATCCTGTTCAAATTCTGCATGGCGGGGACGTTGATCAACCAATGTGTTATCAAACAGTTCCTGCTTGGACGTATCAATCCAGTGCACCATATTCGTGGTTTCAGATGTGGTCACTGCGATCTTGCCATCATGGCTGACCGCCATCCCTTCCGGTTCCACACCGACATCGACCTGGGCCAAGACTTCGCCGCTTTCCACATCCACCACAGTCGTCAGCGCATCATCTTCATTGGCGATATAGAGCATGCGGTTATCAGGATGCAGCGCAAATTGTTCCGGGTCAGCACCCGATGGCAACTCACCCAGTTTCTTTTCCGTTTCTGCATCATAAATTTCAACCGTGTCATCATCGGATGTGCAGACATAAAGCTTCTTGTGATCCTTACTGAGGATAATACCACGGGGGCGCTGACCAACCTCAAACGTGCGCACGACTTCACGACTTTTCAGATCGATAACAGAGACCGTGTCATCTTTCTCGTTCGACACATAAACGGTGGCCGCATCGGCCGACAGGCTTAAAAATGTGGCACAAAGGAGCGGTGCGACAAATTTCATCATTTCAAGAATTCCTTACATTGGGTCTCTGGCTGATCAAAGCCGAGGGTATCAAGTTCTGTTGTTTTATGAAGAAATCCTTCAAGCGGGGCTTGTGCCACCAATGAACGGGCCGCGCTCAAAGCAATCGGCTGGCGCAACTGGCCATTCCATTTACGGTACGACAGCTTGCGTCCTTTAAAGGCGGCGAGCTGGAAATCATCACTGCGAATATAACCGTTCAGGTCTTCATAGGCATTTGATTTGGTGCGTGTGGCTGCTTCGCCGATAGAACGCACAGCCACCCAGGTAGCGTAATCGCGTTCACCCATGCGGCGCCTGGTTTTTTTGGCAAAGCGTTTCTGAAGCTGTGCTGCACCCCATTGTTCCTGCGTCCAGTACCATCCAACCGAGAACAGTCCTTGGGTGCCCGCCACCGGGCGTGGATCAAAGGTGCGATACATCAGATATTCCCCGAAATCCCCCAGTTCATCAGCAACCATCAGCACATCATAATCTGGGCCTTGCGTCAGAAGCGGCACTTCCGCCTGTGCTGTGCGGCGCGCATCGCGCGCCCCATCCCAGGATTTATCTTCCACAATCTTTGCCCCAAACTTTTTGGCAGATCGTTTCAGGCTGTCGGCAAATTTCACATCCTCAGCCCGTTGACCTGCGATCAGGAACCATTTCTGCCAGCGTTTGGTCACCATAAACTGTGCCAGGGCATCGCCCAGCATCGCACGACTTGGGATGGTATGGAGCATTCGGGCATCACAAGATTGTTGTCTGAGGTCATTATCCTTGGATCGGGCGTTAAAAAATAAAATATTTTTGTCGCGCACACCTGCCAGAACTTTCTTCAAACTGTCAGAAGGCAGATCAAGAACAAATAATTGGTGACCTTTCTTTACCAATTCCAAAACAGCTGCAACGGCATCCTCATCTTCACGAAGGGTGGTTTCTTCCAGTTCATACTTTTGCTTCATGAACTTGCCTGTGGTGTTGTTATCACGCAGCCCCAGACGGGCCCCTTGCAAGCCAAGATCATCCGGCACTTCATCCAGATTGGAAAGCGCAGGTGGCAGTTCAACTTCCTGCGACACAAAGGCCACAGAAACAGTCATCATTTCTTGTGCCTGTGCGGTGACAGTTCCCAGACACAAAACAGTCAGTGCCAGGACAAAGCGACGGATCATTTTAACCTCATTCAAAAGGGCGAGTATCTTATGGATATTGAACAGCGAATAAGACCAATCAGCAACTCGACCTTTGTCGAATAGAAGACAATCGTTTCAATTGATATTTTTACAGGAATGATAAATCCACCAGAGTTTCGCGATGAATAAACTGCTTGCCGCTATTGCCCTATTTTCCTGTGTCTCTTTCTCTGCTGAGGCAGGCAAGGTCATGGTGGAAAATAACAGCACACAGGAAATCAAGGTTTCTTCCATCGGCGGTAAGGGTTTTGTCGCCGCCAAATCAAAAAAAACGTTTGATTTTAAAAACGATGAGGGCGGCGCCGATATCAATATCTGGTGGGTTAAGAACGCCCGACAGCTTTGTCAGATTTACACCCCGTGGGACCGTACCATCTCGGTCAGCGGAAAATACACCATTCAATGTATGTCCAGAAAATGATTAGAACCAGTCTAAAGTCGTATATCTTATTTCTATTGCAGCTGCTAACTTCTGCATATCGCATGTCTCTTAGCCTCAGACATGCTGGTGATGAAGCGAGAAAAGCTCCCGTTTTTCCTGGCTTCTTAGCCTCCCTGTTATTACTTGTATGCGCAAACCCACAACCCGGGTTTGCGCTTTCTTTTGATGACATCATGGACAGAGGCGAAATTTCAATTGCCGTCTATCGCGACTTCCCCCCCTTTTCCTATAAAGAAAAAGGCAAGATGGTCGGCGTTGATGTTGAAATCGCACAAGTTATCGCCAAAGAATTCAATGTCCGATTAAACCTGATCCAGCAAACCGCCGATGAAAATGTCGATGATGATCTGCGTAATGCCATCTGGAAAGGACATTACCTGGGCGGTCAAGTCGCAGATGTCATGCTGCATATCCCCTATGATAAAGCGCTTGAAAAACGAAACGAACTGATCGTGCTGCTGGCCCCTTATTTTCAGGAAGATATGGTTGTAGCCCGCGATATCAAGCAAGTGGGCAAAGACGCCACTTTGGCCGTCTATCGCTATGAAAAGATCGCCGTAGAACTGGACAGTCTGGCCGATATGTATCTGACAGGCGCCTTTGGTGGATCCATCCGCAACAATGTAGTCCATTACACCAACATCTATGATGGCGCAAAAGAACTTAAGGCGAAAAAGACCGCTGGCATGATGGGCCCGCGCAGTGTCGTTGAAGGATCACTGGGGGACAAACAATCAGATTACGATATCGGCAAAGTCCCGACACCGGGTCTGTCCAAGGATACCTGGCTTCTGGGTCTTGCAATCAAGACAGACTATCGCCAATTAGGATATGCGGTCACCGATATCATTGCTGCCATGATCGCCGATGGGCGCATGGAAGCGATTTTTAAAAAGCACGGGCTTACCTACATCAAACCACCTGCAAGTTTTTACAACTAAGGACGGCCAAAAGATGATTAAACGGTTACTTCTGGCAACAGCCATTCTGGCCTTCAGCGCACAGGGGCACGCAGCGGATAATATCCCCAAGGACCCTTATGATTCCCCCATGTGGGAATATCTGGCGGAAGAAACCTTTGGCGATGCCAAGGTGGTTGTGGATGAGCGCGTTAAAATCTTTGCCCCGGTGGATGCAGAAAGCAACTTTCAGGTCCCGGTATCGGTGGATGCAAGTGCGTTAGGGGATGTTGAAGAGATCGTCCTGATGACGGATCTAAACCCCTTCCCCATTGCGGCGCGTTTTTATCCGATGCAAGCCAAGCCTGCCTTTGGCACCCGGGTGAAACTGAATGAAGCCAGCGTCATCCATGCCATTGCCAAAACAAAAGATGGCGTGTGGCATATGAACGGTACATTTGTAATGGCCGAAGGTGGTGGCTGCGCTGCTGCCCCGCAACAAATGGCATCCAGTGACTGGGCGGACCATCTGTTGGAAGCACGCGGTCAGGTCTGGCAACGTGGCGACACCCAACGTCTGCGCATTCATCTGAATCATCCGATGGATACCGGGCTTTCCGGGGACGTCCCTGTCTTTTATGTGGAAGAAATCAACGTCCATGACGAAAATGGCAATGTCATCAGTCGGTTTAAACCGAAAGAACCTGTCAGTGAAAATCCGGTCCTGACCCTCGATTTCCCCAACCGAAACCAGCCAAGTTTGCGGGTTTCTGGTCGCGACAATAATGCCAACGAATTTAACGTAAACGTCCCAAGACATCCTGAAAGTTAAAAACATGCGTTTTCTTTGTGCAGCTTTGCTGTGCCTGATGCTGTCTGCTTTATCGCCCACAGCAAAAGGCGCGGACCTGACCTATAACCTTGATCCACAGAAAATCGCAGATGGCGTTTATGCTTTTATCGGATCGACCCAGCATTTCAACCGCAATAACGGCGGTAATATCGTCAACACCGGATTTATTGTCGGCGAAACAGGCGTTATCGTCATTGATACAGGCCCTTCCGCCCTTTATGGCCGGGAAATGCGCGCAGCCATTCGTCAAGTTACGCCCAAACCTGTCACGCATATCATTCTGACCCACCATCACCCCGACCATATTTTCGGCACACAAGCCTTTGTCGGGGCTGAGGTTCTGGCTCTGGCAGAAACGCGCCAAGCTATTGATATAGAAGGCGAAGGATTGCTTGAAAATATGTACCATATGGTCGGTGACTGGATGTTGGGGACCGAACTGATCAAACCGACGAAATCGGTGCTAACGTCCAAAGACATACTGGCCGGACGATCCATTCAGTTTATCCCCTTTAATGGGCATACAGCAGGTGACCTGACCATTCTGGATGAAAAGACAGGGGTGTTATTTGCAGGTGATTTGGTCTTCCACAACCGTACCGCAACCACGCCCCATGCTGTTTTAAGCATCTGGATTGATGCGTTGGATAATCTGGCAGATCTTACCTATTCCACCATCGTGCCCGGTCATGGCCCGGTGGAAAATGACGGACGATCCATCCGTCAGACCCGGGATTATCTTGTCTGGTTACAGGACACCTTACAAAAGGCGGTCAGTGAGGGCATGGAAATGACCGAAGTGATGCGCATCCTGCGTCCCATCCGCTTTAATGCCCTATCGCTGGATAAGGTGGAATATCACCGCTCCATCGCCCACCTCTGGCCCAGCCTGGTGGAAAAGAACCTTCCGTTGCTAGATCAGTAAGGCCGTAATTTACTTGCGCACATTCCGCAAAAACTTAACAGATTGATCCTGCAGGTTCACACCGGAAACGGATAATTCCTTGGCCGCATTATTCACCTGACTGACCGCTGTCTGAGTAGACAAAGACAAATCAACCATTTCAATAATCGCCTTTGATGATGTGGTCAAACGTTCATTCGCTCCACCCATCTGATCTGATATCTCGCGCGCAGTCGCACTTAACTGTTCAGACGCCGTCGAAATTCCCTGTACCGTGTGGCTGACATTAGTTACTGCACTGGCGATAACCTGCACGCCCTTGGTGGTCTGGTCAATCTCAGACACCATGGAATTGATCTGGCGGCCGATCTGGTCAGTTGCCTTATGGGTCTGGTTAGCAAGGTTTTTCACTTCATTGGCCACAACCGCAAACCCTTTGCCCGCATCACCTGCACGTGCAGCTTCCACCGTCGCGTTCAGCGCCAGCAAGTTGGTTTGTTCGGCAATGTCAGAAATCAGTTTCAAAACACCGCTGATTTCATTTGAGGCATCAACCAGACTCTGTACCCGACCTGCCGCATCATTTGCAACGTTGGAAGCCTCAGACGTCTGACTCGCAGCTGCCATAACCTGATCCATGATTTCGCGAGTTGCACTGTCCATTTCAACGGCCGCTTCAGCCACAACCTGAATTTCTTCCATGGTTTTTTGCGCCATATCCTGAACAGACCCACCACTTTCTGCTGATCGGGCCGCCATACTCATCACCGATTCTGAACTTGCCGCCAATTCCTGTGCACTTGCAGAAATAGAAGTGGCCACCTGCCCCACAGCCGTTTCAAAATCATCGGCAACATTTAACAGGACTTTACGCTGGGCTTCTTCAGTCTTACGTTTGAATTCTTCCTGTTCTTCACGATAGCGTTCATTTTCCAGGGCTTCTGCCTTAAAGCGTTCCAGCGCATCGGACATACGCCCCATTTCACTTGAGACCGGATATTGCGGAATCTCGGTTTGCAAATCCCCTTTTGCCAGTCCCCCCATGGATTTCACCAACAGATTGATCGGCTTTTTAATATGGCTTAGCGTCACGTAAATTGAAGCGATAACAATCGCAAAAATAACCAGAGTCAAAATGCCTATAAGAACCATATCATTTCTTTTCGCATGAATTTCTTCTGTCAGTTCATTCTGGATATCTTCGCTGATTCTATCAGCAACTTTGTTGAATTCCGCAATCCCTGCCGTAGTCAGAGCGAACCAATCCGGTGCACTGATCTCGTAATCCCGACCGGATTGGCCGTTTTTAATCTCGCGGTCACGTACAAGCTTTACATTGCGCTCATAATTATCGAGCGCCTTGGTCATGGCGCGACCCAATTCGTCAGTGACCATATTGGTCTGTTTTTTCAAATCATCCAGACGTGTCTGAATTCCGCCAGAAATAATGCGTAATGGAACAACTTCGTTCGGAAACAAGGGGACGTTGGCTGCAATATAACCATTCATCCGTCCACGTTCCCGCCCCAAAATTTCTGCCAACGATGCCAATGTCTGACGCGCTGACATGTTAATAGAAAGAACCGGGTTCAGGTTTGCCAGGATTTCCAATTCAGTTCGCACAAGGAAAAGCTCGGCAATATTGGTTGAAGCAACCGTAAACCAATCCGATGTCAAACGCGAAGAAACATCCTGCCCCGAAAAGACGCGATCCACATCTTCACGCAGCACTTTTAAATTACTGTAAGTTTCACGCAAGGCTTTGACATGTTTAACCATATCTTCCCGCTGAACAGCACCGTCGTTAAAAACACGCGCCATTATCTCATCCAGCTTCTGACGGTTTGCCAGAATGCCGGACTTTAGACTATCAGCTTTCTTTCCGCGTGAACCAATAACCCCTTGGGTCATGCCGCGTTCAACGGCTGCAAATCGTGCGGCAAGGATCAAATCGCGCGAGACTTCTTCGTTATAGGCAATCTCTTCAATCTCATTCCATTCCTTGTATATGCCAAAGGCCTGCCAGGCGGCTTCCAGAAACAAAAACGCTGATAAAGCACCAACGATAAGCATGATGCGAAGTGAAATAGTCATGAGATTACCCCTCTTTTTTCGAACAAATTAGCGTATCCTCATTTTTCATATTGTGCAATGCAGCAATCAATCAGTAACAAAAATTTAACGACGATTTTAGATTGACTCAAAACTAAAGAATTCCTTTTCCACCTTTAAATTAGACTAAAGTAGAATGCGACTTTTCCCTGAATATCCCTAAGGCACGTAGGCTCTTCGACTTATTGCCAATGTCGCTTCTTAAAGGTGCGCGCCATAGTAAATCATGTCCTTGAAGCAGGGGTAAAACCTGCGCAATGCATATTTAAAGAGTTTAAGGGTTTCATTTCCTTGGAAGGGAGAAGCATATGAAACGGGCACTATTTTCAACAGCAGCCGCTGGCTTGCTGGCCCTGTCTGCTTTTGCAGCAACTGACGCCAAAGCAGGTGTCACAAATGACGAAATTCTAAATGACCACAAGAACACCTCTCAGGTCGTAACAGATGGTATGGGTTTGCAAGCGCAACGCTTCAGCCCACTGAACCAGGTTAACCTCAAAACCGTCAAGAAACTGGTTCCTGTCTGGAGCTTCTCTTTTGGTGGTGAAAAGCAACGTGGTCAGGAATCACAGCCACTGGTCGCTGATGGCGTTATGTACGTCACAGGTTCCTATTCCCGCCTGTTTGCAATCGACGTTAAAACCGGTGAAGAACTGTGGCAGTATGACGCACGTCTTCCAGATGGCATCATGCCCTGCTGTGACGTGATCAACCGTGGTGCAGCGATCTATGAAGACATGGTTTACTACGGCACACTGGACGCCAAAATCGTCGCACTGGACGCCAAAACAGGTAAAGTGAAGTGGAAAAAGAAAGTTGGCGATTATAAAGCCGGTTATTCTTTGACTGCGACACCGCTGATCGTTGAAGGCAAAGTTGTCACAGGTGTTTCCGGTGGTGAATTTGGTATCGTCGGTAAAGTCGAAGCACGCGATGCTAAAAACGGCAAACTGATCTGGTCGCGTCCAACTGTTGAAGGTCACATGGGGACCCTGAACGGTAAAGAAAGCACCATGACAGGTACGAAAAACGCAACCTGGCCCGGCGACATGTGGAAATACGGCGGTGGCGCAACTTGGCTGGGCGGTACGTACGATCCAGAAACACGCCAGCTGTTCTTCGGTACAGGTAACCCTGCGCCCTGGAACTCTCACCTGCGTCCTGGTGACAACCTCTACACAGCTTCCCGTCTGGCTATCGACATTGATACAGGCGAGATCAACTGGCACTATCAGACCACACCAAACGACGGTTGGGACTTTGACGGTGTAAACGAAGTTGTTTCTTACAACCTGGATGGCAAGCAACTGGCAGCAACTGCTGACCGTAACGGTTTCTTCTACGTGCTGGACCGTACAAACGGTAAACTGCAAAACGCAACACCATTTGTTCGTGACATCACTTGGGCGGACAGTATTGATCTGAAAACAGGTCGTCCAAACTACACAGCAACAGGTCGTCCGGGCAACCCGGCTGACACAGAAGGCAAAAAAGGCAAGGCCATCTTCTCTATCCCATCTTTCCTTGGTGGTAAGAACTGGATGCCAATGGCTTACAGCCCTGTGACAGAAACTTTCTACGTTCCATCCAACGAATGGGGCATGGATCTGTGGAACGAGCCTGTAACCTACAAAAAAGGTGCTGCGTATCTGGGTGCCGGCTTTACCATTAAGCCACTGTTCGAAGATTATATCGGTTCACTGAAAGCTATTGACCCTCGCACAGGTAACATCAAATGGGAATACCGCAACAACTCCCCACTTTGGGGCGGCGTTATGACCACACCTGAGCTGGTCTTCACAGGTACACCAGAAGGCTACCTGAAAGCGTTTGACGCCAACACAGGTAAAGAAGTCTGGAAGTTCAACACCGGTTCCGGCATCGTGGCTTCACCGATTACCTGGGAACAGGATGGCGAACAGTTCATCGCTGTTGTATCCGGTTGGGGTGGCGCAGTTCCCCTTTGGGGCGGCGACGTAGCCAAGCGTATTAAGAACCTTAACCAAGGTGGTAGTGTCTGGGTCTTCAAACTGGCCATGTAAGAACCAAGCACTTCTTAAGCGCGTACCATCTACGACGTTGTGTTTAGGGATGAAGTCTTTTGGCTTCATCCCTATTCATGTATACTCCTTAAAAAAATAAGACCATTTTTATCTAGGGAAGACGCCATGTACAAATTTCTGGTTGCCGATGATCATCCACTTTTCCGTGACGCCATCAAACAGGTCATTGGCGAAAAATGGACCGATGCCGAAATTTTAGAAGTCTCTACCCTCGAAGAAGCACAGGAAACAGCCACCAGCGATGACGACCTGGACGTGGTTCTGCTGGACCTCAACATGCCCGGTGCCGAAGGCTTTTCCGGTTTGGTTGCGATCCGTAACGCCTCACCCATGCTGCCTGTTGTTATTATCTCAGCCGAAGAAAGCCCGGACGTTATTCAACGTGCCCTGACCTGTGGTGCGCTTGGTTTCATCCCCAAATCCTCCAGCAAGGAACGCATTGGCGATGCCATAGATGCGGTCCTGTCCGGCAAATCCTTCGTGCCGCCAGAACTGGCCGAAGCGATCGAAGAAAAACGCCGCATGGACGATGAACTCAAAGAAAAAGCCGCCCTTCTGACCCCGGCTGAACTGGGCGTCCTGCAATTGCTGACCATGGGCAAACCCAACAAGATCATCGCCTTTGAACTGGATATCAAAGAATCCACCGTCAAGGCGCACATTTCTTCCATCCTGCGCAAACTCGGCGTCCACAGCCGCACACAGGCGGTGCTGGTTGCGAAGAACCTGGATTTTTAATTGATTTACTTCGCCGGAAAGCGTGTCGCCAGTAAAACCTCAATCATCTCATTCTCACTTGGCGCATGCGACACTGAAGTAATTTCAATCGTGTACATTCTGCCAAATGCTTTCGACCTGATGAGAGATTTATTCTCATTTTTCAAAGTAACATACTGATAAGCTTGTTTTTTTGCAGTAGGTAAGGTCCCAACTCTCATCTCTGAAGAAGCGGTACGTATCTCAAGCACAGGTACCTTTTCAAAATCCACAGCCAGATCGCCATACGTAATCTGAATCAGGCGTTCTTTCAGAGTCCCGATATGGCTGGTAAAACGCTTGCAGTTAGGCAAATCGCACCCCCCCTGCCAGACGACACCACCGCCATAAGCAATTGCCTCCCAATAAGGATCATCAGGGTCAGATGTTTCTGTATCAATACCCGTCCAGCCCAACACGAACGGATCTAACCGTTGGCTCAATTTCAAGCCACCGGTCTGGCAAGCCGTCAAGGAAATACATATCAGGGATAAAAAACGAAACGCATATCAACCTCTACACTGGATAATGGCAGTGTAGAGAGGTCGGACAAACTGTCAACATTTTGATATTTAGTAATTAATAGGCGTCACCACATGGGACAACCAGGCACGCAGTTTCGCTGGCTTCAACGGTTTGTTCAGCAAGGCATAGCCCTGAGATGTGATGCTCGCGCGCAATTCATCCGTACGATCTGCAGTAATAACCATTGCCGGGAAATCGAGTTTGCGGTCGCGCTTCAACCAGGACAGCAATTCCACACCTGTTTCTGTTTCGCTCAAATGATAATCTGCAATGACTGCATCCGGGAAGGTCCCGAATTCATCCAACACTTCGATGGCTTCTTCCTGCGATCCGGCCGTCAACACGTTCACGTCCCAGTTTTCCATCAGGGCTTTCATGCCGATCTGGATATCGTCTTCATTATCCACCACCAGAACGGAAATCCCGCTTAAGCTTTCACCCAGCTTATCAATGGACGGCATGGCTTTTTGCTGAACCTGCTTTTCCACCAGCGGAACTTCTACGATAAAGCAGGCCCCTTGATCCGGACTCGACACCAAAGAAACCTTATGGCCCAGTGTCTGCGCAATCCGTTTAACGATGGCAAGACCAAGACCTGCGCCTTTTTCAGCCACAGAATTCTTGCTTTCCAACTGGCGGAACTCTTCGAAAATCCGTTCCTGATCAGCTTCTGAAATACCAGGTCCCGTGTCATATACGCAAAGACGCAACACATCACCGTGACGTTTCGCCCCAATCAGGATGCGCCCATTTTCCGTATACCGAACCGCATTACTGACAAAGTTGCGCAAGATACGCGACAACAATTTCGCATCACTATTCACCCAGGCTTTGGAGGCCACAACTTTCAGCGAAATGTCTTTTTGCGCAGCCAGGGGACCATATTCTTCCTGCAGGCGGTTAAACAAATCGCTCAGTTCAAAATTCGCGATCACAACCGGCACTGCGCCTGCGTCAAGTTTGGAGATTTCCAGCAGGGCAGAAAGTAAACTCTCCACGCCTTTTAGGGCAAAGTCGGCGCGCTCCACCAATTGCAGATTGTTATCTTCCAAAGAGCGTTCCAGCAGGGTGGAGATAAACAGGCGTGCTGCGTTCAACGGCTGCAACAGGTCATGACTGGCTGCGGCCAAAAAGCGGGTCTTGGAAAGATTGGCTTCTTCGGCAGCTTCTTTTGCCACATGAAGCTCATCGGTTCTTTCACGCACCCGTTCTTCCAGGTTTTCCTTGGCTTCGCGCAACTGTTCCTGCGCTTCTCGCCGTGCGGTGATGTCGGTGTAAGTCGTGACAAACCCTCCGCCGGGCATGGTATTTCGCTGGACTTCTACCACGCGGCCATTGGGTCTGGTATATTCAAAGAACAAAGCTTCCTTGGCGCGCGCACGTTCCATGCGTTTTTGGTAAGATTCTTCGGTTTTATCTCCAAATTCACCCCTGAACACATTGTAACGGGTATAGCGCTCATAGCTCATACCATGTTCAACAAGTCCGTCTGGCAAATCCAGAACCTCTATAAATCGCTGATTCCAGGCAACCAGTTTCAAATCCTTGTCAAACACCGACACACCCTGGCGCAGGTTATCCAATGTAGATTGCAGCAGTACGTTCTGTTCCGCCAATTCCTGTTCACGGCGTTTTTGTTCCTGCTGTTTAATCTCGGTAATATCGGTGTAGACGCCCACGATACCGCCATCTTTGGTCGGGCGTTCATTGATCTTGAGCCAGCGACCATCGCGCAACTGGATCACAAACGCATCTTTGGGGTTACGATGTCGGTTTAAACGTTCTTTCAACCAATCAACGGATTTATCCACCTCGTTTGGCACCACATACTGGCGCACAAAGGTGCGGGCCACATCTTCAAAGCGCGTCCCGTAAGGCACCTGATCACGACGGTCTCCCCAGAACTCCCAGAAGCGATGGTTGCAGAGGATCAGACGATCGTCTTTATCGTACAGTGCAAAACCTTCAGAAACGCTTTCCACCGCTTCTACAAGGCGGATCCGTGCTGTCTCTGCCTCACCTTTTGTGCGGCTGAGTTCCCGATTTACTTTTTCAAGGGACCCAAGCGCCTGTTCCAACTGGGTGGTGCGTTCCCGTACTTTTTCATCCAGTAGCGTTGCGGTCTGGAAGGAAGAAAACGCACCGCCCTGAACGTCAAGGGTGCGTTCCACCTGTTTCATCAATGCTGCGACAATTTTGCGCAGCTTCTGGGCTTCATCCGGTGTACCTGTGGGGATATCAAGGGCTTCAATCATCGCTGTCCCTCCAACCAATCGCCACACCTGTAAAGGTCTGGTTCACATGCATGCCTGCAAACTGTTCCCCATAGGTGTTAAAACCGAAAACGTTGTGTTCACGCAAGATATCAGAGACCTGATCATATTTTTCCGGCGTCTGTTCCAGCTCCAACCGTCTGAAGATACAATCACAGCCGATAATCAGTTCCGGGTCGCCTACGGCTTTATCAACATCCTGCAGCGTATGCTTTAAATTGGTGACAATATCCTGACCTTTGGCAAGGGTCAGAACCAACCCTTCATCAATGGCACAGAAAAAACGCAACCCGTCCTCGCCTTCCGGTTTCTGAATGGATCGCACGTAATAGGCCCCTCCCACACGCACCATCACCGGATGAGCGGCAAACAGGGTGGAATTCAGCTCATCCGGCTGCACCCCGATCAGGCGGGCATATTCTTCAGTCGCGGGACTTGCGTTAATTTCATGGACAATGCGGGACGCTGGATCCGCTTCGGTAATCACCATTTTGCGATCAGTCTCAACAAAATGTTCGGTGCGGAAGACCTGAAACGGACAAGTCGTGTGAACAAGAATAAGTGCTGCGCAATTGCTGATGGCTTCTGAATTGAAGAAAATCTGCGTTTTCTTGAACTTCAGATCATCGCCCGCCGATCCGCCAAACAACGGAATATCCCCTAATTCAGGATAAACCGCACTGAGAATGGTTTCTTCTGCCAGCGAAAGACCATCAATCAGTACAAGCCCGAATGTCTGATCTTTCAGCGGACCCGTTACATTGCTCTCAAAACGATCAACAAGATTTTTAGTGGCCTCTCCCCAGGCACTGATATCGATGGTACTGATATCACCGATCACATCTGCATCCACATGAAAGTGCGATGCAGGTAAGGCAAAGGCAGAAACGCTGTCTTCTTCATACCCCGAGACGCCGATCACACCAGCAGACGTGCATCCATATATCGGAATATCAGGGTAAAAAGTTGAAAGAGATCGTCCCAACTCAACAAGATCATAGTCACCGGACGTAAAGAAGAAAACAGCCGCAAACGACTGTTCTCCCAGGCCGATAAAAAGCTCGCCAGCGGCTTCAGCACCGGTTTTAACCTTGGTACTTGTTTTTGGTATTCTTGTTTTTTTATTCTTATGATCTGCCACTAAAAAGGTGCCTTTGCTTTTTTAGTCTTATTCGTCTTCTGGCTGCTCATCAACATAAGTGCGAATGGCCCAAAGCCCTTCTTGAGATATAACACCTACGAACTTCGGCATATAGACTTTTCCGTCACGAACCGCACCGTTTGTCATACGTTCGATAAACCATTCATCACCCTCAAAGTCTGCTTCCAGGTAACGCAAATCCGGCGCAATTCCACCAGATATTACTTCCAGACCGTGGCAACGCGCACAGTTCTGGTTATAGGCAGAGGCCCCGATTTCGATCGCACGCGCTTTATATTTTTCATCACTACGAAACGGATTTTCTTCCAGCCATTCGTCCCCCAACACAGGCAAACCGGATGTATCGACGGCTTGTGGTGTTACGTCACCATGGGCAAGCACAGTGTTTGCGAGACCAACCGTCATCCCAGCTGCCAACCCGGCGAAAAGGAACTTCTTGAACATA
Organism: Terasakiella sediminum; assembly: GCF_033100395.1. Taxonomy (NCBI): domain Bacteria; kingdom Pseudomonadati; phylum Pseudomonadota; class Alphaproteobacteria; order Rhodospirillales; family Terasakiellaceae; genus Terasakiella; species Terasakiella sediminum. Next base: position 53,389 of record NZ_JAWLVJ010000007.1, on the reverse strand, counting down.
CTTTCTTCCTCCAATGTGAAGGGGTGGAATTCAACCCTTCATGTGTGTTTTGTCCTGTCTCTTTTATACCGCGCATGCCCGGTTCATATCTGCTCGACTTTGGTCGCATTCGTACTAGCCAAAGGTCTAAAACGGACTAAAAAAAGGCAAAAAAATGCTGCCACCCATAAGGATGACAGCATAAGTTCGATGTAGAACGTCGGAGTTCTCTACATCTGGGATAGGGCCACATACGCATCCATGATGCGGTGGGGGTCTTCTTTGAGACGTTCTTTCCAGACACCAAGGGGTTTGCGATTCTGGATCAGGCCACGCAACACACCGATATGGTCCGTGCGTCCCAATGTCTGGGCACCCACAAGGATGTCGCCGTCAAATTCCAGTCGAATATATTTGTAATTTTCTTCATCAAGCCGTTCCACACTGTCACCACCGGGCACGCCTTCCCACAATCCGAAGGAGGCGGAAATCAAGCCCAGCGTATCCAGCACGTTCATCACCAATGATCCCTGATAAGGCGTTTCCTTACCCACCATATTCAGGGCAGCAATGCGACCGTGATCAGAGGCTGTGGGCTGAATGGCATGAACAGACCAGCCACCTGTTGAGAAATCAGGCCCCTGTGCCACGTCACCTGCGGCATAGATGTTGGAGACAGCTGTTTGCAGATGTTCATCCACCTTGATACCTTCATCCACTTCAACGGCGGAACCTTCAAGGAAGGCTGTGTTGGATCTCACACCAGCCGCAACCACCAGCAAATGCGCCGGGATTTGTTCACCGTTATCCAGATCAACCAGTAGCGTATCTTCCGGGTCACCCGGATTGGGTTCCACCATGGTGATTTTGGTTGAGGTATGAACCGTCACGCCGTGGGTATTACAGTATTTTTTGAGCAAGCCACCACAAGTCGGGTTCAACATGCGCGGCACCATCCGGTCGCCCATTTCCACAACGGTCAGGTTAACTTTACGAAGCGCGAGTGCTTCAAGGATAATACAGCCGATAAAACCGGCCCCCATCAACACAACATGCGCCCCTTCATGAGCAAGGTCGATGATCTTGCGCGCATCTTCCAATGTCCAGCAGTGGTGTACCCCTTTGTTATCCAGACCCGGGATTGGGGGCTTGATCGGGCTTGCCCCCGTTGCCAGACACAGCTTGCCATAAGAAATGGTCGATCCATCGGTCATGTTCAAAGCAGAGGCCTCCGCATCCACCTTTTGCACCAGACCATGGCGATATTCGATATTCAGGGCTTCATAGTGGTTTTCATCACGGCGCAGATAGGTGCCGTCCTCGCTCACTTTACCGATCAGAAGATAAGGGATCGCCATGCGCGAATAAGGGGGTTCTGGTTCACCACCGACCAAAAGAATGCTGGCTGTGGCGTCCTGTTTGCGCAAATGTTCAACAGCCTGCACACCTGCAGGGCCAGCACCCACGACGACATAGTCATACTGTCCACCCTTGGATTGCGTGCTATGCGTTTCCGCTTGCGGCTCAGCGGCAGGGGTATCGCCACCGAAAATACGCTTTAAAATTCCGATCATGATATTCTTTTTCCGTCTAAAAAAAGAAGCGGACCGAAAAGTCTCGGCCCGCTTCATCCATTTCAAGTCTTAAGCAAGACCCAAGCGGTTGAGGGTTTCGGATGTTGGAACGCCTTCCGCATCCCAGCCGCGAATATTGTAATATTCCGGCAGCATCTTATCCAAACCATTGACCTTGCCTTTGGCAGGGCCTGTCTTGGCCGCATCTTTCAGCAAGCGTTGTGGCAATGTGTCGTCCTTGCCTGTGAACCCGGCCGCCAGATTGTACTGACGTTCCATGTTCCAGACGCGTTCGCCCACTTCCAGCATGCTTTCAACCGTCCAGTCACCTTCACAAGCCGCATTCACTTGTGGTGCAATGTCTTCCAAAGACCAGGCAAAGGTCGTAAAGATACAAAGACCAGATGAATCCACAGCAGCTGTTGCATCCTGGAAGGCCATCACCAGACCTGCCTTACCGTCTGTTTCCAGCGGATCAGTCTTTTCAGGAATGCCCAGAACTTCTGATGCAACGGTGTAAGAACGCAAATGGCACGCCCCACGGTTGGAGGTGGCGTATGTCAGGCCCATGCCCTGGATGCCACGAGCATCATAAGCCGGGAATTCCTGCTTTTTAACGGACATGGACACTTCAGGGTGGCCGTATTTCTCAGCCAGACGGGCAGAACCCAGACCAAGTTCAACACCAAAGCCTTCTGCTTTACCAACAAGTTCCGCACAATCGGTCAGTGCTTTTGCATTACCGAAATTCAACTCGATTCCGCCAGTATGTTCGGTCGTCAGAACGCCCATTTCAAACAGTTCCATCGCCGCACCAACAGTGGCACCGAAGGAAATTGGATCATACCCCTGTTCGTTACAGATGAAGTTTGCAAATGTACAGGCTTCGATATCGTCCACCCCACATTCAGAACCAAGCGACCAGGCCGCTTCATATTCCAGACCACCGGATGCATTTTGATATTCCGGACGATCTTTAACGGTGTAGTGCGTGCGTTCAATGGTAGAAACACGCTGACAAGCAATGGTACAGCCATAACAAGCTGCGTTTGTCACCAGGTTCTTCGTCCCATCTGCACGAACTTCATGCATTTTCTCACCCGAGATATTGGCCGCACCTTCAAACTGAACGTCCTTGAAGTTACGGGTGGGCATGGCGCCCATCTCGTTGATCACATTCATCAGAACTTGCGTACCATAAGTCGGCAGGCCAGCCCCTGTAACCGGATTTTCAGCCAGAACGGCTTTACCCGCGTTTGTCGCTTCCAGGAAGCCCGCCGGGTCTTCAACCTTCACACCACGTGTCCCACGAATGACAACCGCTTTCAGGTTCTTGGACCCCATAACGGTCCCCACACCTGAACGGCCCGCTGCACGGTCCATATCGTTGACCACACAGGCATAAAGTACGCCCTGTTCACCGGATACACCGATGGAAGCAACACGCGCTTGTGGGTCCTGAAGGTCGGCTTTCAAGCCTTCTTCCGTATCCCAGCAGGATTTGCCCCAATAATCAGACGCATCCACCAGTTCAGCTTTTTCATCGATCAGTTTCAGGTAGACAGGTTTCTCCGCCTTACCTTCAAAAATGATCATATCCCAGCCAGCATTCTTCATCTCATTGCCGAAGAAACCGCCGGAGTTTGAACAAGCAATAGCACCCGTCAGTGCCCCCTTGGTCACAACCGTGTAACGACCAGCGGTCGAGGCACAGGTGCCTGTCAGCGGACCAGTAGACATGATCAGCTTGTTTTCAGGCGAAAGTGGATCCACCTTTGGATCTGTTTCTTCAATGAAATATTTTGTCGCAAGACCACGTGAACCCAGATATTTCTGCGCCCAGTCCATGTTCAATGCTTCTTCTGTGCAAGTGCCTTTAGAAAGGTTTACCCGCAATAATTTACGTGCCCATGACATCGTAGAGTTCTCCCTTTCTTAAGCTTCAGCTTGCATGCCAGCGTCGGTTTTGGCCGCCCAGCTGCGCATTTTATCCAGACCTGTCATCGATGCATCCACGAACGTGATGGCATCTGTTGGACAGGCCGTCGCACATTTCGGATCACCGCCACACAGGTCACATTTGGCAACCTTGCCTGTATCGGGCACATAGTTGACGGTCCCGAACGGACAGGCGATGGTACAGACTTTACAGCCCACACACGCACTGTCAGCCACAACCTTGGCACCCGTCGCCGCATCATAAGAAATGGCTTCAACAGGACAAGCCTGCAGACACCAGGCTTCTGAACATTGGGTACAGGTATAAGGAACAAAACGTCCCTCATCATGAAATTTGAATACTTTGATCCGTGACTTGGAAGGATTGAAGGCTCCCGTATGTTCCAGAGAACACGCCACTTCACATTGCAGACATCCGGTACATTTGCCCGGATCGATATTTAGCGCTTTCTGCATTTTATAACGTCCCTTAGAAAGACTCCCAAAACACTGACATACAGTCTGGCCACCTGCTTTTAACCCCAGTGCGTTAGCCGTTACTTTCCCAATTAAGGTTAATGATCAGAACAGTTTAGGGACTTCCCAAAATGGTACAATTCAACTTAAGGCGAATTGCCCGACGATATCAGCAATAGCCCTAGGGTTTCTGCGCATCTCAGGACTTAAAGCCACCTGTTTTTCCTGTAAAATTCGACTTGGCGTGCCCCCCAAATGCAAAATCCGGCTGCCCAGTTGTACGGCTTCGCCCAGATCATGAGTGACGAATAAGACTTTCGTCGATCTTTTCGCCATCACATCCAGAACCATCAGGCGCAATTGTTCTGCACGCGCCTGATCAAGCGAGACAAAAGGTTCATCCATGATCAGCACATCAGGATTGATGGACAGGGCACGCGCAAACCCAACACGACGCGCCATGCCTAGAGAAAGCTTGGACGCCAGCTGATCTTTGGCTTCCAAAACCCCGACATCCTTCAGCAAACCATCAATATCCACGCCATCTGCACAGACAAGGGCGATATTGTCATAAACCGACAGCCAGGGCAGCAGACGTGGTTCCTGAAAAACAAATCCGATTTTCTCACTGTCCAAATCAAGCTGCCCGTCAAAATCCGTATCCAGCCCGCAGATAATGCGCAGTAATGTGGTTTTGCCACAACCTGATGGGCCGAGAAGAACCGTGGTTTCATCTTTATGAAGGTGAAGGTCGATGTCTTTCAGGACGGTGATCCCATCAAAGTTTTTTTCCTGAACATGAAGTCGCATTACTTCGCCCTCCAGGCATGAAGGCGCTGATCCAGTGGCTTCATGATCAGATGTTCAATCACTGCAATAATCAGGATAAAGACCATGGAATAAGCCAGTATGCCTGCTACATCAAACAACTGAAAAAACAGATGGAGCTGAAAGCCAACCCCGTTGCTGCGCCCCAACAGTTCCACCACCAGCACAATCTTCCAGACGAGTGCCAGGCCGGAGCGGGCAGACGCCATGATGTAAGGCGTCAGTTGCGGCAGGATGATGGTGCGAATGCGTTTATCCAAGGGCAGTTTGTAAATCTTCGCCATTTCCGCCAGTCCGGCGTCCAGATTGCGGGTTCCTTCACGCAATGTCACAGCTACATTAGGGATTTTATTGATTGCAACGGCCAGAATGGCGGCCACTTCCCCCAGTCCGATCCAGAGGTAACACAGCACGATGACCACCAATGCCGGGATATTCAGAAACAACAAAAGCCAGGGATCAAAGAAACGATCTGCTGTTTTTTGTAGCCCCATGGAAATACCGATCACACAGCCGAATATCATCGCCAGACCAAAGGCTGCGACCACCCGCAACAAGGTAATGCCACAATGATAGAACAACTCCCCACTTTGGAATTCCTCACCAATACGTCCCGCAACGATCCAGGGCGCGGGCAGCAAGTCCCCTGCCCCTAAAACAGAAATGCCTGCCCATAAAATCATGAGCAGGCTAAGGGAAAACAACTGAAGGATTGCGGTTTTCTGCATCGTTAATATCGGATGGTCTCAGCAAAAGTGTCAGGCGACAGGGTCTTGCCTTTGCCCACCAGCTTTTCCCCACCCAGATCAGCCAGAACGTCAAACAGTTTGGCGGCTGCCTCGCGTTCCACATTGCCCCAGGCTGTTGGGATGCCATTGATAAATCCGGTCTTTAGGGCCTGAAAGGTTTTCTCATCCGCCACCTTCATCATCGGGCGGATTTTGGTCCAGGCGGCATCATCTTTTGCCAGCAAGTTTTTTGCCACACGTGAAGCCTTGGAAAAGGCCGCCATCAAATCTGTTTTTTGAGCAAAGACATAACCCAGCATAGGCACATCGGCGATCATGCCCAGTTCGGCCATGGCATCTTTGGAAGAAATCAGGACGTTATGGCCTTTTGCTTCCAGCTTGGCGACATAGTGCCAAAAATTGACCACCCCATCCAATTCGCCCATTTCCATTTTCTTGGCAAGCAAAGGCGGGGCGCCAAAGAAGATTTTTGTCGATTGGGCCAGGTCCAGATCAAAGCGTTTTTTTGCGACCGCCTGAAACAGCAACCAGTTTTTATCAACCGGACCACCTGCAATCCCCAGCTTTTTACCTTTCAGATCAGCCAGTGTTTCAATCTTTCGATCAGAACGTGCCACAAGCCCACCGACGATGCGCGAATAAGGCATAAAGCTGTAATCCTGGCCTGCACTTCGTTGGCGCGACACCCAGATCCAGTCATTTACAATCGCATCAACTGCCCCACCATGAAGCGCGGTAGCCGTTGCCTGTTTTCCGGCGAAGGGAACCACATCCAGTTTAAAGCCAGCCTTTTCATCCAGGCCATAGGCTTTAATAGTCTGCAGTTCCCAGTTCACCGTTCCGAATTTCAAGACGCCGACACGCAAACTCGGTAATTCTGCATAAGCAGAAGGAACCATAAAACCGATCAAACATACAAACGTCAGGAAAAATCGGATCATTGATCACACACCCTTACTTGAAGGTTTTCAGGAACGCGATCAGGTAGTCCTGTTCAGCCGCATCAGTGATTTCAACGTGACGCATGCGGGTTCCTTTAACCTTCATGTCATTGCCTTTGATCCAGTCGCGCAGGTTGGCTTCATCCCACACCAGACCGGATGCTTTCAGACTGTCGGAATAGTCAAAGCGTGGCAGACTGGCGGCCGGACGCATGTAAACACCGCGCAGGTTTGGCCCGAACGTGTTGCGTGCTGGGTCCATGGAATGACATTTCTTGCAGCGGTGGAACACCTGAATACCCGCAGCAGCTTCTGAACTTGGCGGCTTGTAGCCGAAGTAAGGATCATTCATTGCGGTTTCTGATGTGCTTTGGCACGCTGAAACGCCAATAACACACGCCAATACTGCCAGAGTTTTCTTGAACATTTTAATGTCTTCCCTAAAAAATAAAATTATTGCAGGAAAGCCCGATACATTCGGCTTCCCCCACCTGATAACAACAATACGAAACGATAGGAGAGAATGCATTTCGACTTTCGGCGAATAGGGATTGTCCCAAAGTCGTATGTTCACGTGACGGAAATCAATTTATCCCTACAGCGTGAAGTGTAAAATATGGACACTTTCATCTAAACAAAGGGATAGACCATGCTTGCCTCCCCCATGATTGGACATAATTCACAGGATCAGACGATTACTGTCAGTGTGCGTTTATTCAACGCCATGCACACCCATGGTGACCCGGACGCGGTGAAGAACCCGATGACCTATCCTGCAGGCACGACTGTTGGCGATATTTTTCGCGATTTGAAATTGCCGAAAGAACATCTCTTCCTGATTTTGGTGAACGGGCGCGACATCTCCCCCGGACTGGTGGGTGACCTATATTTCAACCATGAACTGGAAGAAGGCGATGTGGTCGCATTTTCCGGACCTGTCCCTTATAGTTATGGGTATGGCGCACCTGTGGTCTAATAGGGTATAGTGTTCGTCTTCCTTGATGACATAAAGAACCGTAATGCCGGATCAACCTTCCAAGTCTGTTACGATTGAAACGCTCCAGGCGGAAAATGAGCGTTTGAAAAAACGTATTGAGGAACTGGAAAAAACCGAAGAACGCTATGCGTTGGCCATGGAAGGACCGAACGAGGGCTTGTGGGACTGGAACCCGGTTACCAAACAGCTTTATATTTCACCCCGTCTGATGGAAACTCTGGGCCATCGCAATAAAGGCCATATGACCACAACCCACGAATGGCTGGAATGGGTACATCCAGATGACAAGGCCGGTTACGAAAACAAAGTGACCGAACATCTAAAGGGCCTGAGCGATTATTTTGAATGGGAATATCGCGTACGTGCCACAGACGGCGTCTATCACTGGGTCTTTGCGCGCGGTAAAGCTTTGCGTGACCCATATGGGACGGCGTACCGCATGGTCGGATCCGTTGGCGACATCACGGATCGAAAACTGGCCGAAGAAAAACTGCAACGCGCCCATGATGAGCTGGAACAACGTGTTGATGAACGCACCAAAGCCTTGGTTGCGCTCAACAAACAACTGAGTGCGGAAGTTCAGGAACGCCGCATCATCGAAAAAGAATTAAAAATCGCCAAGGATGCCGCAGAACAGGCCAACATCAGTAAGGATAAATATCTCGCAGCGGCCAGTCATGACTTGTTACAGCCCCTGAATGCCGCCCGTCTTCTGGTTTCCACCCTGCAAGAACGTGATCTGGGCTTAAAGGAAAAGAACATTGTGGAACGCATCCACAGTGCATTGAATAACGCAGAAGAACTGTTAAGCGATCTGCTGGATATTTCCAAGCTGGATGCCAATGCGGTTGTTAAAAACATCACGGAATCGCCTGCCAATCGGTTCTTGACCCCGTTGGGCGATGAATTCCAGTCGGTTGCCAATCAGGCAGGCGTCACCTTCAAGGTTCTGCCCTGCAGTCTGGGCGTGAGAACAGACAGTCGCTTGCTCAGTCGTATCCTACGCAATTTCTTAAGCAACGCTATTCGTTATTCCAGTGGGGGGCGCGTCCTTTTGGGATGCCGTCGGATCAAAGGCAATATGCTACGCTTTCAGGTTTGGGATACCGGGCCGGGCATTCCCGCTGACAAACTCGAAGAAATATTTCTGGAATTCCATCAGCTAAAGGACAGCCACCCGACCCCAACGGACAAAGGCGTCGGTCTCGGTCTTGCGATTGTGGAACGGATTGCCCGCATGTTGGAACATCCCATCAACGTACATTCCATTGAAGGCAAAGGGTCGGTCTTTAGTGTAGATGTACCGGCTTGCGAAATCAGCCCGCAAATGGCTGCGCCACGCCTCATTGCTGAAAACACAAACCCGATGAACTCACTTGCCGGGCATAGTTTTCTGATTGTGGATAATGAAGGCAGCATCACCCATTCCATGGCAGACCTACTGATGGAATGGGGCTGTACACCTGTTTGCGCCTTAAGCAAACGTGCTGCCTTAACCCAGTTAAAGTTCAGCAAAGTAATGATCAGCGGCATTTTAGCCGATTACCACCTGGATGACGGCGAAACAGGCCTGGACGTTATCGAAGAAATTTTTGCCCTTTATGGATCAGACATCCCAGCCGCCGTCATCACCGCAGATCGCACGCAGGAATTGAACAAGGAATGCCAGCGCCTTGGTCTGCCCATGCTGAACAAACCGATTAAACCCGGGAAATTGCGTGCGCTTTTAAATCACATGATCCAAGTCGGCTAAGACGATCTTCTGGCGAGGGATGACTGCCATACCAGAAAGCAAACAGACGATCATCCTTGAGCGGACTATGATCCTTGCCCCAGATTTTCTTTAAGGCAGCGATAAACATTTCAGCACCCACAAGGTCACGGGCTGTCTCATCTGCCTGAAATTCAAATCTGCGCATCATAGAACTGACCAACGGCAAGCTGAGGTTTTGGGTGATATATAACATCAGAACAAAGGTGACCAGGTTTAAAGGTTCAATCTGATCAATGCTGATAAGTCCCACCCCATAAAACAGGCACAACAGGCCCACCAGCTTCACATGATGATGGTGAACGATATGGCCAACTTCATGGGCGAGAACGGCGCGAAACTCATCCTCACTTAAAAGTTCTTTCAACTGTTTTGTATAGACAATAAAAGGGCGCAGCAAACCACCATAGGCACGTGCATTGGCATGCCCGGCTTTTACATCCTCAAAAACTCGCACATCAAAAACAGCTTCAGTTTCAGATAAGCCACGCGCCTTGATGCGGGGGATCAGGATCGTTTTTGCCCAGATGATCAGCCCGATTAAAACCACAGCCAGCCAGACAAAAGACAAAGGCAAAGAATGGGTCAGCAGCCCAACGCTTGGTGCCCCAAAGAAAAGTGCCAGAAGGCCGCCTGTTGCGGCACCTTCCAGCACCATCATTTTCTTGATCCGCTTCAGCCTAGGACTATTTTGCAAACGGCTGAATTGGCGCAACAACGCCCAGATTTTCAAACCCGAAATAGCAAGGGCCAATATGACCAGCCCTTCCATCATTTCAGGGTCGCAAGTCCTTTATTGATCTTGGGACTGACCGCCCCTTTGGCCCGCATCACCAGTGGCATACGTGGACCACCCTGAATTTTGGCATTTTCAACAGCAGACTGAACCACATTGAAATGTTCCGCCTTGCTGCAGGCCGGGTCGGCATTTCTCGCGTCCCCCGTCAAAAGGTAAGCCTGACAACGACAGCCGCCGAAATCCTTTTTCTTTTCCTCACAGCCACTACACGGCTCTTTCATCCAATCATCACCGCGAAACTCGTTAAAGGCCTGAGAATCTTCCCAAATCCATTTAACTGACTTTTCCCGCACATTGGGGAACTCAATCCCCGGAATGACCTGGGCTTCATGACACGGTAACACCTGACCGTTTGGTGTGATGCTCAAATGCACACTGCCCCACCCGCCCATACAGGCTTTCGGGCGACCATCGTAATAATCCGGGATCACGAAGAAGATTTGCACTTTATTGCCCAAACGTTCGCGCGCCGCTTCCACCTTGGCTTCGGCTTCCTGCAGCTGTTCCAGGCTCGGCAGCAACTCATTGCGGTTCAACAAAGCCCAGTTATAATATTGGATATTGGCGAGTTCCAGAAACTCGATCCCGTTTTCTTCACACAGATCAATAAGGTCTTCCACCGCATCGATGTTGAGGCGGGAAATTGGCACATTCAAAACCATGGGGAAACCATGCTTTTTGATCATGCGGATACAGTCCATCTTTTTATCAAAAGAGGTTGCCCCGACGATCAAGTCATTTGTTTCTTTATCAGAATGCTGAAAACTCAGCTGAATTTGCTTCAGGCCTGCTTCTTTCAACGCGATCAAACGTTCTTCCGTCAGTCCCATGCCGGACGTAATCAGGTTGGTGTAATAACCCATCTTGTCGGCTTCATCGACGAGAATTTCCAGGTCCTTGCGCACCATGGGTTCGCCACCGGAAAAGCCCAGTTGCAGGCTGCCCAACTCGCGCGCTTCGCGCAGTGCCTTGAGCCAATCTTCGGTGGACAGTTCATCGGTATAATCGTCAAAATCCATGGGGTTTGTGCACCATGGGCATTTCAGCGGGCACTTGTATGTCAGTTCGGCAACCAGCCACAAAGGCTTGCCGCAGTCAGAGAGTTGTTCAAACTCTGATCCATCCTTTTTCAAGGGCCACCTCCATGAATGCATAGACATCGTCGGACAATTCGTCTGATGCCTCAAATTTCTCTTTCAGGTCGGTAATGATCTGTTCGACATTGCGTTTGCCATCGATCATTTCCATGATAAAGCCCGCCGGACCGTTCAGCTTAATCAGCCCTTCGGGATACATTAACATATGGGCCTTCTGGCTTTCTTCCCAACGAAAAACATAGACAGGATTGATGGTCGGTGTTGAATCCAGATTTATCGGCGAGTTCTCGATCATTTTTATTGTTCCTTCAAATAAAAAAGGGAGGATTTCCCCCATCCTCCCTTTCTTAAGTCATTCTTGCTTGAAATAGCTTAGCGAACGTTTATGTAAGCTGTTACTTCAAAGCCAAGACGCAAGTCGCAAAATGCAGGTGTTTCCCACTTCATGTCAGTCTCCTTGTAAAAATCTATGCAGATCACTCTGCCTGTTTCATCCAAAAGTTTCTATTCGCCTTTAGTCCTATTCAGCAGCCTGGGCCGCCAAATCAGCCGGATCAAAGCATCCCGGCGGGATCATCCCCGGCGAGACATAGGCCAGATAAAGGGCGTCCAGTTGTGCCCAAAGAACACCCGTTTTCATGTAAAGCGCATCAATCACTGCCTGCTGTTCAGGCATCGTTGTTGCATTTTCTTTAACGTACCGAAGGGCAAAATCCACATCGCGTGGGGCTTGTGTCAAACGTTCACGGAAATAACCAACCATACTGTCATCCACAAAGTCGTAGTTTTCCAGCATACCCGCGATCCGTTCCTTATGGATTTTCGGGGCGAACAATTCGGTCAGGCAAGACGCAATCCCGATCAGAAGCGGGGCCTGTTTACAGAAATTGATATAGTTGTTCACAGCGTGCGTGCTGGCCGGATGGACCCCTTCCATGGATTTCACATATTCACGATCCAGACCAAGCGATACACACAGTTTCAGCCAGCGTTCAATCCCGCCTTCATCTTCGCCCAGACCATCATGATCAAAGATACGCTGGCGCCAAAGATTGCGCAGTTCCTTGTCATCACAATTGGACAGGATCGCGTAATCCTTGATCGGAATGCCCTGCTGATAAACATAACGGTTCAGCGCCCAGGCTTGCACTTGCCCCAAATTCATTTCTCCGCCATGCAGCATTTTATGGAACGGGTGCAGATTGTGATAGCGCTCAGCGCCAATGCTGCGCAGGGTTTCTTCCAGTTCGTCGGGTGTGAGAACTTTATCTAACTTGATCATAAAAGGACCTCCATCGTGTCATAGCCGATTTCCCAATCGGCATGATTTGCAATCGCTCTTTCTGGCGAATTGTTCATAAGTACGGGATTGGTGTTGTTGATATGGATAAAGATTTTGCGCTTTACCCCTAAGTCACGAAACGCTTCGATACTGCCATCCGGGCCATCCATACACATATGGCCCATGCGCTGTCCGGTCTTGACGCCACAGCCTGTCTTGATCATCTCTTCATCAATCCAGGTGGTGCCGTCAAAGAACACAAGCTCTGATCCGCGCACGCGACCTGCCAGTTCTTCGGGCATGGCTGAACAGCCGGGCAAATAATAAAAATGTTTGCCGCTTTCTTTAGATGTAATCTTGATCCCGACCGTATCCTCCGGCACGGACCCAAAATTATCGCCAGCACTTTCATCTTCCAGATAAAGCGCGATCTTGCCGGGGACAGGGAACAGTTCGACCTCAATCCCGCTAGGGGTACCGTCTTTATATTGCAGCTCTGTCACTTGGTGGACAGGCAGGTCACGACGATCCACATATTCAGGGTTCAGGATGTTAAACAGGCTGTTGCCCCCCAACACACCCATCACCCGCTTTGTCGCATAAATCGCCAAAGGATGGCTTTCGCGCAAGGTCAGCAATCCGCCGATGTGATCCACATCTGCGTTGGTCAGCATCACGCCGACGATGGGGCTGTGGCGTTTGCCTTTTTTGGGAAATAAACACGGATTGGCCTGAATTTGCTGGCGGATATCAGGGGATGCATTTAACAAAAACCAGTTTTCGTCATCCACCGTCACAGCCAGCGAAGACTGCGTGCGCGCATTGACGTTGTCGCCCCCTGCCCAGATGGCGCGACAGTTGTCACAATGACAGTTCCACTGCGGAAAACCACCACCTGCGGCAGAACCCAATATTTTTACTTTCAGCATATAGCTCTCATCCCAATTTTGTGTTTTTTCCAGCTTAGGCAAAAGAGGCACACAGGAAAATTGGACTTAGGTCTATAAGATTGGGGCTATTCTAAAGTCAGCTATTTCAGTTCAATAAGCATATCGACTGCACGTTCATCACCCAATTCATGTGCTTTTTCAATCCAGTAACGTGCTTTCGCCAAGTCAACCGGGCGGCCTTGTCCCTGCATATACATGCTGGCGATATTGATCATGGATGTGGTGTGGCCGTTTTCCGCCAAGGGCAGCCAAAGATCATAGGCCTCATCATACTGCCCCATTTTATAGACCGCATAGGCCTTGAGCGATGTGATCATGTCATGTTGATTTTTGTCACGTTTGCCAAAATCATCTGCCCAAGAAGGAGATGAAGTCATCAGAACAAACAGGATCAACAGAAGCTTTTTCATCTTCCCAAGATAGCTCACCTGCCCTGCACACGCCAGCTAGACAATGGTCGAAAGAAAAACCCGCTGCACTTTCATGCAACGGGTTTTCCAAGGTCTGTGAGGGACAAGAATTACTCAGCAGCCTTATGACGATCAAAATATTCTTTCGTCAGCTTGAAGACCACGGGGCTGAGAACAGCAATCGCAATCAGGTTCGGCAGGGCCATCATCGCGTTCAGCGTATCAGACACCAGCCAGACGAAATCCAGGCTCAGGGTTGCACCAACAGGCACAGCAATAATCCAGACAACACGGTATGGCAGGATAGATTTCACACCGAAGAGATATTCCACGCACCGCTCACCATACAAAGACCAGCCAAGGATGGTAGTAAAGGCAAAGATCGCAAGCGAGATCGCAACGATATAGTTACCCGCACCTGGCAGGGCTTGTGCAAAAGCAGCCGAGGTCAGCGCAGCACCGGAATCACCGGATGTCCACAGACCGGAGGTTACAATCACGAGACCTGTTACGGTACAAACGATGATCGTATCCAGGAATGTGCCCAGCATGGCGATCAGGCCCTGACGTACGGGGTCTTTTGTTTGTGCCGCCGCGTGTGCGATCGGGGCAGACCCCAGACCAGCTTCGTTTGAGAAAACACCACGCGCCACACCAAAGCGGATCGCTGCCCAGACAGCCGCACCAGCAAAGCCACCTTCAGCCGCATGACCAGTGAAAGCACTTTCAAAGATCAGGGCGAAAGCCGCACCGATTTGGTCAGCGTTGATAAACAAAACAACCAGACCAGCAATCACATACGCAACCGCCATAAACGGAACCAACGCACCAGCGACAGAACCGATACGCTTGATGCCACCGATCAGAACGGCACCAACCAGCACCATCAGCACCAGACCTGTGATCATGGGCGGTACGGAAAAGTTCGTTTCAATAACAGCAGCAATTGAGTTTGACTGCACGCCATTACCGATCCCGAAACCAGCAACTGCACCAAAGACAGCAAAGGCAGACCCAAGCCAGGCCCATTTCGCCCCCATACCGTTTTTGATGTAATACATCGGGCCACCAACATGGTTGCCTTCTTCGTCAACTTCGCGGAAATTCACCGCCAGAACAGCTTCGGAAAATTTGGTTGCCATCCCGACAAGGGCGGTAATCCACATCCAGAACAAGGCACCGGGACCACCCAGGAAGACGGCTGTTGCCACCCCTGCGATGTTACCTGTACCAACGGTTGCGGCCAATGCGGTCATCAAGGCTTGATACGGCGGGACTTCCCCTTCGCTTTCTTCGCCTTTGCGCGCATGGACGCCGCCTGCCAACAGTTTAAAGCCTGTCCCCAACTTTAAAATGGGCATTAATTTTAGGCCGATACTCATGAACAAACCGACACCGAGGATGAGGACAAGCATAGGCCATCCCCAAACGATACCGTTAATTTCACCAATGATGGAACTTAAAGCTTCCATTATTAAAAATCCTCTCTGTATAGAAAATGTGAGTGTTTTTTATTGCTTTTATTGGGGCGGAAAATTGCCCTTACATCGCATGCAGACGGCCTATGGCCTGCGCGCGTTTCTTGCGTAATTCTTCAAAACCCGTGTCCGCGTGATGGGACGATCTTGTTAAAGGCGTTGAAGAAACCATGTCGAAGCCCTTGCGCATGGCAATGCGCGCAAACTCTTCAAATTCTTCTGGGGTTACGAACCGGTCAATCGGTGCATGTTTTGGTGTGGGCTGCAGATATTGGCCGATGGTGATAAAATCCACCTTTGCCACCCGCATATCATCCATCACCTGCAACATTTCGTGTTTTTCTTCACCCAATCCCACCATCAGGCCGGATTTGGTAAAAATTTCAGCGTCCAGTTCCTTGACCCGGTCCACAAGGCGAAGCGACTGGTAATAACGTGCGCCCGGGCGAATTTCCCCATAGAGACGCGGCACGGTTTCCAGATTGTGGTTAAATACATCCGGCTTGGCTTCCACCACGATTTCCAGCGCGCCCTTGGGCTTATCGCGAAAATCAGGCGTCAGCACTTCGATTGTTGTAGCAGGTGACATATTCCGGATCGCAAGAATAGTTTCTGCAAAGTGGGTTGCCCCACCGTCATGCAGGTCATCGCGATCAACAGAAGTAATCACCACATGGTTCAGGCCCATTTCCGCGACAGCTTCGGCTGTTTTTTGCGGCTCTGTCGGGTCAAGAGCAAAGGGTTTTCCGGTCGCCACGTTGCAAAAAGCACAGGCGCGCGTACAGATTTCCCCCATGATCATAAATGTTGCATGTTTTCTGTCCCAACATTCCCCCAAGTTTGGACAGGCGGCTTCTTCGCATACCGTAGTCAGGTTCTTCTTTCGCATCAGTTTGCGGGTATCTTTCACCCCTTTCGACCATGCCGGCTTTACCCGCAGCCATTCAGGCTTGCGACCACTTGGACGGTCTGGATTTTTTTGCTTTTCCGGATGTCTTTGGGCAGCTGATAAAGTCGTCATAATGATACGCCTTTCACTCAAATTTTGGCAAAAAGGATCCTCTCCCCGTTTTTTTGGGGACTGAACCACCACAAAAAACAGGCTCTCAATTCTCTGTAATCCGGTTCGTAAAAAGCGGAGAGAGGACAAAGTAGGTCTTGTAGGAAAAGCAAAGATCTTATTGGGTTACGGCACTTTGCTTTCCGGACTTGCCAGCCTGAACACTAATGGGGAGAGACGGTTCAGACTGACAATTCGCTTGACCGGGCCAGCTTATTCAGCCGCGTCGGCATAATCTTCCAGCGGTGGGCAGGAACATACGAGGTTTCTGTCACCATAGGAGTTATCGACACGGTTGACCGGTGCCCAGTATTTATCAACACGGAACGCCCCTGGTGGGTAACAGGCCTGTTCGCGGCTGTAGGGACGATCCCATTCACCAACCAGGTCTTCCACCGTGTGTGGTGCATTTTTCAGCGGGTTGTTGTCCGCATCAATCTTGCCGTCTTCAATGTCTTTGGCTTCCTGATAAATCGCCAGCATCGCATCACAGAAACGATCAAGTTCGAACTTGGTTTCACTTTCTGTTGGCTCAATCATCAGGGTACCTGCAACAGGCCAGCTCATGGTCGGGGCATGGAAGCCGCAATCAATCAAACGCTTGGCCACATCATCAACCGTTACACCAGCTGTATCTTTTAGCGGACGGGTATCAATGATGCATTCGTGTGCCACACGGCCATTTTTCGACGTGTAAAGAACTTCATAGGCCCCTTCCAGACGTTTGGCGATGTAGTTGGCGTTCAGGATCGCAACACGGGTTGCCTGTGTCAGGCCATCACCGCCCATTGCCAGGCAATATGCCCAGGAAATCGGCAGGATCGAAGGTGATCCAAATGGTGCTGCAGAGACAGGACCAACAGCCGCGTCCAGTTCAGGGTGACCCGGCAGATGAGCTTGCAGATGCGCGCGAACACCGATTGGACCCATGCCCGGTCCGCCACCACCATGTGGAATGCAGAAGGTCTTGTGCAGGTTGAGGTGAGAAACATCCCCACCGATCTTGCCCGGCTGTGCCAGACCGACCATGGCGTTCATGTTCGCACCATCGATATAGACCTGACCACCATGGTCATGTGTAATCTCGCATACTTCACGCACGGTTTCTTCGAACACACCGTGGGTGGACGGGTATGTGATCATACATGCTGCCAGGTTTTCTGAATGCTTTTCAGCCTTGGCGCGGAAATCTTCAACGTCAATGTCACCATTTTCCGCAGATTTCACCACAACAACCTTGTAACCCACCATCTGTGCAGTCGCAGGGTTTGTCCCGTGTGCAGAGGTTGGGATCAGACAAACGTTACGATGGTTGTCACCACGGGAATTGTGGTAGTTACGGATCGTTGTCAGGCCTGCAAATTCACCCTGCGCACCGGAGTTTGGCTGCATGGAAATCGCATCA
Organism: Terasakiella sediminum; assembly: GCF_033100395.1. Lineage (NCBI taxonomy): Bacteria > Pseudomonadati > Pseudomonadota > Alphaproteobacteria > Rhodospirillales > Terasakiellaceae > Terasakiella > Terasakiella sediminum. The sequence continues at coordinate 35,654 of NZ_JAWLVJ010000007.1, read as the reverse complement.
TAGCCAGTGATCTGGCACAGTTTATCCGACAGGTCTTCGATCATTTCGTAATAGCCATCAACCTGATCGCGCGGCGCAAACGGGTGGATGTCACCAAATTCAGCCCAGGTAACCGGGATCATTTCCACAGTCGCGTTCAGTTTCATGGTACAGGACCCAAGAGGGATCATGGCACGATCAAGCGCGAGGTCACGGTCCGCCAGTTTACGGATGTAACGGGTGATTTCCTGTTCCGCACGGTTTTTGTGGAAGATCGGGTGTGTCAGATATTCAGATGTACGGGCCACATCTTCTGGCAGACGGTAATCCATCTCCTGATGTTCGTCATCTTTCATATCAACCGCACCGAAAGCAGCCCAAACAGCTTCGATCACTTCCGGACGTGTTTGTTCATCCAGTGAAATACCGACGCGATCTGTGCCGACTTTGCGTAGGTTGATGCCGTTTGCAACAGCGGCATTCAGGATCACGCCCTGCATGGCACCCACTTCCACCGTGATGGTGTCAAAGAAGACAGAGGGTTCAACATTGAAGCCCAGCTTTTCCAGACCAGCAGCCAGACGCACTGTGTGCTGGTGAATGATCTGTGCAATCGCTTTAATACCATCAGGGCCATGGAAGACCGCATACATAGACGCCATAACCGCCAGCAGAGCTTGTGCTGTACAAACATTCGATGTGGCTTTTTCACGACGAATGTGTTGTTCACGTGTCTGCAAGGACAGACGATAGGCTTTATTGCCACGGCTATCGATGGAAACACCGATGATACGGCCCGGCATGGAACGCTTATACGCGTCACGTGTCGCCATATAGGCAGCGTGTGGACCACCAAAGCCCATGGGCACGCCAAATCGCTGTGTGGAACCAACCGCAATATCCGCGCCCATTTCACCCGGTGCTTTCAACAAAGCAAGCGCCATTGGATCAGCAACCATCACAGCCAGTGCTTTTGCTTCATGCAGGCTGTCAATGATGGCGGTAAAGTCACGCACATGACCGTAAGTGCCAGGATACTGGAAGATCGCACCGAACACATCAGCTGGAACCAGATCTGTATCCGGGTTACCGACGATGATCTCAATGCCGATAGGTTCGGCACGTGTTTTCATCACCTCAATATTTTGCGCATGGCAGTTTTCATCAACGAAGAATGCCTTGGCTTTGGATTTGCTGGAACGCTGCGCCATGGTCATGGCTTCAGCCGCCGCAGTCGATTCATCCAGCAAGGATGCGTTCGCGATGTCCAGTGCCGTCAGGTCACAAACCATGGTCTGGAAGTTCAGCAAGGCTTCAAGACGGCCCTGGCTGATTTCTGGCTGGTATGGGGTGTAAGCTGTGTACCAGGCTGGATTTTCCAGAATGTTACGCAGGATCACAGGCGGGGTCATGGTGCCGTAATAGCCCTGACCGATCAGAGACGTCAGCACCTGGTTTTTATCTGCAACCTGACGCAGGTGATAAAGCGTATCACGTTCAGAAAGGGCCGGGCCCCATTCCAGCGGTTCAGACTGACGAATGTCGGCTGGAATGGTTTCATCAATCAGACTGTCCAGACTGTCCGTGCCAACCACTTTCAACATCTCGTCCATCTCTGAAGGAGACGGGCCGATATGACGACGGTTCGCAAAATCGTAAGGTTGGTAAGAGGTTGGCTTAAAGGTCATCGCGAGGGGATCCTTTCGATTAGGCGATTAAGTCTTGATAGGCAGCAGCATCCATCAAGTCATCGAGTTGAGACACATCTGAAATCTTGATTTTGTAAAGCCAGGCAGAACCTTCAGGGCTTTCATTAACCAGTGACGGATTATCGGCCAATTCTTCATTGGCTTCAACAACTTCCCCATCAACCGGGGCATAAATTTCACTTGCGGCTTTTACGCTTTCAATTACGCCGATATCATCAGCGCGTTCAAAGTCGTCACCTTCGTCTTTCAGTTCGATAAAAACGATATCGCCCAACAACTTGGCGGCATGTTCTGTAATGCCGACAGTTGCGATGTCGCCTTCAACTGTGATCCATTCGTGATCTTCAGAAAAATATTTAGTCATGGTGAGTTCCTCGAATTAACGTTTGTAGTTTTGTTGAACAAATGGGGCTTTTACGATTTCTGCAGGCAACAACTTGCCACGAACAGAAAGCTGGACTTCGGTACCCGGCGTAGCAAAGTCAGATGCGACATAGCCAAGGGCAACAGGTCCTTCAAATGTGGGGCCGAAACCACCGCTGGTGATATGGCCGATGGTGACTTCATCCTTGGACACAACTTCCACGCCCTGACGGGCTGGCGCGCGGCCCAGTGGCTTGATGCCAACCAGCTTGCGCGTCACGCCTTCGGCGATTTCATTCAGGATACGATCTGCACCGGGGAAGCCGCCTTCTTCGCGGCGACGTTTCTGGATCGCCCAGATCAGTTGTGCTTCAATCGGGGAGGTGGAACCATCAATGTCGTTACCATAAAGGCAGAGACCAGCTTCCAGACGCAGGCTGTCACGTGCACCCAGACCAGCAGGTTCCAGGTTTTCATCTTCTAACAATGTGCGTGTAATGCGTTCAGCTTCATCAGCCGGAATAGAGATTTCATAACCATCTTCGCCTGTGTAACCAAGGCGGGAGATACGACATTTCGCCCCCAGCAGGTCAGCTTCGATGGTTTCCATGAATTTCAGTTCAGCTGCCGCAGGGGCGTGTTTGGCAACAACACCTTCTGCCGCCGGGCCCTGAACCGCGATCAAAGCATGGTCTGTGATTTCGATAACTTCACAGCCTTCCAGATTGTCACGCATATGCGGGATATCCTGATCACGCATGGAGGCATTGACCACAACAAACAGATAATCACCCGCGTTGGATACGATCAGATCGTCCATGATGCCACCTTCTTCATTAGTGAAGAAGGTATAACGCGCTTTACCTTCAGGCAGGCCATCGATGTTGCTTGGCACCAGTTTTTCAAATTCAGTGCCACGGTTTTCACCACGCACAATGACTTGTGCCATGTGGGATACGTCAAACAGGGCCGCTTTGGTGCGACAATGGGTATGTTCACCCATGATGCCCATGGGATAGTTGATCGGCATGGACCATCCGGCGAATTCAACCATTTTGCCACCGAGTTCGACATGCAGGTCGTATAGGGGCGTTTTTAAAGTTTCAGTAGCAGACATTGGGGGTATTCCTTTTATCAAAATTCTTTTTAAGCGTGGATCGCGCGATCCAGCGCATCCATACAAGCTTCACGAACAGCTTCACCAAGGGCCGGGTGGGCATGACAGGTGCGGATCACATCGCGCACACTTGCCCCCGTGGTCATGGCAAGGACCAGTTCAGCAATCAGATCACCCGCATGGGGGCCAACGATATGGGCACCAAGGATTTTGCCACAGCTTTGCGAAACCAAAACCTTGACCAGACCATCCACATCACCAATGGCGCGTGCGCGGGAATTTGCACGGAACTGGAAAACACCTTTATCAAAAGGAATGTTCTTTTCGACCAGTTGTTCCTCGGTCTGACCAACACCTGCAACTTCAGGGGCGGTATAGACAACACCGGGAACCGTGCCGTAATCCACATGACCGTTTTGACAAGCCAGCATTTCAACGCATGCCACGCCATCTTCTTCGGCCTTATGGGCCAGCATGGGACCGGGGACGCAATCGCCAATGGCGTAAATGCCTTTGACCGTCGTCTGAAAATGATCATCAACCCGGATAAACCCGTGTTCATTCAATTCCACACCCAGATCACCCAGGTTCAGACCTTTGGTTACCGGACGGCGACCAACGGCAACCAGTACCACATCCGCATCCAGTTCTTCGATCTTGTCCTTACCCAGACGTTCCATAGAAACGGTCAGACCATCGTCTTTTTCGATGATTTCCAGAACCTTGCGGCCCAATGTGAATTTAAGGCCACGTTTGGACAGGGCACGCTGCGCAGTCTTTGCAATCTCGGCATCCATACCCGGCAGGATACGATCCAGATATTCAACGACTTTGACTTCTGCGCCCAATCTGGACCAGACCTGACCAAGTTCCAGACCGATCACGCCCGCGCCGATCACGACCATCTTTTCAGGCACTTCGGTTAGAGACAGGGCACCCGTGGAGCTGATGATTTTCTTTTCATCAATCTCAATGCCGGGCAGAGAGACAGGTTCAGAACCTGTTGCGATGATGATGTTTTGTGTTTCCAGACGAACATTTCCATCTTCTGTTTTCACATCAACAACACCGGCTTCGACAATGCTGCCCCAGCCCTGGATGTAATCGACTTTGTTTTTCTTAAACAGGAATTCAATACCCTGTGTCAGATCAACAACCGTCTTGTCCTTGCGTGCCATCATAGCAGACACATCGATGGAGACTTCACCCGTTTCAATTCCATGTTCCGCCATATGTTTTTTGGCATCGGCATATTTTTCGGAAGACGTCAAAAGGGCTTTGGAGGGGATACAGCCTACATTCAGGCAGGTCCCGCCAAGGCTGCCGCGTCCTTCGACGCAGGCGACCTTTTTGCCCAGCTGGGCGGCGCGGATGGCAGCCACATAGCCACCGGGTCCACCGCCAATTATTACAATATCATACGTGCTCATGACCCAATTCCTTAATAGAGTGGGAAGCGACGGCACAGTGCGACAACTTGTTCACGCACAGCAGCTTCAATCTCGACATTGTCATCGCCATGTTCGGCAATCCCGTCGATCACGTCACAGATCAGGTGACCGATCTTGCGGAACTCTTCTGTGCCAAAGCCACGGGTCGTACCCGCAGGTGTACCCAGACGAATACCGGAAGAAACAGCTGGTGGCTGCGGGTCAAACGGGATGCCGTTTTTGTTACAGGTGATACCTGCACGTTCCAGTGCTGCATCAACAACTTTACCAGTCACATCTTTCGGGCGCAGATCTACCAGCATCAGGTGGGTATCAGTACCACCAGATACAATATCAACACCGCGTTCAATCATCACGCCTGCCAGCGTTTTAGCGTTATCGACAACTTGCTGGGCGTAAGCTTTAAAGCTTGGCTGCAAGGCTTCACCAAAGGCAACGGCTTTCGCTGCGATCACATGCATCAATGGGCCACCTTGTAAGCCAGGGAAGACGGCAGAATTAAATTTCTTACCCAGCGTTTGATCGTTGGTCAGGATCATGCCGCCGCGTGGACCTCGCAGGGTCTTATGCGTTGTTGTTGTGACCACATGGGCGTGTGGCAGCGGAGATGGGTGAACACCACCTGCAACCAGACCTGCGATATGGGCCATATCAACCATCAGGTACGCACCAACTTTATCAGCAATTTCGCGGAAGCGGGCAAAATCGATGAAACGGGGATAGGCAGAACCGCCTGCGATAATCAGCTTTGGCTGACATTCAACAGCTTGGGCTTCCAACTCGTCATAATCGATCTGGGAGGTTTCTTTATCCACACCATATTGAACGGCGTTGAACCATTTACCGGACAAAGTCGGGCGCGCACCGTGCGTCAGGTGACCACCTGCATCCAGTGACATCCCCAAAATGGTATCGCCTGGTTGCAGCAGGGCCAGCAGCACCGCACCGTTTGCTTGCGCCCCAGAGTGCGGCTGAACGTTTACGAAGTTACAGTCGAACAGTTCTTTTGCGCGATCAATCGCCAGTGTTTCAGCCACATCCATAAATTCACAACCGCCGTAGTAACGACGACCGGAATAACCTTCGGCATATTTGTTGGTCAGAACTGAGCCTTGGGCCTGCAGAACAGCTTTGGAAACGATATTTTCAGAAGCAATCAGCTCGATCCCGTCAGCCTGACGGTTCAACTCGTTCTTGATGCCGGACATCAAGGCTGGATCGCTGTCTGCCAGGTCCTGATGGAAGAAGTTTTGTGTTTTCGCGTTCATTTTAGATAATCCCTGTTCTAATCTCTTAACATTCGACCACATTGACGGCGAGGCCGCCCTGTGAGGTCTCTTTGTATTTGCTTTGCATATCCATGCCCGTCTGGCGCATGGTCTCAATGACTTTATCGAGCGACACCTTGTGAGACCCATCCCCACGAAGGGCGAGACGGGAGGCGTTGATCGCCTTGGTCGCACCCATGGTGTTGCGTTCGATACATGGCACCTGCACCAATCCGCCTATGGGATCGCATGTCAGGCCCAGGTTATGTTCCATGCCGATTTCAGCGGCATTTTCAATCTGTTGGTTCGTTCCACCCATCACGGCGCACAAGGCACCTGCGGCCATGGAACAAGCCACACCCACTTCGCCCTGACAGCCGACTTCGGCCGCAGAAATGGAAGCGCGCTTCTTATAAATGGAACCAATGGCAGCAGCAGTCAGGAGAAAGTCGATACTGCCTTTATCTGTCGCGTTCGGGCAAAAACGCTCGTAATAAGCCAGTACCGCGGGAATGACACCCGCTGCGCCATTGGTTGGTGCTGTGACGACACGACCGCCAGCAGCATTTTCTTCGTTTACAGCCAAAGCAAACAGGTTGACCCAATCCAATACAGTCAGAGGGTCTTTCATGCCTGCTTCCGGTCTGGAAACCAATTCCTGATGAAGTTTGTAAGCCCGGCGTTCCACATCCAGACCACCTGGCAGGATGCCTTCGGTTTTGCATCCGCGATCAATGCAAGACAGCATGCAATCGCGCACCAGCTCCAGAAATTCCATCACATCCGCTTCGCCGTGCATGGCTACTTCGTTGGCCAGCATAATCTCGGCAATGGTCAGGCCTGTCTTGTCACCATGGGCCAGCAGTTCTTCACCGGACCCGAAAGGATAGGGAATATCACAAGCTTCAACGTCAGAAGGATCGGCTTCCAGTTCTGCCTTATCGACAACAAACCCGCCACCGACGGAGAAAAACAGGTGGCTGTAGACAAGCGTGCCAGCCGCATCAAATGCTTTGATTTCCATCGCATTCGGGTGTTCAGGCTTGAAGACGTTGTAGTGAAAGTTCAGCTGCGTTTCTTCAACAAAAGCCGTTTCCTTTTCACCCGCCAGCAACAAAACGTTACCTTCACGGATATTGGAAATGATGGTCGGAACCGCATCGGGGTTAACCGTGCGGGGACGCTGACCAGACAGGCCGAGCAAAACCGCAATGTCGGTTGCGTGACCTTTGCCTGTCAAAGCGAGAGAGCCAAACAGGTCAACCGTGACACGTTCAACATCAGCCAGCTTTTCTGATTTGATCAGTTCCTGACAGAAACGGTATCCGGCACGCATGGGGCCGACAGTGTGAGAACTGGACGGGCCAATCCCGATGGAGAATAAATCCATGGAACTGAGATGTGCGTGATCTGTGCCAATGGTGACATCCGCATCATCTGTAAAATTTTGAAGTTGGTCTGTAGAATCCAACAAAGGGCACCTCCTAATCAAACCGATAACGGTTTGGTTAAACGATGCCCCCTCTGTCTTCGGTGCCTGAGATAGTGTTCGACTTGGCGTAGCAAGTTCCGAACTTGACCTTCGGCGGATCAAGTCTAAGTGCTTGATCTCTCTCCAGAGTCTCATCTTCCTGCAGTACATGTGCCTGAGAGTTTCCGGGGCGGTTGCTCCTTCGGCGACAGCTTCTAGTACTGTCTCTCCCACAGGAATTTCATGAGAAGTTCTTATAAAATTGTCCAACAAGGAATGTGTTTCCTTATTGCCCTTTTACCGTAATGAAATCACATGCTCGCTGTCAAACGCTTTTTTGACACAACAACACACAATGCAACGCAATAAATAAAAAAACTCTTATAAAACATAAATAAAAACAGCAAAATAAAATTCTTTTTTTGCACTGCAGTGTTGTCAAAATCAATTAAGCAATCTCATTTTCGAGAAATTTTATTAGTCGCAAATCAACCAACTTCATCCTAAAATTCTCTCCTTGTATATTCCACCAAAGAAAAGAAACTGATGCTTTACTCTTGTCATTCAGTCTTGTATGTTCTGCCCGATTTTGATTAAGCACCCGTGGCACAGCTGGATAGCGCGTCGCCCTCCGAAGCTAACCCGTCTCAAAGTTGCTAATCGGCGTTAAGTGTTTTAATGCTGTGTCCCTTGGGTTTCTGCCATTCCTTAAAAATATGTTTTGATGCCGATTAAGGACTCTTTGTGCCGCTTTTGAATTTATGGGCACAAAAATAGGCACTTTTTTGAGGACGATTTCGGCCATTTTTCATACCCGCCTCAAGCAATAAGGCCATGAAAATAGTGAGGACATGTCCCCTCACTTCAATAAAATCCAATTTTAATAGGCAGCCGGAAATGGAACAGCGCGGCCTTGAGATTTAGCCTCGTCGGCAATGGCTTTCAGCAAACGCTTCTTTGATTTTGTGCGATTGATCCCTGAATTTTGGGCAGCAGAAAGTTGCTCGGATTTTAAACCAAGTTCCTTTTTCTTCTTCTCAACATACTCTGCTTTGTCTGTTAGAGAGCGCATGCTTACCTTACTCTTCCAGCAATAAATCAATCAAAGAACTATCTAAAAGTTCTTCCTTAAGTCTCTTTTCAAGATACTGTGAATCTACATTTTCTGCAAGTTGATACAAAATCTTTGCTTGCTCCAGCATTTCCGGCTGTCGTGTATCAGCTTCGTACTGTCCCATCCGATCAGCAATCAAATCTTCAATTGGCGGGAAGGCGACAATGGCTTCTTCTTCACGATCCACAGCAACAACTTCGATGCGCTTTGTATCTGTTCTTCCATCAAAAAGTGGGCCAGATACCAGTTCAATACCTGTCAGGTATTTCTTGTGATAAAAGCCGTGTGTTAAATGCCCAAACCGATCTTCAGATAAAAGCCCTGCTTTTCCATTTCCTTGGCAAAGGCATCCATATGTTCAAAAATGATATCAAAGTCACCAGAAACGATCTCACCTGCTGAGTAATATTCAACAGCTGCACCACCAACGATAACAGGTCGTGGGTAGCCTTGAGCTTCGAGTGATTTAAAGACTCTGCCAAGCAGTATTAACGTTTCGATATATTCCTGACGATACGCTATCCTGTCCTCACAGCAAGCGATTCATTTTTACAACAGATGCAACTTTTTGATTCGTTTGTTTTTATACACTGAAACAGTGAAAAAATGTGCTTCGCACTCAATATTTTCGATGTTTTTAAAGCGAAAAAACATTTTTTTACGACTTTTTTCTTATGGTTTATCTGATTAATCGTTGTTTTACAATGGGTTAATCGACGCCCTTTCTTTGTGGGTAAAATGCCCATCTAGGAAGGGCGTCGAAAAAATAAATATGTGAATAATAGGAGAGGCGCGTTACGAGCCTCATGGTAAATCGTAGCTCGCGTTGTTCAATCAATTCAAAGGAAACAACGTGATGAATTTAAAACAAACAACGCTTTCCCTCAAGCAATTTAATAGCTTGGATATCCATCCAGCTGCCAAATCAGCCCACGCTCAATGGGATGATTTAAGACTTCAAACGTCACTCTCAAATCTGCCAAGCCAGCTTCAGCAGCTGTTGATCGAAAATACGCCGATCTCAGCGATTAAAGAGGAGGGTGAAATTCTGGCTTTTGCGGGCTTTTACAACTTAAACATTTTGGATGAATTATCTGTTTTAGATGGACAGGCCTTCAAATACCAGAAAGTGATTTTTTATCCAGCAGATATTGATGAAAGTGTTCTCGAGCGCATTGCCTACACAGAAGTTCTCAGGATTCTTCAATTCCAACTTAACTCTGGCAATGGCTATGCATCACTTTTCCATGCATTAGCGGGTTGCAATTTCTTCAAGGCTCTTAATGAAACAAAGAAAATCACGCAAGTTTCTTTCTCGGCAATGGTGAACATTACGCGCCGAATATTGCGTTATCAGCTGAACGAATTTGGAAAAGGAGGCAAAAAATGAGCAACCTTCTTTCTTTCCAAGAAATTCTTCCGAACACCCCACCGAAACGTATCGAAAATATGATTGCCGGTAGAATTGAGAATCTCTTTAAAGCAATTAAGCGTCCTGGCAATCTCGAAGAATGGCAAATCAAACAGCTTGAGGAAATCGAACAAACGATCTCATCACATGATTTGCCATATGAAGATGATGGGAATGACTGGTGTGCTCTGCTACGTGACAAACATAAGATTTACTCACAAGACTACCCTTATGCCCATTTGCTCGCTTGGCAACCAACATGTGGAGCAACAGACCTTCAAAAGATCAACCTCCTGAAGGCGTATTTATTCTTGGCAGCAGTATGTTGGCCCAAACGAGATGAGTCCCCTACAACAGTTCCAACAGTTTTTGGTAACCTGCGTAATATATTAAAGGATGAAAAACGCCATATTTTGGAGGTGTTGCCAACCAACGGATCTATCACCAAGGTGATTTCCAGCTTGGAGCATGCAACAACAAACTGGAAGAAAGAACACGAAGGGCGTACCACTGCCCTTAGCTTTCTAAATTTATTGGACAAATTTCATCTCGAAGAAGATGCGATTTTGCGATCTCCCTTTTTGTATGATGAAGCGCCTGTTGAAACAAAGGTCGAGACGGAAGAAGTCGAAACCGATGAAGACGACTATCGCGCACAACTTCTCTCGGATGTGCCGGTTCTTCCTGCAAATAGTGTGAAACAAGAAAATTTCCGTGACGGGAAGGTGCCGTCGAGAAATATTCGTGTTCAGTCGAAGAGGCGGAAGAAACAATATTGGGGGGCTAAGCATACCTACCTTGAAGGGGCAATCTCAAATGGCATTGTGAAAAACGAAATTGGCGCTCCCTGTGCGTCAAATTCCATGACAAATGATGAAGCGGAAGTCTTGTTCAGGAAAATTTGTCTGGCTATGAGAGGCACCCCCATTGTTGGATTACTTGGCTTGAGCCTTCTAACAGGCCGAAATGCGAAGGAGATACATCGCTCTATTGTATGCGGAAATTCCAAAGAAGTGGATCGCTGGTTTATTGATGGAGGCCAACTCGTTCTTAAGCACCGCATAGCTGTTTCTTCTCACAAACTATCTGAAGAAGCGAAGAGTTTTGTGCTGCCTGGTGGTGGCTTTGTTTTCGTCCGTTTGCCGAAACTTTTTCAAGAAACATATAAGGTATGTCGCCAGCATTCTGGAAATGATGAAAGCTGGCTAGATGACATTCGTTCTTTTCTGTCTGAAATCGGTAGAGAAATGAATGCCAATCTTACACTGGTTAAAATAGCCGCTTATCCGTTCAATAAAATACGCTGGGATGGGGCAAGTGAAACCGTTGCTGCAGCCATTTGTGGCAAGTCACCCACAAATTTTCCCCAGCTTTACTATTTGCATTTTAACTCTGAGGTTTTGGAAACAAGTTTTATGCCATTCGTAAAGGAACTTGTGTCGTTCTCAAATGATTTAGGCTTAGGGCTTCAGTTCAAAATCGAGAGCAAAGAAGCTGGAAGTAAAATTTATCCAAGCTTGAAACAAGTTCGCAAGTTTGTTCAAAGACTAAAAGGTCGCCTAAAAGCAGCAAAAACAAGGATTGAATACCACAATGCCTTTGTCCTTTATCTGACAATTTCATTGTTATTTTCCAATGGCCATCGTCCTGTAAAAGGGCCCTGTGATCTTTTGGATGATAATGATTTTTTACGTGGCTTTCACTGGATCGCAGATAAGGAAAACCGTTCCATTTTGTCGGCTCGTATTGTTCCCATGCCGAAAGTCATTCGGGCATTGTTTCATGACTACCTGGAGCATTTGGCCAACTTAAAAACTTCACAGAAATTTTCCGACGACAAAAGAATTGCTGAATACTGTCAAAGAGCAATTGATGGTCAAGTCCCCTTATTGTTTTTCATTGATGATAGAGGCCGCCCTCAGACTGTTTCGCCGAAATGGTTGACTTCAAAAGTCAAAGATATTTGGCCGCTTCCCTTAAATGCAGGGCGTCATATTTTGGTTTCATTTCTTCACAGGAAAGGCGTTAAAGGTGAAATTATTGATGCGGTTGTGGGGCATTCAGGCTTTCGTCAGGAGCCCTTTGGGCCATGGAGTGGCTGTTCCATTAAACACCTTCAGGGGGCTTCCGTACCCACCGAAAAATATATCGAATGGCTTGGTATCAGCACCGTTGAAAAGTGGGAGGGCTGAAGATGTCGATTATTACGAGTACTATTGAAACGCGAAAACAAGAAAAACTGCTGAGAACCCAGAAAATCAGGCGGCAGGTGGATGCCTTTATCTCTGAAGATTTACCTGGTCTTACTGAGCAGCCCCCTTTTGTAGAAGATTATGAAGAAAACAGTGACAAGATTGTTGAGAAAGTTCTCACCTGTGATTTCAAGGTCAATGAGATTGCAGACGGCTTAGAATATTTTGCCGAGTTCATTGAAAAGGGAAATGCCGCTGGCGAATGGTATCTTCCTCTCCCGGAACGTTTATTGCGCATAAGAGGAGAAGAGCAATTACGCACCAGAGAGTGGTTCCACAACTCAATTAAGCTTTATAAAATGGACCAACTTGTACTTGAGGGGTTGAATAAGCCAAACCTTATTAAACATATGGCTACAGAGACACTTCTTGGGGCTGTTTTCTATTTTGCAGCTACCCGTGGCGGTTTATGTCAAGCGCATTTGATGTTCGCTCTTGGACAGACGCTTTCCTCGAAAAAAGTTATTAATTTTCAAGAGGGCGAACCACATTGGGTTGAATTGCAGTTTTCATTAAAGAGGCGTCCAACCAATGCTGTAGATGAAAACGGTAAACGCTACACTTCAATGCCTTGGTATTTACCACCAGTCTGCAAAGGTCTTCTATCTCAATATCTAAATCGTGACGTGTCCATTCCTGTTTCAAACGAAAAGAAGGCGTGGTCTTTAATTCAAGAATTCGTGAAAGACGTTTCCGGCCAAAAATGTACGCTACAGTCATTCACTAAATTTCTGCTCGTGTGCCCATCATTGACCGAGAACTTACACGGCGTTCACCTGTCACAGGCCCTTATTCAGTGTGTGGCGGGAAAAACGCAAAACGTATCGCTTCCCAAGAAATACCGTTTTGACATCCCTGAAACAGTATTTGAACCACCGAAAAAGAAAGCTAAAACCCGTCTCCCTGAACAACGAATGCATTCTTCTAATGAAGACATCGAAGAACTCGGAAAACAGCTGTATGCATCTCTGACAAGAAGTGAAAGAGGGTACGAAAAAGTTACTCATTCACAAGCGATTAACCGCTTAAAGAAGCTTCAAACGGATCAAACAACGATCTGCCAACATGTCATTCAATGGCATTTGCATATGCTCGAAGTGGAGATTTTGGCAGTTAGCACAGTCAAAAAATACCATCAAATTGTGTTTGATCAGTTTGCTAATTTTATGTCCGAGGAAAGCCCGTTTGATCTATCGTCGGAAGATTTCGCTTTTCACTATCACCATATGCTGGATCAGTGTGATTACGAAAACCAGCGGCTATCATTAGCAGCTCGACTGCAAAAATATCATGATTTTGCTCATCAGGAACTAGATTACCAACCGTTACTAGAGTGTATTTCCCGAGGAAGTGGAGAAGCCCGACATGTACGATCCGGTTATGTCTCGCATTCACTTTATATGGAATTGAGAAAGACGCTACGAACCCTTGAAGGAAAATTTGAACCCTACCGGGCATTCCTAGAAGTTATGGTGATTTTAGCCTATCGCACAGGAATGCGACTGTCCGAATTACTGCACCTTCAACTTTCAGATTTCAGTGACCCAAAAAATATTGGTAATTGGGTCATTCATCTATCTAATAATAAGTACAACAACTTAAAAAGTGCGAATGCGCGCCGGATTATTCCTTTACGGGTGTTGCTGAATGAGGACGAGGTAACAGCCGTTCATAACTTTTTGCCGTCTCCTGCGTTAAGGCTAAAAAATCCTAATCACCTGCTGTTTCATCGCTCAAATGCACCAACGATGCCAGTAAATGGTTTGGATGTGAGCATGTTTGTTTCAACGCTCATGCGTCAGCTTGACGAGAAAAATGATCTTGTGTTTCATCATTTCCGTCACACGGCTTTTTCGAACCTTCATTTCGTCATAGAAAACGAATTTCATCTGTTTGAACGACATGCTGGGATTTCGGTATTACAAGGTCTGGAGATATATAAAGCTATAGTGGGGCATCAGACAAATTACATAAACGCTTATCGAATGTTTGCAGTTTTTGCTGGTCACAGCTCACCGGAAACTACTTTTTTCAGCTATTTCCATTTTTCCGATCGAATTATCGCAGAAAAACTTAATCGTCAAAATGAAACACTGCCGCTTCATGTGATTAAAAATTTAACTGGGTTATCAGTTGCAGAAATTAGACGGGCAAATTCAGGTGAAAATATTTCAAATGGTGTAGCCTTTATATCTGTCCAGAACAGTTTGGACGAACGTTTGACAAAATATTGTAACCTTATAGGTTCTTCTCCTGTGCAGGCCGAAGAACCGATATCACTCCCCCAAAAGCCTTGGAATGCACTGGAAAACCTCGAAACCATTCAGCATGTATTGGACATTTTCGACAAAACACGCGACCTTTCAGAAACGGTTGATTTTTTTTCGTTACCTGAAGAACATATCAAAGGCTTGGTTGATACAGCTAAAGACATTGCAAATACGAAAACCTACAAGAAATCAAATCGTGTAATTAGTCCTCAGCGTGCTGGGAAAATTGCACCGGCGGTTCCTAAATCATGTGAAGATATGGCGTTGTTTGATCTTTTAGTTTCTATTATCAAACAGCAAGCGGGACCTGAAGAGATACGAAAAAAGTGTGGTTTTCTTTTGTCACGGATGAACACATCAGAATCAGAAATTCGTGTACATAATATTGAAATTGCTCATCGGATCGTTTCGCATTTTTCGGATGGACGTTCAAAACTTAAATGGTTTGTTGAGATTTCAGTGCCTTATGGACAAGAAGAAGAGTTGCGATTGCTTTGGAAGCAGAAATTGCCAAAGGCTACTATTAAACTATCATCGGACCCGCTCAGCAGCGATAGTCCATATTCTGAAGGCATAGCCAAGTTAACATTGCAGTCGCCCAGATTTGAAAGGCTTCGTAAAGAACAGGCGAATAAAGGCGTAAGGAAGAAATATACGAAGCTCGCAAATCCAGTTCTACGCTACGTGGCTCACCTTCTTTTGATCGCCAGCACATACGACATTCAAGAAACTGGAAAATAAGGAGAAAATGGCGGTCCCGATACGATTCGAACGTACGACCTTTTGCTTCGGAGGCAAACACTCTATCCAACTGAGCTACGGGACCGCAAGTTCTCCCTGAGAATGAGCGCAACATACTTTACCTTTTAAATCTCGTAAAGTGATGATTGCTGATTTTTTTTATACAGTTTTCTTATTTTCCATCCGTCAAATGAGTTAACCTTCATTTCGGGCGATAAATAAATCCCGGATCTAGCACAATCTCAGAGCTATCCACATCACAATATAGTTCATCAGAGGCTACGACATTTGCATAGAAATGGCATCATACATCGGTGCAATCTAGATATTCGAAAATCTTGACGCAGTTAAACTCCCCACATTCAGGGCCGCGTTTGGTTGTTTTTGGGTATTGGTCTATGTGTTTCACATTGATCTCCCTTTTCCTTATCTTCTGGAAAATTTTAATGAGGTTCCCTGTTTTTTGCAGGATAGAAACCAATTGTTTCTAATAATTTTGGATGTCCGCCGACACAGGACGGAACAGAGAAATTCATATTGTTGTAAGCAACAACTTCACCGGTTTCGATCTCAAAGAGGTTGCCCCCAGCGGCTTTCAAAACAGCATGGGCAGCGGCGATATCCCAGTGTGAGAAGACTTCACGTTCAGCTATTGATTCATTTTTATCAGGTCTGTTGTGCCAAACAATTTCAGCGTCACCACAGGCAACTCTGCATAGTTCCTCACCTCCTACGGCTGGAACAGCTTCATAAGAATGACCGTTAATGTCATGTGGACGCTTGTGAATTTTCCAGGGAACAGCGGCACGTAGTTTAGTCCCCTGTACTTTCGTTAAGACGGAAAGTTCAAGGGGGCTTTCTTGTTTAAATTGGCTGTATGCCTTTCCATCATTACCTGTGTAGTAACATTTTTCTTGAGCTGGAAAATAGCAAACTCCTAATTCTGGGTGGCCTGACTTTACAAGGGCAATATGAATTCCAAAGCCAGCAGTATTTCCAAGTTTTGGCCCATTTAAATATGTTGCAGTTCCATCCAACGGATCAACGACCCAATGCATTGGGTTCTCAAGTGCTTTTTCATTTTGAGCAAGGCTCGCCTCTTCCGAAATGACCGGTATGTCAGGTGTTAAATCGTTCAATGCCTTTATGATGAATGTACTGGCCTGTTGGTCCACGACTGTTACTGGTGAACCGTCGCTCTTCGCTTCACGGATAACGTATCCCCAATTCGGCATGAGAATCTTTTTACCAGCATTTTTTGCGATTATGATGATGTCTTGAATATCTATTTCCACATTGAGATTCCTTAAGATGGTCATGTTATGTTTAGACACTGCTTCGATAAAGTTTCTCACCACAAGCTTTGCATGAATGAATGTAAAGCCTGCCGCCAAAGCCATGTCCAAAATAGCTGCGCCAAATCGATAGGCTATTGCAATGGCAACAACGTGGTCCTCTTCGCGTTCTGCAATCCGGGTTCTCACGTAGATATTTGTGAAGTTTTGGCAATCTGAAAAATTGAACGATGTTCCTGAAGGCTGCCAGAATTGAGAATAGAATGAGGCCTGCGATTGCGAGACCTCCCAATACGGTAAGCTGATCCATTACAAGCCTCATATTTCTGGCGATTAAAACTGGGATGCTGCTTTTTTCTTTTCCTGTGCATCTTCCGCTTTGGAGATGCTGTTAAATGAGCTCAACAATTCCTGAGAGGCATAGACGATATTCATCTCGAAACCCATATGAGGGGCATTTAGTTTGATGATCGCATTGGGGGCCTGATATTCAACGTACTTGTTCCCCACAAAAGGAACTTGTCGTTTAACCGGTACGTATTTTTGAGAAATGAAACCGTCAAAATCGTTGAAGTGATGTTTGCGTGAATCAAAAGTCACGCCTTGCAGTATTTCTTGCTGATCAAAAATCAGGATGAGCTTCTTTACACCGTTGACCTGAGCGGAACTGACGTCAATGTCCAGCATCAAGCCGCCTGTATATTTATTCTCACCATCAATTTTGTGAGCATAGCCCCTTTCAGTGGCTTTGGTACGAGAAGACATCAAGGTATCGGTGCCGATTTCAAACCCGAAGGGAGCTGCTTCTTCTGCTGCAAGAGAGGGGACAACAAATAGTGTAAAAACGAGAAAAAGGAATGTACGGATAAAGATCATTAGAAGACTCCTTGTTATCTGAATAAGTTCGGTTTGAGTTTCTTAAGTTGCAATTAGTCTGATTATATTCAGTGAAAATATGCACGCAATCAAAACTCTGAATTCATTCGGTGGTATAGTGGTTAAATACGGGTAAAATTCCGTGTATGACCCAAGATCAGATCATCACGCAGCTGGGAAAAACTATCCGCAAGCTTCGAAAAGCAAAGCAGATGACCCAGGAACAGTTGGCCGAGGCCATAGATTGCAACGTTGACACCATTTCCAACATTGAACGTGGTGCGACATCTGCACGTCTGGAAAACCTGGCTGCGATGGCAAAAGTATTTGAAATTGAGATTGGTGAACTGTTCGACCTGCAGCCGCGCAATCTATCACCAGAGATTCTGCGCTTGATGCAATTATTGGAAGACCAACCATCGGATGTGATCAAGACGGTCACTGAGCAGGCCAAGGTTCTTATCCGACACAAAAAATAGCCTAGAGATAGTGGCATTGCATTATTCCTAATAAATATTTGTGAACCTCGATGATTGCAGGTAGACCTCCATCAACCATGTATCGAAGTGCAGATATTCCCTTTGTGAGTTGGGAAGCATTTGGGGCACGTACCCATTCGTTATGGACTTGGGGGCCAAACATCATGTGTAATGATTTTGCGATCTTTATAAGCACGCCAATTCTAAGTAACTGGTCTTCGGTTAAGGCAATGCCAGTTTCCGGGTCCCAGCCTTGATAACGTTCAAGGTTGAAAGGTGGTGTGCCACCTAACAAATCCCAACGGTCTTGTATGTCGGTTTGCCACAAATCCATAAGCTTGATATAGGCCTTGATTCCGACCGGGGTGAAATGGATGCGTTCATCTAGGCTCATTTCTGTATGGTCCATCACTCGGTTTCCCATTCAATGCGACGGTAATGAAGGTTGGGATGGAGAATTAAATCTCCGTTGGCCAAGTCATTCGGGCCATATCTGCGGTTTTCATCAAAGAGGCCGACATACAGGTAAAGGCTACCTTCGTTATCTTGGACCCATTCATAGATCTTCTGGCTATCAAGATCGCCAATCACGGGGCCAACTGTTGGAATGGCAAAGTTATTCATACGTCGCCTCCCGTATTGAGTTTGTTCATCAACTCGCAAACCAGGCGTTCATGCCAATGATCCAACGTGAGCTCAAAGCTGCTGGCGGGGAAGTCAGTGATGGTGTCCTTAATCCAAGTTTGGATTGCCTCAATATTATTTCTGTTTTTTCCATTGCCAATGAACGGGCGCAAATCGGTCTCATCATCGATCGGCAGAAGGCAGTGGAGCTTTTTGGCTAGTTGCATGCTGGCGTACCCTTCAAGGTGTCTCTTGAGCTTCATATAGAGTGCATGGTTATCTTTATTCATGTTTTGTTCCTTTGTTTTCATCTGTAAAATGAGTAGTGAGTAGGCGTTCAAAGGCTGAACCATCCTGACGGGTCAGGTTCGGGACATAGCGTGAGTAAACGGTGAACAGCATTTCTGTTGAGCTATGCCCCATCTGCCGGGCAATCCATTCCGGGTTCTCACCTGAGGCCAGCCACAGTGTCGCGGCCGTATGGCGCGTTTGATAGGGACGGCGTCGCTCAAGGTTGAGATGTCGCAACAATGGGTGCCAGATACGGCGACTGACATTATTGTGGTTTAACGGTTTTCCTGATGGTCCACAAAAGACATAGGAGCTGGTCCCCCTTGATAGATTTTCCTGGCTCTTCAAGGCGTCAAAAACCGGTTGGGACATATGAATAGCTCTATGAGAACCATCTGTTTTCGTCTGTACCATTTCGCCTTTCACGTAGGCTTCATGCACCAGAATTTGCTTTCTGGCGAAATCCACATACTTCCATTGCAGGCCATCAATTTCGGCGGTACGCATACCTGTGAAGAAGCGGACTGTGTAGTAATTGCGAAAATCCCGCCTGACGGAATTGATGATCAAATGCACTTCTTCCAACGTGAAGGGATGAACTTCTGTTTTGGGCACCCTTAGTTGCTTGATATTTTGCCATGGAGATGTGAACTCATATCGGTCAGCGGCTTCCGTAATAATCATACGCAAGGGCGTCATGATATGGTTGATGCGTGAAGGTGATAAAAACTTATTGGTTTTGCCTGGACGCTTTGCCAACTTAGATCTGAAGTTCAGGATATCAGCCTTGGTAATATGATTAACGGGTCGTTTTGAAAAATAGGGAAGAATATGCACGTCAAGAGACAATCTGACATTATTGATGTGAGACGTTCGCCACTCGACCTTTTTCTCTGAAAACCAAAGATCAACAAAATCCTCAAACATGGGAATGTCACCACGAGTAACACGGTTGAACTTTTCTTGGGTTGAAAACTGTTCTAGCTTTGAGCTCTTAGGGAAATACTTGCCATAGATAAAAGTTCCCAGCGTAATTTCCGCCTCCATCCGTTTAATCACGGAGTTTAGACGTCGCCGGTTTTGCGGCGTATCATCCAAAGAAGTCGCTTCGCGGCATCTTTGTTTTCTGTAACGGAAGTCCAGAAACAGCTTTCCGTTGCGTGATCGAATGCTTGCCATTTCAATAACTCCCTATTGAAGCCCTGCAACAAGGGAGTCCACTCCAGTTCCCCGGATCATATCTTCTTCGACCTTTTCCCAGATATAGAGGATTTTGCGACCACCAAAGGGACGGAAATAATGAATACCTTCAAGTAGGACAGAGTCTTTTAGACGTTCTCGGATCGTGCGTGAGTCATATTTTATGCGATTAGAAAGTTCTTCGGTTGTTAAATAAGTTTGTGACATTTGGTGTCTCCTCATTTAGTATTTTGACGCTGCAAGGAGATGAATTAACCTCCTGTAGATCATTGTAAGTGCAAAAAAATCATTTGCAAGCTTTTTTGATCTGCAGAAGGTCAAAAAGGTGTTTTGTGATGATAAAATGTCATTTATCCCGGTTAATGGGAGAGAAGAAGCTTAAGATTGCTGATGTTACAAGAGAGACAGGAATTAACCGCGGGACAATTACGCGCCTGTATCACGAAAGTGCTGAACGAGTGGAGCTTGATGTAATGAGCAAGCTATGCGCTTTTTTTGAATGTGAGCTGGGTGAATTGTTTGAATATATTGAATGAAAGAAAAAGGCTTTCTGATCATCTAAATGTCAAAACTGAACCACTACCGACTGATGTCGGTAGGTTCTGCAATATCTTAAGACGGTTGTAATTTCTCTGAATGTCCGTCGAGATATTCAATGATGATGTCATCGGTAATATTACCGCTTGTCGTGCAGAAATAGCCTCTTGCCAAAACCGTTGCCCCCAATAGCGTTTCCTAAGTTCAGGGAACTCCTGTTGGGCTCTACGCGAAGATCGCCCTTTTACCCTTTGCACAAAATAGCTCACAGCAATATGGGGCGGAATTTCGACAAACATATGGACGTGATCTGTCGAAAGTACGCCTTTCACAATACGAACACCCATTTCGTCACAAACTTGACGAACAATATCACGAATACGTTCCCGAAGGATGCCACGCAGCACCTTATATCGATATTTGGGAACCCAAACGATATGGTAACGATGATGAAATTTCGTGTGGCTGCCAGTGCTGTAAGGCATATTCTCTCTCCTTAAAATGAACGTTTACGCTCCGCCTGACGTTCATTTTAAGGAGAGAGAATATGCTGGCTGAAGCCCTTCCCGTCTAAAGACGGGGGATTTAACCAAGGGGAGACATTAAACCAAATCCAAACCGCTTTAAAACAAATTGACGCACTAAAACACAATAACGTGACTGTCAATCACAATTGATGCACCAGACCTAAAAATGGTCTCGTGAAGAATTAATGAATATGGAACAATGCAGAAAAATGGGACTGAGATTGATGATTAGATATCGCTTAAAAGAATTGATTGCAGAGAAGCAATTCAAGGAGCAGCGTCGTATTACGCTAGAAGAAGTTGCCAAAGCGACAGGGGTTCACCGTACAACCTTGTCTAAACTTTCAAACCAGATTGGTTACAATACAACGACAGAAGTTCTGGACAAATTGTGTGCTTACTTCAAAGTAGAGGTTGGCGATGTCGTTAATTATGTTGAGGGTCACCCCCAAAGGGATAGCTGACGCATAGGCAGGTTAATCTAGCGCCTTCCCGATTGTCTCCGGTCAGCCCCACTGGGACAAATTAAGAGAGTTGCGTAACGGAGGGTTTTGAGTTCATCGTAGAGACCGAAAAGGAACGAAGATGAAGTCAAAACCACAGACCTCGAAAATGGAAGCGGACAAGACGGTTCGCACCATTCGCCGTAAGACCCGTAAGCAGTACTCTGCCGAAGAGAAAATCCGCATTGTCATCGCAGGATTGCGTGGCGAGGAAAGTATTGCCGCGCTTTGCCGAGCCGAAGGCATTGCGGAAAGCCTGTATTACAGCTGGTCGAAAGAATTTCTGGAGGCCGGCAAGAAGCGTCTGTCTGGCGACACCGTCCGTCAGGCTACATCTCATGAGGTGCGTAATCTTAAACGTGAAAACCTTGACATGAAGGAGGCACTCGCCGACCTGCTTCTGGAAAATCGTCTACTCAAAAAAAGCATGAGCGAGGATGGGGACGACGATTTATGAGGTATTCGGCTGATGAGAAAATGGAAATTATTCGTCTTGTGGATACGTCCCACTTGGGCGTTCGCCGCACACTGGACAAGCTCGGTATTGCCAAAACCACCTTTTATCGTTGGTATGAACGCTATCAGATTGAAGGTGTTGATGGGCTTGCTGACAAATCGCCAAAACCGTCCCACATCTGGAACCGCATCCCCGATGACATTCGCGATGACATTGTGGAATTGGCACTGGACAACCCGCAACTGTCCCCACGAGAACTCGCAGTGACGTTCACTGATGAGCGTGATTATTACGTGTCAGAAAGTTCTGTCTATCGCCTGTTGAAAAGCCGGGACCTGATTACGGCTCCAGCCTACGTGGTGATCAAGGCAGCTCATGAGTTCAAGGACAAAACCGTGCGTCCCAATCAGCTTTGGCAAACGGACTTCACCTACTTGAAGGTCATCGGCTGGGGCTGGTTTTACCTCTCCACCATTCTGGATGATTACTCGCGTTATATCGTGGCGTGGAAGCTGTGCACGGGTATGAAAGCTGAGGATGTGACTGCGACGTTAGAGCAGGCTTTAGAAGCATCAGGCTGTAATCAGCTTGATGTTGTTCATAAACCCCGATTGCTGAGCGACAACGGGTCGTCCTACATCAGTGGTGACCTAGCCGACTGGTTGGAAGGTCAGGGCATGCGCCACACACGCGGTGCTCCTAATCATCCACAAACCCAGGGCAAGATCGAACGCTGGCATCAGACCTTGAAGAACCGTATCCTGCTGGAAAACTATTATCTGCCCGGCGATCTTGAGGCGCAAATCAACGCCTTTGTCGATCATTATAACCATGAGCGCTATCACGAAAGCCTCAACAATGTCACTCCTGCAGACGTTTACTTTGGTAGGCAGCACAGCGTTTTAAAACGAAGAAAGGAGGTCAAACTCAAAACCATCAAACAGCGTCGCTTGCATCATAAAAAGCACGTGGCATAATCAACAAACCTGATGAGCCAAAATCCTCTGGTATTTTAAGCGCTCACTTGTCCCAAATTATATGGCGACGGACAAACCTAAATAAGAATTCCCCCGCTTCAGCAAGGCATAGCTCAATCAGAAAAATTAAACGTTTTCACTTCTCTGTTGGAATCAATCAAAGTCAACTCAATCTCTGACTTTGTATCCAAAATATTTTGGGCACCTATATACCCCATCTCCTCAATTCGAACATTATTGACCATCACAATCGTCATACTATTCTTAACTCCCTTCTTGTCAGCCATACCGCCTGGAAAGATCCAAGCAAATGAAGAAGGATCATGAATACTTAATTGCATTCCCCATTTTTCTAATGAACTTTTTGTTTCTTCAGCTGTGCTTACTGTCAAGGCAAGTTCATTTTTAGAAAAATCAAAAGAAGAAATATAGTTTCTAAAAAAAGTAGCTCCAAATGCAGACCACGATCCGACTTGTCCCAAAACCCCTTTACGGCAAACTTCACCATCCAAGCAGAGGTCTGGCAACTCTCCAACATCAGTCAACTGTAAGCCATCTATGGAAAAGGCCATTTCATTGTATTTCGGCACGGGAATTGCCTCTGTCTGAGCTTGCATAAGTGGTGTAATACGTGTGTATGAAGCACCTGTATCTAGCAATACTTTATCATATACCTTTGCCCCCAAGCTCATCACGGCAAAAGGCCGTCCGGAATCATCAATGACAAAGGATGCTTTAGTTGCATTTTTATAATGAGGCATAAATCGAGGCAGAATGAAATATGCCAGTTTCTTATCATAATCAAGCGTTAACCCAGTTAATCTCAGTAAATCCATACCAATCAGGCCGTTATAATTGCCAATAATACGTTGTGTATAATTTGACTTTTTCGAGATCGCTTTCATTTGCTCAAAACATAAGTCATTGCTCAGGCAAAGACTGTCCAAATCAACTTGTCGCTGATTTTTATTCTCACTGAAGACTTCAGGCGGAACCCATGTCCTTGAAGCCCCTGTATCAATTAACATATTCAACGTTTGATTGCCGTTGACAACTACTTCAACAACCGGATGCACCCCCCTTATCAATTTAAAAGGAACACCTTCGTTTAGCTTTTTCGGAATATATGAAAGTCCTTGAGGTGAATAACTTTTGTATTGTTTTATTTTTTTATACTTTCGTCCCAAGTCGTTTCTAAAAGAAACATCGACTTTTTTACGATACTTTAGAAAAGAAAATTCCGATTTGATTTTTTGATCGCTTTTTTTCAGTTTTTCTTGATCCTTCGATAACAGGAAAGTGCTATCAGATAACTGTTCGACCTCACTATCGGATTTTGCAACGCGCAAAGCCTCAAAAAAGTTTCGGTATTTTTTTCCATCCACAATAACCTTTCCCAAAGACCAACATTCAGTTTCTGAGACTTGCTCACATTGTTGTATCAGTTCAACATGGAATGGGTTACTAATTTTGCTATTGATATACTCAAGGGCACCATTGAGGGACCATTGATCTTTATCGCCTTTTATCAAATAGACTTGTCGCGCCCGGGCAGAGTGACTATCCAAGCTTTCACGAAGAAGTTGTTTACCCGCGAACAAAGCAGAGTTTTTAAAATCAATAAGCTTTTCCTGCTCTAGCTGCTCATCACTCTGCATGAACTTGTTCGCACTCGCCAGTACAATAAGCAGAGCAAAAACAGCAAGAGCAATCTTTCCAAAGCTAAAGCCCGATTTTTTTTTGCGGCTACGCGATCTTCTGCGCCGTCTTTTTTTCTCAACCATGTTTCCCGACAGTAAGTTATTTAATTACCAATTTGTCGTCCATTTTACATATGGTTCTCCTTACATCAACAAAGAGATGGTTTCACTGATTAAAATCTCAAATTTTATACATAGATTATCACTTGACTAGACTATAAATCCCATCAAAATACGCGAAACAATCCCGCACTCTCTTTTCGAGTAAAAATATGCATATATTATCAAAAAAGATTATTATTCTTTCTTTCCTTGTTGTTGTTTCCCTAGGACTAATTGCGGGATTTTTACTTTCAAGTGGCTCCGATACTGACGATACACAATCTGCTTACCCTAAAGTCTCTAGGAAGGCTCTCTATGAAGGGATTGCAAAAAACCTTGATACTTTAAGCGAGGATGATCAGCTCAAAATCTCCATGCTGATTCCAGGTAATGTAGTTAAAGAGAATGTTTGGTCATTTAGTGGTACATTTAAGGGAGAGAGTGCGGATCGCCCATTTTTTGGTCAAATTAGAATGACATGCCAGGTGGTCGAGACGCATGCCTGCTGGAAACTGCAAGAATTGGTTATTGATGGCACGCCCTACACACTAGCAATTGAAGACACTGTACAAACAGAGGAACTTTTACCGGAAGAAAAAGAGAACCAGATTCTTGAAACAACTGAGAATCAGGAGAGCGGTGCTAAACAAGAAATAAAAGCTGAAATTGAACAAACACCAAACCAAGAAGACACTATCTCAAAAGAAATAGAACAATCAGTTACAAAAATCAAACTTCCTCCAAAAGCACCTGCGGTCAAGTCCGAAGAGATAAGCATTTATCGAACAGTCTCTGATAACGTAAATGCCCGAATGGGTCCTGGAAGTGATCATGGCATTGCTTTTAAGATGCCTTCCAGCGTGTCACTTAAACTCTTAAAGAAAGACGGCAAATGGGGTGAATTTGAATATAAAGGAGCAAATGATCAAACCGGAAAAATTTGGATTGCCCTATCTCTTGTAAAAAAAGTAAATTAAAATGCTTCAAAAGGTTACATTTTACGGTTTTTTGGGGACCATTTTATTGGCCCCCCTACCATTTGGCTCTAATAGAGAATGGTCTTGGACTCTTTTATGCACATTGATCGGCTTTTGGCTTTTTCTTGAATGTCTCCCCATATGGAAAAAAGAAAAAGACGAAAAACGTACGATCAAACAACTCGCCCCTTTATTGTTAGTGTTTGTGGGTTTCTGCATTTGGGCTTTATTCCAAAGCTTTCCTTTAGGCAATTCATCTGAGTTAGCACATCCAATTTGGACTGAGGCATCTGCCATTTTGGGTTTAGAACTCAACCATTCGATCAGCATAAACGCACAAGACACGACACGCGCCCTTATGATTATGCTAAGTTACGGTGGATGCTTCTGGCTATCTGCGCGTTTTTGCCGATCTTCCGATAACGCCAGAATTGTTCTGAAAGCCTTTATGTATGCCAGCTCTATCTATGCTTTCTACGGGCTATTAATATACTTCTTTGGCTTTAAAACTGTATTGTGGTTTGATAAGTGGGCTTACCAAAACGATGTAACATCAACTTTTATTAACCGAAACACCTATGCAACTTACGCAGCGCTAGGTGTGATCGTCTCTATTGCCGTTCTTTTTCAAACTGTCGGCAGCCAGCTTCGTGGGAATTTAACACAACGTGAGATTTTCCGTATCCTTGTAGACAATGCCTCCAAGAAAGCATGGTTTCCGTTTTTTGCATTATTGCTGAATACGACCGCCCTTTTACAGACACATTCTCGCGGTGGTTTTCTATCTTTAACTCTAGCCTTATTAGTGCTTGTCGTTTGCTTGGCTTATATACGACTTTTGCCTAAGAAGCTCCTCATCGGCAGCTTCAGTGTGGTCGCTTTCGGCGCTTTCTTTGCTTTCACTATGAGTTCGGACCTAACAGTAAAGCGTCTAGAAGGAACTTCTTTTGAACGTTCATTGCGAGATGACGTCTACCTCCTGACAATAGATGCTATTGAAAGCAGCCCCTTGTTGGGAACAGGCTATGGCACCTATCAAGAAGCCTTCCGCTCTTATAAAAACAATGATATACGCTTAAGCTGGAACAACTGGGATAAAGCCCACAATACCTATCTGGAAATGGCAATGGAAACTGGCCTCATTGCAACCATTGCAATCGCCTTCATTTTTATTTTTGCATTCATCGTCAATGTGAGAGGCGTATTGAAGAGGAGGAGACGACAGATCTATGCCGTCGTCAGTGCCTCTTCGATTGTACTAGTTGCAGCACATGCCCTCGTCGACTTTAGTCTGCAAATTCCGGGATTTACGGTTTCATTCCTGCTTCTAGCCGGAATGGGCTGGGCACAATCTAGGACATCACGAAGACGTTCTAGCGGCGAGAGCGGTTCATCAATTTAACAAATCGCAACATTGCTTCTTCATCGTCTGACAGGGCATTTACAATCTTAACAAAATGGTCCGGTTTTGCTTTTGCAATTTCGATCAAAGCTCGACGGTTATTGCGCTCGACCCAGCCGACTAAATTGATTAACTGTATTTGTTCCTCGGATGATATTTTATCCCACAGATCAAAGCCGAAACGCAGATAAAACGGTGCAAGCCTTCTTTCATAGGGGCCAGTCCATAAGGCCATACTTAATGCCTGCTCACTACCACCATATTCACCAGCGTTCAGTTTACGCACATATGCCAGAAGTGACCAGGCATAAGGATTAGAAGGCCCAGCCTGAATACTGTTTTCAAGTGAGCTTTCCGCATTCTCTCGCCATTGCAGGGCGTTATTCTCATCACTTTTTGCCAACGCCAGCTCGATCTTTGCCTTATCCAGGTAGACAAGGTTGTTTTCCTGCCAGTTCAAAGAGGTGAGATATCCTTCATGAAGTTTTTTTAAGTCTTCAAGGGTAAGTTCTTCTTTTTTATCAAATAGGTCTTTCAGACCTTGAACATATAGCAACTCGAAGCTTGCAACCAACCTTGGAACGGACAAAGTCAAAAGGGCAACTGCAACAGTTGCCCCGATAACAAAAGTAAGATATCTCCACATCACATCAGGCCTTACGTAGTGTAATAGTCCTTATATTTACCGTAATAGTAACCGTAGTCACCGTAACCGTACTTAGCATGTTTCTTGACATTCACTTGTGTCATCACAACACCGGCCAGGTCGATTTTTGCTTCTTTGGCAGCACGCAGTCCTGTCTGAACAAGACCACGAGGAGTGCTATCCCATTTCACCCCATAGAGCATCTTATCCGTCAATTGCCCGACGATTTTGGCATCCGAAACAGCCAAGACAGGAGGACAGTCAAGAACGATCATATCGAAATGTTTACGTAGTTCATTAAGCGTCGTTTCCATATGTTCTGAAGACAGAAGGTCAAGCGCGTTAGCCTGTGTTACCTTACCTGGGATCACATGCATATTGCTTTGTGTATCTTTCTGGATTGCATCTTTAAGAGAACATTCTTCGGCAAGAATTTCTACAAGTGTATATTCATTTTCCATATCAAGTGAACGGTGTACACTCGGACGGCGTAAGTCACAGTCAATCAGCAAAGCACGTTGACCAGACATTGCACACACTTGTGTAAGCCATAAGGCAACTGTCGACTTACCTTCTGAAGGCACAGTCGAAGTCACGCCAACCACTTTTGGGGGGTTATCTACATCTGATAACAACATTGATGTACGAAGCGTTCGAATTGCTTCTGAAATAGTAGAAGCGGGCTTTTCAATAGGGTAGCGCCCAACAGTTTTTCTATTTAATAGATTTCCCGTTACCAACGGGATCATACCAATAGCTGGATATCCTGTATAAAGTTCCAGCTGATCAGAGCTTCTGAAGCTATTGTCCAGGCGTTCGAGTAGAAAGACTAGAACGACGCCTAGGAATGCGGATCCGATGAAGGCCACAGCAATAATAAGCTTTTTCTTTGGAAAGGATGCTAAAATTGGAACGTCTGCCTTGGAGATTACACGTGCATCAGCCTGTTGCAAATTTTGCTGTTCACTTGTTTCCTTAAAACGGTTCAAGAAATTTTCATAGAGAAGGCGACTTGCCTTTGCTTCGCGTTCCAACTCGTTAAGCTTAATTGAGGCCTGGTTTTGAACACCTTGCTTACCTTCAAGTTGGTTTAGGTTTTGTTTAAGTGTGTTCTCACGGGCACGCGCAACGACCATCTCATTTTTTAGACTCTGGGCAATTTTTCGAACTTCATTTTCAATTGACTTGCGTAAGTCTTTCAACTCGGCTTTTGCCTTAATCATTTTAGGGTGACGTTCACCATAGCGGGATTCTAACTCGGAAACTTTACGCATAACCTGCGCTTCTTGGTCCCTAAGGCGGTGGATCAATGGTGAATTAAGAACCTCTGCAGCAGACGCAAGATCCCCGCTTGTGCGCATCAAATCTTCTACTTGACGGAGGCGTGCGTTGGCTTCAGCACGTTTTGCGCGAGCGAGAATCAGCTGTGAGTTCAGTTCTGAAATTTGTTGTGTTGTCATTTCAGTTGAACCACCAATTTTACCGGTCAAGGCGATTCTGTATGTCTCTACAGCGGCTTCTGCTTTTTGAACTTTATCACGAAGGCCAGCAATTCGGTCATTCAACCAGCTGCTCGCACGACGTGTTGCATCAAACTTGGCTTCTAATTGATCTACAATATAATTGTCAGCAACCGTGTTTGCAATTAAGGCAGCTTTTTTCGGATTTGTTGAAGTGAATGCAATGGTAATTACAAGAGAGCGTCGAACCGGCGACACACTCAATTTAGATTTAACATTTTCAACAACCTTAGCTAAAAGCTCTTCTTCTGCTTCCTGCTCACTTAATTCGATTTCAACTTTTCGCAGGCCCATAGAAACAAGAATTTCACGGTCAAAATAGGTTTCCAAATCTAAAATAGATTTGAACCAAGGCTTTTCTGCGAGTTCAGAGTTAAACTCGG
This sequence comes from Terasakiella sediminum, assembly GCF_033100395.1. Classification (NCBI taxonomy): domain Bacteria; kingdom Pseudomonadati; phylum Pseudomonadota; class Alphaproteobacteria; order Rhodospirillales; family Terasakiellaceae; genus Terasakiella; species Terasakiella sediminum. The sequence goes on along the minus strand of NZ_JAWLVJ010000007.1, from coordinate 6,012 downwards.
GGTCACGGACCAGATTTAATTTTTCAACAACACGTCGAATTAAAGAGGTAGAACGTATAACCTCAACCTCACTTAAAACCGTTGCCATTTCTGCAGACATGCCAGAAACAACGCTTTCAATATCCACGACATTAGATTGGCGTGTTTCCAACATCACGTTAGCCGATGCAGTATAGCGAGGGGTAAGTTGAAGGGTTACGAGAGTAACCAAAGCTGTCAAAAGAATAGTCGTGGAAATAATGACCATTCTTCTGCGCCAAAGTGTTCGCAGGAGTTCCTGAATATCTACTTCATCAACTTTAAATGCGTTGATTTTGTCAATATAACCTTGTTTTTCTGCACCTACAGGTTCGACCTGTGTTAATTCATTAGACATACTGCAAATCACTTAAATCGTTAAAATAAACGTTCTTCGACACGAACAACATCACCTGGGAAAATTTTTGTTTCCGGTGTAATTTTGCGAGGCTTCTTGGAAGAATCATTCGCTTTAATAAGCAGCAAATCATCCTTATCGGCTCTGTAAGTAAAACCACCGCCAAGAGCAACAGCATTTAGTGCGGTCATACCGTTCACGTATGGATAACTTCCGGGTTCATTGACTTCACCCAAAATATAAAACGGGCGATAGTTTAAAACTTCGAGACTAACACGAGGGCTTTTTAAGAAACCATCAAGCAACATATTTATTATAGATTGCTCAACTTGTTTTAAAGTTTGTCCTTTCGCAAACACACTGCCAATAAGGGGTAAAGATAGTTCGCCCTCTGCACTGACTTCAAATTCACCAGATAAATCTTCTTCCTGGAAGACTGTAACCTTAACCTTGTCGCCACTATCAAGCGTATAAGCTGCATTTGCGTGAGCGTCTTCAATGAAGACAAACAGCGCGAATATAAAACTTAAAAACTTAAATAACTTCATATGAAATTCCCAAAAAAAGTCCCCCAGGGACAACCTGGGGGATTGTAGTCAATTGGGTTCTAAATTGCTAGGCTTCTTCTTAGAATTGGGCACCAATTTTAATCATGAAAGTTGTTTTATCATAATCATTGGTATCTTCATTAGAATCGCGTTCTTCGAAATCCACTGAAGCACCTGCAAAGAAGTTGCGGTTCAGCTTGTAATCGATCTTGGCAATATAGTTGGTCTTGTCATCCTTACGTGTGCCGCCTTCATAATCAGACTTGGACAGTTTGATATCAGCAGAGGCCCGCAGGTTACGCAGGAATTCATGATCCACACCGATGCCGTACTTAGTACCTACCGTGGAAGAAACACCAGATGTTGTTGTTTCATCGATAGAACGACCAACTTTACCGCGAACTGTCGTCAGTGGCGTTGCAAACCAACTTACATCGACATCACCTGACCAGCCAGAAGCATCTTTCAAAGAATTATCTGTATAGTCTTGTGACATATAACCCGCAGCAATGTCAGCACGCACGAGTTTAGAAAGGTCAATCGCGATACCAGCTTGCGCCTTGTAACCATCAGAATCACGGTTTACACCATTATCATCAGTTGCGTCGTCATAGTTACGATCATTCAGGCTACCTTTAAGATATGCTTCGTAGCCTTTTTTCAGCTCGTAGCTAACCTTCAGTGTACCTTCTACATCGCGACGATCACGATCATCGTTGTTTGTCGTACCACCAGCTGTTGTCTGGTTGTCATCAATATCAATGATGTCATAATCAGCAGTGAATTGCAGACCCAAACGATTCGGCTTGTACTTCACATCAACTTGCGTGTTGATTGTGTCAGACTCCACCGGATTTTTGGCATCAGAACCAACGTCATCACCGCCACGGTCTTCGTGACCATGTTTGAACTTGGCATCACCTTTAACAGTCAATGCTTTAGAAGCATCCAATGTACCACGCGCACGCAGTTCATAATCTTCGTAATCGTTATCGCCATAATCAGCATAGCGACCAATGTTCGCTTTACCATCAAAACGAAGTGAATGCTGGTTCCAATCTGAACGCAAGCTTAAGCTTGGTTCAATATCTGTGATCCAGTCGTCACTTGTATTCTGTTTTTCTTTATAGATGTTGTCATTATGCGTTTGCTTGACAGTCACCTTTGGAAACAGATTAAAGCTACCGAGACGAACACCTTTGGCGTTATATTCTTCAGCCTTTTTATCGGCCACACCCATCTGTGCTGCTTGCTCATCTTTCGCAAGTGCGACAGTTGAAAAACTAAGTGCTACCCCTAAGCAAGTAACAGAAAGTAAAGATCGTCGTAAAGACATGTTATTCATTCCCCTTAAGAATCTATTTTAATTGCTTAGTTAGGACTTGCATTTGGATCAGGCAGATCCGCAGGTTCATCAGCGGCAGCATCTACTGCATCAGCAATATCTTCAGCGAAGGCACTCTCACCAGCATCATCCAGTGCAGCAACATCAACAGGTGCCGGAGCATCGGTTGGCGCGTCAGCAGGAGCGGCATCTACCGGACCGGCCAGATCAACGCCAGCGGCTTCCGCAGCTTCGGCTACATCAGCACTTGCAGCAGCAGCTTCAGCTCCAGCGGTCTGAGCTTCAGCCATGGCAGCATTCACATCAGCCATTGCAGCTGTTGTATCAATATCCTGAGCAGCAACAGCGACTTCGGCTGCATCCATCTCAGCAGCAGCAGAAACTTCTGAAATTACGTCAATGCCTGTTGCAGCTTGTGTAACAGCAGCAATTTCTGCAACAGCTTCCGGTGCAGCAACATCAGCGGCAGCAGCAGCGACAGCCGCCACATCCACACCCGCATCCGCAGCAGCACTGGCCGCAGCAGCGGCGATCTCAGCAACCGCATCAGGTGCAGCAGCAGAAACAACTTCAGCAGCAATCGCAGCAGCAGCTTCTGGTGCAGCAGCAACAGAGGCAGCAGCAACTTCAGCAGCAGCTTCTGGAGCAGCTACTGCTGCAGCAGCAGCAACTTCAGCAGCAGCTTCCGGTGCAGCAGCAATCGCGACAGCAGCAACTTCAGCAGCAGCTTCTGGAGCAGCAGTAGCAGCGGCAGATGCCACGGCGGCAGCAGCTTCTGGTGCAGCAGCAACAGCTGCGGCAGTCAATTCAGCAGCCAACGCAGGATTAGCAGCGACTTGCGCCTGGATAAGAGCGGCCAAAGCAGCAGGATTAGCTTTAGCGGCCTGAATCTGTGTCAAAACAGTAGCAGAAACAACTGGCCCTTGCTGAGCCATTACAGGTGACGATATCGCCAGAACCCCTGCTACCATTGTCGCAGCCAGTAAAGACTTACGAAAAGTAAACATTTAGAACCCTTTCTTTATTATTCGACGGTGCATTTTCGAGAGCTAGCAAACACACCAAACGATTAAACCGATATGCATTACATTCGATTCCTAATGGAAACTACTTAAAGCGCTGAATTAATGCAACCTTTGAATCAAAAAATACTGATTATTAAGCCTGCAAAGTGCAACCTTCTCTCCGCCTGTATCATATTTATCACACCCCCCCCCCTGAAAAGGCTTAAAAGCTTGATGTTTCCTTAATTTTTCTGCACAAAGGCATTTCATTATAACTGTCAGCGTCATCAGGTCATGAGATCTTTATTCAGAAAGCTTACGCGTCAAAGTAATCATTCAACCCAGCAATTGGATTCTGCCCAGACAAACTCTGGGGATCGAATTTATGCTATCGGCGATATACATGGTCGAGCCGACCTTGTTGAAAAACTTCTTCAAAATATCTTCCTCGACATCAATCAATGTAACGATAAGAAGAATATCAAACTTGTTTTTCTAGGGGATTATGTTGACCGTGGACTTCACAGCAAACAGGTAATTGAAATATTATCTCAACCTGCGCCCGCCAACATTGAATATGTTTTCATAAAAGGCAACCATGAAGAAGCCATGCTCAACTTTCTAGATAGTCCAGATCGTGCAAGTGAATGGCTTCAATATGGCGGGACAGAAACACTTTTAAGTTATGGAGCCTCTATGAAAGCAGGCAAACTTTCCGCAAAAGACCTAAAAGAAGTTGCAGAAAACTTACTAAATCAAATGCCCGAACAACATGTCCGCTTCCTTACTGACCTACAAGACAGTTATGAAAACGGCGGGTACTTCTTTACTCATGCGGGGATTGATCCAAAAACACCTTTATCCTCACAAAAAGGGAAACATTTACGCTGGATCAGAGAAGATTTCATTCACGAGAAACAACTTTATGAAAAAGTCATCGTGCACGGTCATACGATCACAAACGATGCGCTTCTTCTTAATAATAGGATCGCCGTGGATACAGGTGCTTATTATTCAGGCAAACTCACTTGCATTGTTCTTGATGGAAGTGAAAAACGCATCATCCACACTTAATCCCGATACGGGCCCAATATCGCGCCTTATGTGCCCTTACTATCTCTGGCACTCGATTTTTGACGCATATACTTATACAAAAAGAAGACCAAGACACCCAAGCAAACACCTAGCGCATTTGCAATGATGTCACCCAGACTCGGAACACGCCCCGGAACCAAAGACTGCCCCGCTTCGAGAAAGCTCCCGTATATAATAAGCATTGCAGAAATTCTTCTTACACGCATGGGATGAGCAATAATACCGAGACTTGCGAGAGAAGCATAAGCAAGCAGATGTTCAATTTTGTCAGAAAGACCAGATTGCGGTAATGCCTCTTGAGGCGTCAGTGAAAGCAAGGCCAGAATTAAACAAGCTAAATAAAAGAGAAGTTGAACAACTTTCTCGCTCATAGCTAACCCGCTTTTGAATATGCAAAGCGCCCCAGCCCCCATTTAAATGCAGCAGCACTTGCCATAGAGATATGCAGCAAGGTTGGTAATAAGGCTGACGCGCCCATCAGGACACCAAAATACACATTTTTAATATTGTTCTCTGCAAACGGATTGAAAATCGCATTCCACACACGGCCCTCATAAAGTGCCGTGCGTTGATTAAAGGTTTCAGGATTGTCCAAAACGATATTGACCAGCCAACCAGATGCAACAAAAGCAAATAAAACCCAGAAGGTTGCAAGGATAGCAATAAACAAGTCAACACTTAGGTAAGCCAGATACACACCAGTCCTATCAGTCTTCAGCGCTCGGCGAACCATCAAAATTGTAACAAATAAAGAGAAGCTATCGAATATGCTCCCCATCAACGCCACAGGAAACCCCATCAGCTGATATTCAATCGCCTTATGTGATGCCAAATGCTGCGGGTAAGCTGTAAACAAGGCCCACCAATAGCATGCAAAATTCAACCCGGCAAAAAACACGAATAGCTTAACCAGAAAACAGCCAGATTGACTTTGGCGTTTTTCAAACCAGTCAAGAAAACTTCTCAGAGATTGTCGCCAGTATCCCAGCATCAACTTTCACCAAATTTTAAGCAACATTCTTAAAGTCAAGAATGACCAGCTGCCCCTTCTCATTAAAGAGCTTTACAAACTTGCCGATATCATCCTTATGGCTAAAGTAAACTTTGCACAGATCGTCGGTGATTCGATAAAGATCAAAACCTGCAATGCCGATAAAATGAAGAACCTGGCGGACATGATTTGCACGCCCTTCCAAGGATATATACTCGCTGGTGTATTTCACGAGTTTTAAAATTCTCTGTTCTTGCATTTTACATCCTGTTATCGGCATTGAGAACCAGTGACCTCTTGGAGTGCATAAAATGTCAGAGGCCACTGACCACCTCACTGGGGATACCTCATAAGGTTTTGTGATAGTATTCTATTTAATTTTCAGTTGCAAATCATAAACAACTCATCATTTTTAGTCACTCAATCCCATTTCCAAATCAAAAGTTGCCTCAAACGCGCATGTGGGTCTTTTTGAGTTTCTTCTATTTCGACTGAAGTTTTTTTCTCTTTTGAAACATTCTCTCTTTTGACAGGACTCAATTTCCTACTCAAAAGGCGTCTCAGAGCCTGACCCAAAAGTAGTTGAGTGATTACAGTCAGTTATGATTCTATCGGTTTGCTACAACTGATGGAGAACAATAATGGCTTGGACA
>NZ_JAWLVJ010000006.1:0-196425 GCF_033100395.1 Terasakiella sediminum | reverse complement strand
CGATATGACAAAACGATGTTAAGCTTTCTCGGCTTCGTTCAGGTCACATCAATTCGGGTTTGGGTAAAGCACTTTGTCAACAGAACCTAATCTCAGTAACACTAACCTTAGTGGCTCAACCTTTGCTGCTAGTAACTTGACAAATGTAAATTTTAGTCATTCCAATATTTCAGGGTGCGAATTAAAAAATGCACTTAACCTAGATAAAGAACAACTTAATGAAGCGTGGGCATGGGAGGGTGAAGAACCTACATTACCTTTTGATTATGAAATAAAGACAGTAGCTGCTAAATCCACCTAACTATTTAACTTAACAATTTAATTAAACTTTAGCCTATTAGCAGTTTAAAATATTCATAAAAACGCCGTTGATGGCTCTCCTCATCGTCATGCCGCATGTGTTGCGGCATCAGGGGTGAATGCAGAGCACTTGCCCTTGCCCATTATCGCGCAACGGGTGCGCGATGACGAAAATGAGGGATAAAGAGAGATGTGTTTGGTGAATATGGTAGTACGTCCCATTCCGTCATCCCCGTGAGCCAGAGGCCACCGACAGGTAAAACGGGGACCCAGTTTTCTGTTTCAACCGTTCTTCTGGGTTCCCGCATTCGCGGGAATGACGATATGGGGGGCAGCACAAAAAAGGGCGTCCCCACTTAAGAGAACGCCCTTTTTATCTAGCAGTGTGTCAACACCCTACCCCATGATTTTATCACGGAGCAGTTTGTTAACCACGCCCGGGTTGGCTTTACCTTGCGTGGCTTTCATGACCTGACCGACGAACCAGCCGAGCATTTTGTCTTTACCAGCGCGGATTTGTTCAACCTTGTCTTGGTTGGCCGCGATAATCTCTTCGATGGCAGCTTCGATGGCACCTGTATCGGTGATCTGCTTGAGGCCTTTTTCTTCCACGATCTTTTCAGGGTCATCGCCTGTTTCGATCATGATCTCAAAAACATCTTTAGCAATACGACCGGAAATCGTGTCATCTGAGATCAAACCAACCAGCTTACCGAGGTTTTCAGCACTTACCGGGCTGTCTTCAATGCCTTTACCCAGCTTGTTGAGCGCGCCAAACAGGTTGGTGATCACCCAGTTTGCGGCCAGTTTGCCATCACGGCCCTTGGCAACTTCTTCGTAAAAATCCGCTTTTTCTTTTTCGGCGACCAGAACGGAAGCATCATAAGCAGACAGACCAAGATCGTTGATGAAACGCTCTTTCTTCTCATCCGGCAGTTCTGGCAGGGTTGCACGGATATTTTCGATATATTCGTCCGAAATGGTCAACGGCAGCAGGTCCGGGTCCGGGAAGTAGCGGTAATCGTGGGCTTCTTCCTTGGAACGCATCGGGCGTGTCTCGCCTTTGGTCGGGTCGAACAGGCGGGTTTGCTGAATAACTTCGCCGCCTTCTTCATAGACTTCAACCTGACGCGCTGCTTCGGCTTCAATCGCCTGCATGACGAAACGAACGGAGTTTACGTTTTTGGATTCAGTACGTGTACGCAGGTGTGTTTCACCCACTTTACGAACAGAAACGTTTACGTCACAACGCATGGAGCCTTCGTCCATGTTGCCGTCACAAGTCCCGAGGTAACGAACGATAGAACGCAATTTGCGAACGTACGCACCTGCTTCTTCCGGGCTGCGCATATCGGCGTGCGATACGATTTCCATCAGACACACACCGGCACGGTTCAAGTCGATGAAGGACTTGGTTGGATGCTGGTCATGCTGGGATTTACCCGCATCGATTTCCATATGCAGACGTTCGATACGTACTTCTTTGGTTTTGCCGCCTTCAAGGTCAAGGATCATGGTGCCTTCGCCCACGATCGGCTTGTCAAACTGTGAAATCTGATAGCCCAGTGGCAAATCCGCGTAGAAATAGTTCTTACGGGAGAAAACAGACGTATTGTTGATCTGAGCTTTCAGCCCCAGACCAGTCCGAACAGCCTGTTCGATACATTTTTCGTTGATCACAGGCAGCATGCCCGGCATCCCGGCATCCAGGAAAGCGACGTTGTGGTTTGGTTCCGCCCCGAATTTGGTGGAGGCACCAGAGAACAGCTTGGCGTTGGAAATCACCTGACAGTGGACTTCCAGACCGATCACAACTTCCCAGTCGGCTGTTTCACCTTTGATAATGTAACTCATATTCTTCTTACGCTCCCAACATCGCAGGTTTCGCTGTAAAGCCAGCGGCTGTTTCCAGAACACCTGCGGTGCGCAACAGTGTTTCTTCGTCAAACGCACGCCCGATCAATTGCAGACCCAGCGGCAGACCATCCTTGGACAGACCCGTTGGGACTGAAATCCCCGGCAGACCAGCAAGGGAGGTCGGGACGGTGAAAACGTCGTTCAGATACATGGTCAGTGGGTCATCCTGTTTTTCACCCAGACCAAAGGCCGCAGATGGGCAGGTCGGTGTCAGGATCACGTCGCATGTTTCGTAAGCGTTTTTGAAATCCTGCGCGATCAATGTGCGAACCTTCTGTGCTTTCGCATAATAGGCATCGTAGTAACCCGCAGACAGCACGTAGGCGCCGATCATGATACGGCGTTGGACTTCATCACCGAAGCCTTCACCGCGTGTTTTGCAGTAAAGATCATCCAGGCTTTCCAGCTCGCCCTCTGCACGGTGGCCATAACGTACACCGTCATAGCGCGCCAGATTGGCAGAAGCCTCAGCAGGCGCAACGATATAGTAAGTCGCCAGTGCATATTTTGTATGCGGCAGAGAAACATCAACGATTTCAGCACCTGCATCTTTCAACATGGCCGCGCCGTCATCCCACAGCTTGGCGATCTCATCCGACATACCGTCCATGCGATATTCTTTCGGGATACCAACGCGCAGGCCCTTGATGTCACCAGTGAGGGCGGCTTCAAAGTTTGGCACATCGATGGGGGCAGATGTGGAATCTTTTTGGTCAAACCCGACCATGGACTGCAGCATAATGGCGCTGTCCTGTACGGTCTTGGTCATGGGGCCAGCCTGGTCAAGGGATGACGCAAAAGCAACAATACCCCAACGTGAACAACGACCATATGTCGGCTTCAGACCAACGATCCCTGTGAAAGAGGCTGGCTGGCGGATGGAACCACCTGTATCCGTACCCGTCGCAGCCAAGCAAAGCTCACCTGCAACAGCAGCAGCAGAACCACCACTTGATCCACCAGGAACCAGGTCTTTACCTGCATCCTGGCTCCAGGGGTTTTTAACCGAACCGAAATTGGATGTGATGTTGGCCGATCCCATGGCGAATTCATCCAGGTTGGTTTTACCCAGCATGACCGCACCCGCTTGTTTCAGGTTATTTGAAACAGTGGATTCATAAGGCGGAATGAAATTGTCCAGAATGCGGGATGCTGCCGTTGTGCGCACGCCTTCGGTACAGAACAGGTCTTTCATACCAATCGGCAGACCTTCCATGTTACCCGCTTCACCGGATTTGATTTTTTCGTCAGATGCTTTGGCACTTTCCAACGCCAGTTCAGGCGTATCGGTGATGAAAGCGTTCAGATCTTTGTTGGCTTCCATGGCATCGATGTGTGCTTGGGTCAGTTCAACAGCTGTGAACTCGCCCGCTTTCAGGCCATCACGCGCGGAGGCCAGTGTCATATTTGTCAGTTTTGTCATGATTATTCCACCACCTTCGGGACCAAATAACAGTGATCGGCTTGATCCGGTGCGTTCTGCAAGACAAGATCCGGCTGGTCACCACTGGTGACAACGTCTTTGCGCAAGTGCAAAGCCATATCAGCGACAGAAGTCATTTCTTCCACACCATCGGTGTTGACTTCTGAAAGTTGTTCTACCCAATCCAGAATGCTGGAGAGATCTTTTGCGATAGGATCCAGTTTTTCTTCTGGAACCTCAATGCGAGCAAGAAAAGCGATCTTCTTGACCGTATCTTTGTCTAATGCAGACATGACGATTTCGTCCTTCATGAGCCCATCAAAAGGGCCTTACAAAAAATGTGAATAAATGCGGTGCGGAAAGTAGCACTGGAAAGCCTCTGAAACAAGAGGTAGTGTACAAAAAGATTCGAATAACCAAGGCCTGAACATGCCCTTTTCCGCTGCAAATCTGCAAACGCTCAAATCCATCGTTGGCGATAAAGGATTTATAACCGACCAAAACGCGATTGCGCCCTATCTGGAAGAAAGCCGTGGACGTTTTAAAGGCCAGTGTGATGTGCTGATCAAACCTGCCAGCGTGCAGGAAGTTTCAGAAGTCCTTGCCATCTGTAATGACGAAAATATCCCCGTTGTCCCGCAAGGGGGCAATACCGGACATTGCGGCGGGGCTGTGCCCAATGGCGGCGTGCTGTTAAACCTGTCACGACTTAATAAAATCCGGTCCATTGATCCAATGAATGCAACCATCACGGTGGAGGCCGGATGTATCTTGCAGGACATTCAGATCGCTGCACGAAAAGCTGGTTTTCTTTTCCCGCTATCGCTTGCCTCCGAAGGCACTTGTCAGATTGGCGGGAACCTGTCCACCAATGCGGGCGGCGTGCAAGTCTTGCGATATGGTAATGCGCGCGAACTCACCCTCGGGCTGGAAGCTGTTTTGGCCGATGGTCAGGTCTGGAACGGCCTGCGGGGCCTGCGTAAAGACAATACCGGATATGATCTGAAACATATGTTCATCGGGGCAGAAGGTACGCTTGGGATCATCACCTCAGCGACCCTGAAACTCTATCCTTTGCCCAAAGAAACAGTGACCTGTTTTGTCGGGGCAGAAAGTGTGGCCCACCTGATGGATGGCTTTTCTCAGTTGCGTGACTGTTTTGCTGGTGACCTGAGTGCCTTTGAAATACTGCCGCGTTTTGGGCTGGAAACCGTCTGCAAACATATCCATGGCATGCGCGATCCATTTGCACAAACCTATCCGTGGTACGGACTGATCGAAGTCTCCACCCCGCGCTCCAACACAAATCTGCGTGAAAGCATGGAAGAACAACTCAATCAGCTTTTGGAGCGCGACATTCTGCATGACGTGCTGATTGCTGAAACCCTGATCCAGGCGGAAAACTTCTGGAGCTTGCGCGAAAATATGTCAGAAGCACAAAAACATGAAGGCGGATCGGTCAAACATGATGTGTCCGTCCCTGTTTCCAAAGTCGCTGACTTCATGAATGAAACATCCCACATGATTTCCAACATCATGCCACAGGCCCGGCTTTGTACATTTGGGCACCTGGGCGATGGCAATATTCATTTCAACATCAGTCAGCCCGTGGATATGGACAAAGACGCCTTCCTTGCCCATACCAAAGACTTCAACGAGATCGTCCACGAAATGGCAGAAAAATATGACGGGTCTTTCAGCGCCGAACACGGTATCGGCCTGTTAAAAACCAAAGAGATGGAAACATTTCGCGCAGGTCCAGAACTAGACATGATGCGCCAGATCAAACAGGCACTTGATCCCAACAATATCCTGAACCCGGGCAAGGTTGTGGGTTAACGCCCCTGCACAAGGTCACGTCCTTTTTCAAGATCATCGGTGAAGGTAATTTTGATATTTACGATAAAGTTTGTCGAAAGCGCTTCCAGCATTTCCCCAATCAGAGGGCGGGCCGGATCCAGGGTGACAACCACCATATTAATATGACAAATGTGGCTTTCATCAGCTTCGTGCAGGATTTGGGCGAAGCTTTCAACAGATAGCTGGTTTTGGAATTCCAGGATATTCACCAGGATAAAGACACTTGCGGAATTCTTGCGGCTTTCAAACAGGCGATGATACACTTTGATGAAGGCGTCACCTTCCAGCACACCTTTTGCGGTGACCTCATCAAAAGGGCCTTTGCAGTCAAAATCAACGGTACCTGTACTCAATTTCCCGTGCCTCAGTTATCTTGCTTATTCCTGATAATGTATGTTTTATGCCTAAAACCGTAAAGCAGAGATTGAGTTTTCCTAGTCCAGATGCAACATGATTTTGATTTTTTTTGCAATATCTACGGCTGAATTCAACCTTAACCTTTTACCGCTTGATAATTTACCCGCAAAAATTTCAGCATAACCGCCATCACACAAACTTTGAACCATCCGGCTGTGTTTAGCCGAAATCATCATGTCCGGCGCATAAATATAAACAGGCTTTTCAGTTGCACACGCTTCAGAACACATAGACACGCTATCACCTGTTACGATGATGTGATCCGCACAGGCGAGATAGCCAAAATAAGGGTTCTCCCCCGCATCCCCCCATTTAAAGGTATGAGCAGGTACCTTGATCTCTTTCATCAGATCATCCGCTATATTCCCGGTGCGTCGAGACGTCGTGACCAGCAATCCCGCACCTTGCTCTTCAGCCAGTTTATTGACTGTCTGGCCCAGTGCGACAGCCATCTCTTTGTTGAATTCCTTATCCTTGGTCGCCCCGCCAACGATCAGGGCAATCAGATTATCCCCCAAAGGTTTAAACGTTTCCTCCCAATGGGTTCTGGCCTCAGATAGTTTTTCAGGTCCCACCCGATGTGGGGCGCCAATCATTGCCATTTCATTGGGCTGCAGCTTTTTATTGTCATGGGCAGGCACGCAGATCAGGTCAAAATCCAAAGCACCACTGGTCCCGGGATGCATCACCTGCACCAGTTTGGTTTTACGACCACTTTTCTGTTTGATATAGCGCGCAACGGGAGCGGTCCGTCTGCCCGCGCTAATCACTAAATCCGGCCAAGGAGCTTTGATCGCCTGTTTGGTTTCGCTGGTCACCGCACTCAGACTGGCCCCCAACATGAAATTTGGCAGTTTGGCAAAACTTGTATAGGCGATATCCTTGCGCACAAATGGCAAATCCAGCGCTTCGGCCACGCCAAGAGATTGCCCGACGTTGCCCGCGCGGTCATCACACAGAACCCAAATTTCAGGTGTATCTGTCATATTTCACCCCAAATCCCTAAATATAGGCTATTCTATTACACAGTTTTAATCATTTGCCCATATATCATTGATGTCAAAGCATTGAAGCTGCACATATAAAAAGGTCAATACCCGGTGTTACGTCGTCTCTTTATCTTTGTTTTTTCCTTCTGCCTCTTTCTTTCGTCCCACGAAACGCGTGCAGATACCACCACCCTGCGCCTTGCCACCCTATCCTTCCCTCCATTAATTCATCATACGGCCACGGGCAGCTATTCCGGCACCATGGGAGAAACGGTTAAGATGATGTGCCGCATGGCCGGGATTGATTGTCGCATGGAATTGATCCCCTACAAGCGCGCCTTTGAAAAACTGAACGCAGGCGAAATCGATGGCGTTATTGGGATCAAGACCAACTTATTGAAAGAATGCTGCACCCCAAGCCAATGGGCGTCGCCTTGGGCAGCGGGATTATTTTCTGCCCGCCCGTTAAATGAAATCCCCCAAATTGCCGATGATATCAAAGGCCAATCCCTGATCGTGGTTGACGGGATGCAATCGCCTTATCTTTTTATCCCGGACCTTGATCAATGGGAAAAAGATGGCGACATCAGACTGCATCGCGCCAACGGCATTTTCATGGCAACCAACATGCTGGGCAATGAACGGGCTGAATTTCTATGGGGGTCCGAAGATTACAACTGGTACTTTGAAAAACTGGAAACCAAAGAGCAATGGAACTTTATCCCCTTGCTGGTGCGTCCACTTGTGATCTGGCTGGACAAAAGCAAGTTTGAAGAAATGAACAGCCTGAACAAGGCTTATTCAAGAATGCAGGACCAGCAAATGTTAAACAGCCGTCAGCTTCTCAGCAACGAGTTGATGCAACAAAACTACATCGCCCCGGTCTTTAATTATGAGTGATCAATCCTTTCAAATTAATCAAAGCGTTGCCATCGAAGGGCGCGAAGACCTGCTGCAAAAAAAATCTGTCCGCCTAACGCTGGTTTTGCTGATCTCCATAGCCATGCCGCTATCACTTTGGGCACTTGCAACCTGGACCCATGAAACAGGGCTGAACAATCTGCGTCAGCAACTGGATGCCCGCATGAACCTTTATTCCTCCAACATCGTCAGTGAGTTGGAAAAGTATGAATATCTGCCCACCATCCTTGCGCGTGATCCGATTTTGCAATCGCTTTTCTATCACGACCCAAGGCCTGATCAGATTGACCGCGCCAATCGCCACCTCAGTGCCATTCGTGAAACCGCTGAAGTATCCGCTGTCTATGTGATGTCACCAAGCGGCATTACGTTGGCCGCCAGTAACTGGGATGAAGAAGCGTCCTTTGTTGGAAAGAATTTTCGCTTTCGCCCCTATTTCCAACGCGCTATGGAAGGCAAGATCGGGCATTACTTCGCCCTTGGTACCACATCTAAAATCCCAGGATATTTCCTGTCTTATCCCATGGGTAGTGAAGAGCGGATCGATGGTGTTGTGGTTGTAAAAGTCAGCGTGGCCCGACTGGAAAAATCCTGGTCCAACGCCAAGGAGGAAGTAGTGGTCACCGATGATAATGGTGTGATCATTATTTCCAGTACAGAAGACTGGAAATTCCGCACCTTCAAGCCGATCCCCAAGCAAAAACTGCAACTGTTGAAAATGTCGCGACAATATGATGATGCGCCGCTTGTTGCGATTGAAGCAGGACGGGAACGCATTATTGATGATCATACCAAACGCATCTCTATCCGCCATCCACAAGGACGTGTTGCCAATGCCCCCAATTGGGAAGATGTCTATATCAGAAGCCGTAATGTGTTGGGTACGGACTGGAAAATTCATTATGTCTTTCGGGAATCACGACTGCGCGAGGATGTCATCGACAGTATGATTATCGGTGCCTTTGCCTGGCTGATCGCAATTCTGACATTCTTATACTTCCTGCAACGCCGCAACATGATCAACAACCGCCTGGCGTTTCAGGCACAGCATCAAAAGACACTGGAAGAAGCCGCCGTTGAACTGGAACGTCGTGTAGAACGGCGCACAAAAGCTTTAAGTGAAGCCAACACGCGTCTGGAAGAAGAAATTGTTGAACGCTTAAAGGCAGAAGAAGACCTGCATATGGCGCAAGATGAACTGGTGCAAGCTGGAAAGCTGGCTGCCCTGGGGCAGATGGCAGCGGGCATCACCCATGAAATGAACCAGCCCCTGACCGCTATTCGATCCTACGCAGACAACGCAAAAATCCTGCTGGATCGCAAGCGCATGGACGATGTAAATTCCAATCTGGAACAAATCTCCAGCCTGTGCGCACGTCTGGGTAAAATTTCAGGTCAATTGAAAGTCTTTTCTCGCAAAACGCCGTCCGAAAAAGAACCGATCAGCATTTCCAAGGTGGTCAGTGAAACCCTGAACCTCATGTCCAGCAGTGCCAAGCTGGACAAGGTCACCATCCACAACACATTGGATGATGAAGATCTGATGGTGCTGGGCGAAGCCATCCGCCTTGAACAGGTCCTGATCAATATCCTAAGAAACGCCCTTGATGCCATGGCCGATCAGGATGCGCCGGAGATCTGGATTTCCACACAGATCAACCGCAGCCGGGTAACCCTGCAAATCCGCGACAACGGCCCAGGTTTTGAAGATAAGGAACTAACCCGCATCTTCGATCCCTTCTTCACCACAAAAGAAGTTGGCAAAGGATTGGGATTGGGGTTATCAATTTCCTCCCGGATCATACAGGATTTCGGCGGCGTGTTAAAAGCGCACAATCACACGGACGGCGGGGCCGTCTTTACCATCGAACTATTGCAGGCACCCCATGGTTGACTATCAGTATAAAGGCCCGGTTCTTTTCATCGATGATGAAATGCATATCCGCCTGTCCGCAAAACAAACGCTGGAACTGGATGGCTTTGACGTCGTCTGTCTGGAAAATGCCGAAGATGCGCTGAAACAAATCGAACAGGGCTGGCCCGGTATTGTCATCACCGACATCAAAATGCCCGGCATGGATGGCCTCAGCTTTATGGCTGCCGCACACAAAATCGACAAAGGCCTGCCCATTATCCTGATTACAGGGCATGGTGATGTGACCATGGCAGTTCAGGCCATGCGCGATGGGGCCTATGATTTTATTGAAAAGCCATTTCCGTCCGAACTGCTGACCGACGTGGCATCGCGTGCCATGGAAAAGCTGTCTCTGTTAAAAGAAAACCGGGAACTGCGCGAAAAACTAAAAAACCAGGGTGACATGGCGTCGGGCATTTTGGGGAAATCCAAGCCGGTAGATCATCTGCGCAACCTGATCAGCAATATCGCCAACACCAACACCGACGTTTTGATTGCAGGGGAAACAGGAACGGGCAAGGAAATGGTTGCGCGCTGCCTCCATGAAAACAGTGCCCATCACAATGGCCATTTCGTCGCGGTGAACTGTGGGGCTATGCCGGAAAACCTGTTTGAAAGTGAACTCTTCGGTTATGAACCCGGTGCTTTCCCCGGCAACAACACCCGACGCATCGGCAAGATCGAATATTCATCCGGCGGCACTTTATTTCTTGATGAGATAGAAACCTTGCCCCTTGCCATGCAGGTCAAGCTCTTGCGCGTCCTGCAAGAACGATCCATTGAACGATTGGGGTCCAATCAGGTTCTGCCCCTGAAACTGCGCATCATTGCATCTACCAAAGCGGACCTGTTAAACGAAGTGGATAAAGGTAACTTCCGCGAAGACCTATATTACCGCCTCAGCGTCGTCATGATCCCGACCCCGCCTTTACGTACCTGGAAAGAAGATATCCCGGCCCTGTTCCAGCATTTCGCTATGGAAGCCTCAGAAAAATTTGGCCGGCCCATGCCGGAGATCAGATCAGTGCAAACTGAATCGCTCATGTCCCACAACTGGCCGGGCAATGTGCGTGAACTTAAAAATTCAGCCGAACGCTTTATCTTGAGCGACGGTCAAAATCCACTGCAATCGGATATGACACAGGCTCAGCCCTTTGACGATACTGCCCAAAACCTGCCGGAAAAAGTCGAGGCCTTTGAAAAAGGTCTGATCATGCAAGCCCTGGAACAAACGTCTGGCAGCATCAAGGACGCACTTGAAATCCTAGGTATCCCCAGAAAGACTCTCAGCGACAAGATGAAAAAATACGGTCTTGATCGCGGCGATTTTATCGCAAAAGCCTGATTAATTGGTCTTACCACCGCTGCGAATCGCTCATTTCTGATATGCATTTTTTGCATAGCTTGACCATATGTTCGAATGCCGAACAATAAGATTGGCGGATTTCCGCCAACGCTATTTTGGGCCTTTGGCGGAAACACGCACACGTAAATCTCAAAGCGCAAGAAAATGTCTAATATTGCGCTGCACATCCCTGTTTTTACGCCATTTTCCAGTTTTTATGGTTCAAGCGGGCGCCCCAATTTGGAATCTTAATCTTACTTTCTTTGCTTAAAGTTTGACTTCGCAAGCGGCGGCACTGGGAGATTGGGTTTCCTGATCTGTCCCTAGAAACGGATACCCATCACGCCGTCGCTTGTATTTTTATTAATTGGGAGGATATTTCCTTATGCGTAAGTTTACCGCTGGCCTTTTCATGGCTGCTGCTATGATGACTGCAACAGCTGCACAAGCTGCTGATCCGATCGTAATCAAGTTTTCACACGTTGTTGCTGAAAACACACCTAAAGGCCAAATGGCTAACAAATTCCGCGACCTCGTTGCAGAGCGTCTGGGCGGCAAGGTAAAAGTAGAAGTTTACCCAAGCTCTCAGCTTTACGGGGATAACAAAGTTCTTGAAGCTATGCTGCTGGGCGACGTTCAAATCGCTGCACCTTCTTTGTCTAAATTCAAAAAATACACAAAGAAACTGCAACTGTTCGATCTGCCCTTCCTGTTTAAAGACATGGCAGCTGCTGAGAAATTCCAAAACGGCCCTGCTGGTCAGAAGCTTCTTGGTTCTATGAAGCGCAAAGGTATTGTTGGTCTGGGTTACCTGCACAACGGTATGAAGCAAATCTCTGCTTCCAAGCCTTTGAAAGTACCTGCTGATGCAAACGGCCTGAAATTCCGTATCATGTCTTCTGACGTACTGTCTGCTCAGTTCGAAGCTGTAAACGCAGTTCCCCTGAAGAGGC
The DNA here is from genome assembly GCF_033100395.1 of Terasakiella sediminum. Classification (NCBI taxonomy): domain Bacteria; kingdom Pseudomonadati; phylum Pseudomonadota; class Alphaproteobacteria; order Rhodospirillales; family Terasakiellaceae; genus Terasakiella; species Terasakiella sediminum. The sequence goes on along the minus strand of NZ_JAWLVJ010000006.1, from coordinate 184,385 downwards.
CTTTCTCAGAAGTATTTACACTGCTGCAAACAAAAGCCATCGACGGTCAGGAAAACACCTGGTCCAACATCTACTCCAAAAAATTCTTCGAAGTACAGGAATACATCACAGCATCTGACCATGGTCTGCTGGACTACCTGGTTGTAACTTCTGCTGAATTCTGGGATGGCCTGCCTGACGACATCCGCGGTGAAGTCAAGAAAGCTATGGACGAAGCCATCGCGCACGGTAACGCAATTGCTGCTGAAAAAGCCACTGGCGACCGCAAAGCGATCGAAGAGTCTGGCCGCTCTAAAGTTCTCGACCTGACTGATGCTGAGCGTCAGCAATGGGTTGATGCTATGAAGCCTGTATGGGCTAAATTCGAAAAGGCGGTTGGTAAAGACCTCCTGGACGCAGCGATTGCTGCCAATAACTAAGCTGTCTGCTTAACCATGAAAACCCCTCAAGTCTTCTTGAACCAGAATTCTTGAGGGGTCTTTCATATCAAATACTTTCATTAAGTCTATTTCGTACCATAAAATCGGGGCAATGTGATGGTTGCAAAAATTGGTCGCCAATTTGAAGAAGGGGTCTTGAGCTTTCTGCTTGTGACCATGACCCTTCTCGTATTTATCGAGGTGGTTTTACGCTTCGGTTTCAATACTGGCATTCACTGGGCACAGGAAGTCACACTACACACTTCTGCCTGGTTCGTATTATTCGGTGTTTCATATGGGGTAAAGGTTGGCGCACACATTGGTGTGGACGCAGTCATCCGCCTGCTGAACCCAGAAATGAAACGTATTTTCAGTATTGTTGCAGTTCTACTCTGCCTTGTTTATTGCGCACTCATTCTGTTTGGTGCCTGGGTTTATCTTGCTAAAGTTTATGCTGTCGGTCTCGCTATGGAAGATACGCCAACTCCCGGTATTTTCATGGCGCTGATCCCTGAAAACATGATGTGGGATGTCTTCAAAATTGACGAGGAAGAACCGCTTCTGCCCATGTGGATTGCCCACGGCCCGCTTCTGATCGGCTTTATTCTTTTGACCTACCGTTTCCTGGAAGTTCTCAAAAAACTCATCACCCGTGAGTGGATGGAGATGCACATGGCCGATGAAGGTAAAGAAGCACTTGAAGAACAAGGCATTGATGCCGAAAGCGTTGACCTCAGCGAAGAAGTGGATACCAAATAATGACCATTGCTTTTCTTTTCATCGCCCTGTTCGGCTGCATGTTCCTAGGTATGCCGATTGCGATTGCTCTGGGGCTTTCATCTGTAAGTACCATTCTGCTGTTCTCAAGTGACTCCATTGCTTCTATCGCCTTGAAGCTGTTTGAAGCGCTGTCTGAACACTATACCCTGCTTGCGATCCCGTTCTTCATTCTGTCCTCTGCCTTCCTTTCAACAGGTGGGGTGGCGAAACGACTGATCCGCTTTGCCATTGCGGTTGTGGGCCACATTAAAGGTGGTCTGGCCATGGCATCGGTTCTCGCCTGTATGCTGTTTGCCGCCGTATCGGGTTCAAGCCCTGCAACTGTGGCTGCGATCGGTTCTATCGTTATCGCTGGTATGGTGAAGTCCGGTTATCCTGAAAAATTCGGTGCGGGTGTCATCGCCAACGCAGGCACATTGGGTATCCTGATCCCACCTTCTATCGTAATGCTGGTATATTCTGCTGCGACCGAAGTATCTGCATCCAAAATGTTCATGGCTGGTTTCGTCCCAGGTATCATGATGGGTCTGATCCTGATGGTTGCCATCTATATCGCAGCGCGCGTTATGAACCTGCCGTCTGAGCCATTCCCGGGCGTTGTCGAGCTGTTCAAGTCTATGATGAGCGCCATGGGCGGCATCATGCTGATCGTGATTGTCCTTGGGTCCATCTACGGCGGGATTGCTTCGCCTACCGAAGCCGCAGCTGTATCTGCTGTCTATGCCTTCTTCGTGTCCGTCTTTGTCTATCGTGACATGGGTCCGCTGAAAGAAAAAGCATGGGCGAACGCAGGTGAAAATGCTGGTTCCATCGTTGCCCGCGCTATTACACAGTCACTGATCGCCATTCCGCGTTGTATCAACGACCCGGACGTGCGCAAAGTACTGCTGGATGCGACCAAAGTCTCCCTGATGCTGTTGTTCATCATCGCAAACGCCATGCTGTTTGCCCACGTACTGACAACAGAACGTATCCCGCACACCATTGCTGGCTACATCGTTGATCTGGGTCTGCCATGGTGGGGCTTCCTGATTGTTGTGAACCTGCTTTTGCTGGCTGCCGGTAACTTCATGGAACCATCCGCGATCATCCTGATCATGGCACCAATCCTGTTCCCGATTGCGATGCAACTGGGTATCGATCCAGTACACCTGGGGATCATCATGGTGGTGAACATGGAAATCGGTATGATCACACCGCCAGTTGGTCTGAACCTGTTCGTAACCGCCGGGATCACCGGGCATTCCATCGGTTGGGCTGTAAAGGCTGCACTGCCTTGGCTGTCCCTGCTGCTGTTCTTCCTGATCCTGATCACTTACATTCCGCAGATTTCACTCTTCCTGCCGGAATTCATCGATAACATGCGTGGCTACAAATAATCACACGCTTGTAGGATCTGAAATTAAGGGCTGTATCCCATGGGTACAGCCCTTTCTTTTGTTGCCATTCCAGGAATTTGATTCTAGAAAGAGGCATATTGCAAATTCTCTAAGGATATATGAGCCATGAGCACTGTGTTGCGCAGCCCGGAACATAAAAAAGCTGGTGAAACCGTCGCCAAAATCTTGTTGGAAATCGAAGCCATCAACTTCCGCCCGGAAGAGCCTTATATCCTGACCTCCGGCAAAGCCAGCCCGGTTTACATTGATTGCCGCAAACTGATCTCTTTCAACCGCGCGCGTCGCACGGTGATGAACCTGGCCAAAGACATGCTGCAACAAGATGCAGGCTTTGAAGTCTTTGACTATGTTGCCGGTGGCGAAACAGCCGGTATTCCATACGCGGCTTGGATGGCGGATCAGCTGGAAGCCTCCATGCTCTATGTTCGTAAAAAACCAAAAGGTTTCGGCCGTAACGCCCAGATCGAAGGTCACATGGAAGAAGGTAAACGCGTTCTTCTGGTGGAAGACCTGGCAACAGACGGTGGTTCTAAACTGAACTTCGTCAATGCGCTGCGCAATGCAGGCGCACAATGTGACGATGCGTTTGTTGTCTTCTTCTACGGTGTGATCCCGGGCGCGCTTGAAACACTGGAACAGTCCGGTGTGAAGCTACACTACCTCTGTAACTGGTGGGACGTCATGGCCGTTGCCGAAAAAGGCCAGTATTTCAGCCAGGAGAAACTGGACGGCGTGCGTTCCTTCCTGGAAGACCCAATCGGCTGGTCAAAACAAAACGGCGGCGAATAAGCCATGCAGGGACCCAAGAAAATAGCCTTCTGGATCGGCGTAAAAATTTGCGTCCTCATAGCCGTCGGCTATTTCGTGGTCCCCATGCTGATGCCGTAAGCACAAAAAACACTGTCATCCCCGCGAGCCGAAGGCCACCGACAGGTAAACGGGGACCCAGTCTTACCTGAATACCCGTTTCCCTAGGTTCCCGCTTTCGCGGGAATGACGGGTTAAATAGAAAATCAAACAAGCTTCCAGTTGATCTCTTCCCCACCGCCAAAGATGCGCACAGGGTCACCGCTTTCAGTAGTGATATTTTCTTCAGGTGACCATGTTTTACGTTCCAGCGTCACGGTTTCTTCTGCCACAGGCAAACCATAGAAGTTCGGGCCATTGAGCGACGCAAAGGCTTCCAGCTTGTCCAGCGCGCCTTCTTCATCAAAGACTTGTGTGTAAATCTCAAGCGCGGTCAGGGCGCTGAAAATCCCGGCGCAGCCACAAGCACTTTCCTTGGCGTGACGCGCATGTGGGGCGGTATCAGTACCCAAGAAGAACTGCGCTTCGCCAGATGTGGCCGCATCACGCAGTGCAAGGCGGTGAACTTCACGCTTGGCAATAGGCAAACAATAAAGGTGCGGATTAATCCCCCCTTTAAAGATGTCCGTACGATTGATCACCAGATGGTGTGGCGTGATGGTCGCGGCCAGTCGCCCACTATCAGCTTGGGAGCGCACAAAATCAACCGCATCCTTGGTGGTAATATGTTCCATCACGATCTTCAACTTGGGAAAATCATTCATGATCGGCTTTAAGATACGCTCGATATAAAGCGCTTCACGATCAAAGATATCGGTGGTCGGGTCCGTTACTTCACCATGCACCAGCAAAGGCATGCCGATTTCCTGCATTTTTGCAAAGACGGAAGACACATTTTTGATATCTGTAACGCCACTATCAGAATTGGTCGTCGCCCCTGCCGGATAGAATTTAACGGCTGAAAAAACGCCTTCTTCATAACCCTTGGCAATCTCGGCTGCATCAGCCTGATCGGTCAGATAGCAGGTCATCAAGGGCTGAAAGTCCGGATGGTCCGGCAACGCTGCCTTGATCCGGTCACGATAGGCAGCGGCCGCATCCACAGTCGTTACAGGCGGCACCAGGTTTGGCATCACGATCGCGCGGCCAAACTGTACAGCCGTATGCGGTGCCACAGCCTTCAGCATCTCCCCATCGCGGAAATGAACATGCCAGTCATCGGGGCGACGGATTGTCAGTGTATTCTCGGTCATGGTGCTGCCTTTGCCTATAAGGTGGATTGTTTCAGGCAACTTACAAAATGTTGGTGAGCTGTGGAAGGGGTAATGTCGATTTTCCCAATAATCGTCATGCCGCACCCGTTGCGGCATAATGGGTAAAAGCAGGAACGTGACCCTTCCCCATTCTCCCGCAACAAGCGCGGGATAACGCCCTTTTACAAAGGCAAACTCAACCGCACTTCCGGCCCACACTCTGCTCTTTTTTCAAATTGATCTGAATATCACAAATTCCATTGAAGGATTAATCTCTCTGCCAATGGTCTTATATCGCTGGCTATGTCTTGAAGCCTATTCTCACTACTATTACCAAAGTCGTTGTGAACATTACAATTTAGATCATCCAACCAATTATCACTAATTTTCTCAATTTTGGTTAAACACTTTTCATCAAGCTGCAATTTTTGGGAATGCCGTCTTGCTACATCAAGAATTTTCTCCAAGCCAGGTTTTTTCCCCAGTGGATCTAATGCTTTATTTCCTAGCTGCGCTTTTTCAAAAGAACTTACAAATACCCATTCCAATAGTGCTCTCATCAGAAATGAAGCAGAGATTTTATATTTTTTCCAGTTGATATCTCGCAGCTCTTTTGCCAATTGTGCTAATCTAGCGTCTTTGCCACGATATTCAAAAAACTCAAAAAACTTTTGCGTTCGAATTGGCGTCCGCCTTTCATCATAGTGTGTTTCTGATCCAGACGCTTGCGACTGAACATTATCATTATTATTTGAACTTGTTGGAAACCCCTCTGAAGAATGTGAAAAAGTAGAAACCTGAACATCCGACCTATTCGTTTCTTTTACATTATTCAACAGAGGCAGATTACTTTCGATTGTAGGGAAATAGCGATGCAGCAAGCCGATCTTTCCTAGTCGTAACACATCAATTCGCTCGCGATTAGGCAACTGACTGACTAAAATCAATTCAGCTAGCTTAAGTAAATCATTGTTTAATGTAGGCAGCTCTAATAAATTTAAGTTACCTGCTTCATTAAAAACTGGTGCTGCAAAATGCTTCTCAAACGTCTTGGACAAAATTAGGTCGATGAAAAAAGAGAAATCAATATCGTCATTCATCCATAAACTCATTTGAGCTTCAGGGTCATTGATTTGATCTATGGCCCTTTGGCAAAGCTTATAACCTCGCGCCGATTTTTCAACTTCTCTTGAAGTCATTTTTAACTCATGAGCAATCTGCGCGTAACTCTTTCCATCTTTCACACGACTTGTAACAAAACTCATACAGTTTAAATCCGACCAACCTTTTTTTAGTGCAACGACGTGCTGATACGCAACGATTGGCTCCCCCACATCCTTAGAACTAGCAACCAACACTGCAACTTTTTCAAGGCTGCTACGCGTTTCCACGTCAATTTCTGGAATGTTATCATATAAGGTTTCGTAGTGACCTTTTTTTAACAGTAACTTACAAGCACAAACTCTTCGATTTCCCTCCAGAACAACATGTTTTCCTGATTTATTCTTATAAACCAAGATTCGTTCAGTCGGAATCAGACCTTGGAAATGAGAAATTTGGTGAGCAAGACCAATAACGTCCTGATACTTTACCAAGTAACTGATTATTGAATCTTCAGTCGTCAATGAGCGAACGTTGCCTGCAAATCTAAAATTATTTGTATCCAATTCTAAATCGAGAGGGGAAATCATCTCCTCAACAAATGACCTTTCCTCAGACATTATTCACCTCACACACCATCAAAAAAATCAAATCGTAGCGTGTAAATAAATAACTTTCGAGTCTAAAGATTGTAATCCTGTATATTTACTTCAACTTGCTCCCCGCACGCGTTGCGGGGTCTGCGCATAAGGCATTTTCTATTTGTAATCACTTGAGTTCTGCTTCAAAGGCAGATCGCGCAACAAGTGCGCGATGACAGATTATATAGGAAGGCTGAGACGCGCTTCCAAACCACCTTCATCCCGGTTCATCAACTCCGCCGTCCCACCGTGAATATGGGCAACAGAGCGCACGACAGCCAATCCCAGACCAACACCGCCCGTTTCCTTATTACGCGAGCCTTCCACCCGTCTAAAGGGCCGGAAGACCGCTTCCAGATGTTCATCCGGGATGCCGGGTCCATCATCACTGACGCACAGGACGGCTTGCTTATCCTCCACAGTCAGCGACACCGTGCAGGAGGTGCCATATTTCAAGGCATTGCCGATCAAGTTGGCGGCCGCACGTTTCAACCCCACCGGACGTCCCTTAAAGGCCAGTTCTTCCAAGCCTTCATAAGTCACATCCCCACCCGTTTCGCGCATATCTTCACACAGGCTTTCAACAAGGGCGGCGAGATCAATGTCGCTGACGGGTTCATTGGCCACATCATCGCGCGCAAAGGACATGGTGGCAGCAATCATGGATTCCATCTCATCCAGATCGGCGAGCATTTTTTCGCGTTCGACCTCATCTTCAACGAATTCTGCGCGCAGTTTCATACGGGTAATAGGGGTGCGCAAGTCATGAGAGATCGCAGCCAGCATATGGGTGCGGTCCTGAACGAAACGGCGAAGGCGGGTCTGCATTTCGTTAAAGGCGCGCGCTGCTTCGCGCACTTCGCGCGGGCCATCTTCACGCATGGGACGCGCGTTTACATCACGGCCCAGACGTTCTGCGGCCTTTGCCATGCGCACCAGTGGCTTGTTGGCGCGGCGCATAATGACTACTGCAATGATGGCAACCACTACGGTCATTCCCAGCAAGGGACCAATAAAAGGGAAGAAATGCGGTCCGCGCAACCCCCGATAGGGCAACTGCATATTCAGCCATTTGCCGTCATCCAGTTGCACTGCGACCAACAGGCGCGGGCGCCAGCGGCTTTTTTCAAACGTGGGACGCCCGCGTCGGTCATCCCAGCGGTCCGGTTCGTCCTTATGGTGGCGGCGCGGTTTGATCTCATCCACACGCACCCGGTCATGATCCAGATCGCCCAAAGTATCGGCCAGACGATTTCGAACGAAGGCTTCGATGCCGAACCAGTCATCCTGTTCTTCAATCGCGGCCTGATTGGATTGCCAGGCGCGCATCTTATATAGACGGTTGGATCGCAACAGGACTTCGCGCTGCACGGGGGATGCCGCATTCATCCATTGAACGTAAGTCGCCAGACGTTCAATCATCTTGGTGCGTTCGGCATCTTCGGTAAAGCTGCGCCATTCCCGGTAATGGAGGATGCCGCCCAAAATCTGCACCAGAATGATCCCGCCGATGACAATGGCAAGGGTCCTGCCCAGCATGGTTTGGGGAACAAAGCGCATCAGCTTTCCACCTTGGCCGAAAACATATAGCCCCCACCTCGAATGGTCTTGATCAAGGCAGGTGTTTTTGGGTCATCCTTCAGTTTCTTGCGCAGACGACTGACCTGCACGTCAATGGCGCGATCAAACGGAATGGCTTCGCGACCACGTGCCATATCCAGCAACTGATCACGATTTAAAACACGGTTTGGGTGACGCACGAAGGTATTGAGCAGTTCAAACTCACCGCGGCTAAGCGTCACCATGACACCTTCGTCATTGAGCAGTTCACGTTGTTCTGGACGGAATTCCCAGCCGTTGAACTTAAAGCTTTCCCCATCCAACGCAGCCGGGGCGGCATCCTGAATGTTCATACGGCGCAGCACCGCCTTGATGCGTGCAAGAAGTTCACGCGGGTTAAAAGGTTTTGCCAGATAATCATCTGCGCCCATTTCCAGACCGATGATCCGGTCCGTTTCCTCACCCATGGCTGTCAACATAATGACAGGCATGTTGGAACTGGCGCGCAGGTTACGACACAAAGTCAAACCGTCATCCCCGGGCATCATCACATCCAGCACCACCAGATCAATCGCCCAGTCTTCCATGGCGCGTTTCATTTCCCGCCCATCGCAGGCGGTGGTGACGCGCAGGTTATGCTGTTTCAAAAATTTCGCAACGAGATCGCGGATTTCACGATCATCATCAACGACCAATATATGTGCTTGCTTATCCATAAGGTGACTATACCCCAACGTCGGCGGAATTTCTGATCAAACGTGTAACAGACTGTAACAGATTGAGGCAGAGAAACAATATGTCACCAATTGCGGATTTCATGACATCGCAGAGTTACAAAACAAGCGCTAAATAGTCTCATCAACGGGCGACGCACTCGCCAGCTATATTCTGTTAGGAGACTTAAAATGAAACGCAAAACACTCATTATTTCAGCCGTCGGTGCCGCCGCCCTTATTGGTGCAACCACCCTTGCATTCGCCAAAGGGCCAGATCGTGGTTGGTGCCAGAAAGATGGTGAAGGTTATGGTAAAGGCCAGATGATGAAAGGTCACCACGGTGGCATGGGCTTTGGCATGATGGGCGGTCGTCACATGGGCCGTTTCATGAAAGACGGTAACTATGACCTGAAACTGACACCAGAACGCGTCAAAGACATCATCGAAGGCAAAATCGCCATGATGGGCAACGAAAACCTGAAAGTCGGTGACATCACCACAGATGAAGCCGGACAGATCATCGCCAAGCTGGTCACCAAAGACAATTCATTGGTGGAAACCTTTACGGTTGACCCCAAAACCGGAGCGCATCGCCCGCTTCGCTAAATTCTCTCTTCATAACCATGCCCCCTCCCGTAAAACTAACGGCCCCGATCAGATGATTGGGGCCTTCTTTTTATTTTTCTTCTTCCTGTTCGTCGCTATGGACGTCGATGTCTTCATCTTCCACATCGAACTCGCCGTTTTCAGCACGTTGCTTCCATTTGCGATAGGATTGGAAGCTTAAGGGGATACTACTTAAATAAATCGCACCAATCACCGACAGCATCGCCCAGGGCGCACTGACGAGGAACGCAACCAGCATTCCAACCCCGATCATGACAGGCAACACATAGGCTTGCGCGATTTTGACCTTTTTGAAAGAGAACGTCGGGAAACGGCTGACCATCAGACCACCGATTGCTGTCAGGAAGATCGCTGCCATGGCCGGGTTTCTGAAGAAATCATCACCGAACATGAAGGATAGCACCAGCGGATACATGATCAACAAGGCACCAGCCGGGGCCGGAACGCCCGTGAAGAAGTTATTTTCCCACGGTTGTTTGTCCGGATCTTCCAGTGCTGTGTTGAAACGTGCCAGACGCAACGCCATACAGACAGTGAAGAACAGCACGAACACCCAGCCGATACGGCCTGCGTTCTCCAGCGTCCAGAAATAGAGGATCATGGGCGGGGCAACGCCAAAGCTGATGAAGTCGGACAGGGAATCCATTTCCGCGCCAAACTTGCTTTGGGCGTTGAGCATGCGCGCCACACGGCCATCCAGACCATCCAGCACAGCCGCGACCACAATCGCAAAGACCGAAGCTTCCCACATTTCACGCGAGGCAAAATTGATCGCTGTCATCCCGGCACAAAGCGCGGTGATGGTCAGCATATTTGGGATCAATTTATTGATCGGCAATCGTTTCAAACGGGGACGCTTCTTAATCATGTTATCTCACTTCACCTGTGCGAACAGCTTCTGTGCCTTTAAGGTCAGCCAAAACAGTTTCAGCCGCTTTTGTGGTTTGGCCCAGACAGACCAAAGGTTCAACACCTTCAGGCAAATAGACGTCCACACGGCTGCCGAAACGGATCATACCAAAACGTTCCCCGACCTTCAATTGATCGCCTTCTTTTGTCCAGCAAACGATACGACGGGCCACCAGACCAGCGATCTGAACAAAAGCGATGTCCGTGCCTTCTGATGTTTCAAGCGAAACACTCATCCGTTCGTTATCCACACTGGCTTTATCGAGGGAGGCGTTGAGGAATTTACCCGGACGGTAAGCCACCTTTTTCACGGTGCCTGAAAGCGGAGAGCGATTAACGTGAACATTAAAGACGTTCATAAAAACACAAACGCGCGTGCGTTCTGCATCACCCATTTCCAGTTCCGCAGGCGGCGCTGCGCGGTCGATCAATTGCACCACACCATCAGCAGGTGAAATAACCAGACCGTCCCGAGTCGGGGTAACGCGGTGCGGGTCACGGAAGAAACAGATACACCAGACGGTCAGAATGCCACCGACCCAGCCGATGGGCTGAACAGCGTTATACCATTCCAAGGCGAAGGCCCCAGCCATCAAAGCCAGAGTGAGGATCGCAAAAATAGCGATAAAGGGCCAACCTTCGCGGTTGATCGGCACAAGGATTACTTTAAGCACGGTCTTCTTCCATTTAATCAGATGAATAATTTCACCCTTCGTAACAGGATAAGACTATGGCGTAAAGACGGCTTTTCCTTTTGTTTGTGCGAAAGACCATGATAGATTGTTAAAAAACGAGAAATAAACAGGGTCAAGTTCGCTGAACATGGAAACAAATTCACCAACGAAAGCCAGAAGCCTCGTCGAATTTACGGCAAACAAGACGCAGGCCCTGTCCATCACAGACCGGATTCACACCGCAGATGGTGAACTGGCCCATTCCGTATGCCGGACAGACATTGATTTTACCGTACAGTACGAAGGCTACTGGTTTGCAGTCCATGCAGATCAAAAAGGCACCGAAGCCCTGCTGCGCGTCCATGGCATTATTGGTCATTTGCCCTTTTCGTATGGAAATGCTTTTGCGCGCGGCAACATTCTGGCCGTTGTCACACGGGCCAGTCGGGCGATCCATGGCAAGGTCCGGGTGGACGACCAGCAACGCATCCTGTTAATCGATGAAGTAAAAATCAAAGGTTCACTGTCGCCGAAGATCATTCTGGCTGAAACCACCAAGATTTTGCTGAAGTTAAAACCTTATCTGCAATTGGTCACATCCCTGCAGCCTGCAAAAGCAACCAAATTTACCGCCCCGACAAATTATCGCAGACAGACGGTACCAAAATCTTTCAAGAAACCGGAAGAACCAAAACCTGCGCCTGTAAAACCAGCACCTACACCTGTTGCAGCGCCGGAACCTGAACCTGCATCAGAAGCCGTGCTGGAAGAGCAAGCAGAACCGGAAGCAAAACCTTCACCGATCAGATCGGTCCTGAAACCAAAGCCACGGCCTGCGCCTGAAACAGAATCACAGGCAGAGATAGAGGCTGAGGCCCCTGTGCAAACAGAACCCAAGCCTGCACAGGCCAAAGCCAAAGTAGTGATGAAGCCCAAGGCAAAAATCAGCCTGAAACCAAAACAGAAAAAGAAGTCTGTCGTCTTTAAGAAGAAACCCACCACATAAGATTAGGGTTTCTTCATCCCTTCGGGGAGTTCAAACACCTGACCGGGATAGATCAGGTTTGGATCGCTGATCTGGTCTTCGTTCGCACGATAAATCACCGCATAATCAAAACCTGTCCCGTAAATCCGGCGTGCAATGCGCCACAGGCTATTACCTGGTTGAACCACAATCTTGCGATCATCCGGCACGTTGGACAGATTTTCAGCACGCTTGAACGGAATGCTGACCCGGTTGAGAACCTTTTGATTTTCATCCACATGGTCTGCACGCAGTTCATAGACACCCGGTGCCACCGTTTTTTGCGGCGACAGGCTCCAGGAGCCACGTTCATCCGCGCTTGTGTTGCCAAGGAAATCATTATCCAGATACAGGAACACCGCGCCCCCTTCCGGTGCCGTGCCGGATAGAGACAGGTTGCCCTTGTCATCATAATTCACCGCATCGATAGACAAAGCCAAAGCTTCAGCACCCGGTGTCTGTAACGCACGCGCCGCCCCGCTACCGTCAATAGACATAGTAATGGCCAGTGCATCGCCGTCACGTTCCGGCACAACCAAGATCACCACATCCTTGGATGTCATGATGGATCCGTCTGGATTGGTGGCACGCAGGCTTAATTCACGCTCCCCCGGTTCAAGGGGGCTTGATGGCAAGAAAACCCATTCGCCACGTTCATCTGCTGGCATGGTCCCAAGGACCGTATCACCGCCATCGATGACAGCAACTGAAGCTTTACCTGTCGCACGTCCGGCAATAACGGCATCGCCTTCAGGGTTGATGCGCACAACATCAAAGCTGGGGCGAACGTTTTCAGCCTTCTTTTCCGGCTCTTTAACGGGTGTTGGGGCTGGTTTGGCTTCTTCTGCCTTTTCAACAGGGGCTGGTGTTACGACCGTTTCCTCTTCTTCCCAGAACAAGGCCAGAAAGACGGCTGCCAAAAGGGCTGCCAATCCGATCGCGATGATTACAACTGAACGCATAATTTCCACCATTTCCCGTCTATTTATAACAACCTAGACCTATTCTAAGGCCAGCGCAATTATAGAAGGCTATAAATTACGTAAGATATCAAAAAACACAAGGCTCAAAAGGGCTGGCAACAGGCACAGAAGGAACAAAACAAAATAATATCCCTTCTGCAGCCATACAGGGGCATTCACCAGCATTTTTACCGCAGCCGATCGTGTAAATAACACCAGCACCAGACACAGAAGCGCCACAATCGGCACCTGACCATGCAGCCACATATGCCAGATCAATCCGCCAACGGACATGCTTAAGATTACAACGGCATTTTCCTGAAAGGCAAAACCGAATTTCTTCACCGTCCAGATCAAAGACGTCAGACTGATCACACCCAGGGCCAATGCAAAATTAGTTGCTGAAGCATCTTCCATTTCCTGTCCGTAAAGCCACAGGACAGAAGAAATCACCGCCAGCGCAACCAGCGCCCCGGCAAAAGAGTCGTCATTTCTGACTTCATAGCGAGTGCGAAAGATAAAAACGCCCGCAATCACCAACAGGATATATCCAGCCATGGCTGATTTAACCAGCATGTCCACCTCCATGGGCATGCCGATCATGATCCAACACCAGATAGCCAACGTCACAAACGCCAACACCATGCGGGCAATCAGATTTTCAATCCATAAGACATACAGCAAGCACAGCAAACTGGCCGCTGCCGTCGCATAAACATAAGCCGCCATACCAAACTGGAACGGTTCACCCGGACGTCCAAAGGCAATCACCCCTGCGATCAAACAGGCAAAGCTTACGGAAAGCGAGGCAACGCAATCGCTTTTGTCATTTGAGATGGCCCAACGCAACAACGGCACACATCCCAGCATCGTCATTGCCGGAAAAACTATGCTTAATACAACTGGACTATTTAAAACTTCTGTCATCCCGTTATGATAGCGTCAAAGAGTTACTAGGGCGTAAATCCATCTAGAGAAAGTCATCTTATGAGTTTTAAACCAAAATCGCTTTGTGTGTTCTGCGGGTCGCGTGTCGGCAATGACCCGACCTTTGTTGAGGAAGCCAAAAAGCTCGCCAAACGTATGGCTGAGGAAGGCATTGAATTCGTCTATGGTGGCGGGTCTATCGGGATTATGGGCACTTTGGCTGAAGAAATCCTGGCAAACGGTGGGCGTGTCACGGGGGTGATCCCAGAATTTTTGCAAAAACTGGAAGTCGGTCACCATGGGCTGACAGAACTGATTATTACCGACAGCATGCATGATCGCAAACGCACCATGTTTGAACGGTCCGACGGATTTATCGTTCTGCCCGGTGGTCTAGGCACCCTGGATGAAACCTTTGAAATCATGACCTGGAAACAGCTGCGCCTGCATGACAAACCCATCATCGTGCTGGACTGTAAAGACTACTGGAAACCGTTTGAGAACTTGGTCAACGCCACCGTTGAAGGCGGCTTTGCCCACGAAGGGGTAAAGGACCTGTATCAGATGGTCAAATCTGCCGACGAGGTATTTGACAGCTTTAAAGAAATCCCTGAAGTCAAACAGGAAGTGCTGACCAGCCATCTGTAGCGCTGATGGAGTATGGTTGAGAATTAGTCTAAAACACTCTGAACGAGAGAACCACCAATGATTGCTGACTTTCTAAAAAATCACTTTATAGGTATTTTGCTCCTCAATGTTCTAGTTGCATTCTTGCTCTCTCATTTTGCGTTTCCCATTATCCTTGAAGGGCTATCCTACATTTATTCAACTGCCATTATTTTGGCAGTAATGTTGATACACTCTGCTATGGGATACATCTTTTTCTATAATCGAGAGATCACAGAACAAGATTACATTACAAACATTGGCTTATCTTGGAAGATTTGCCTGAATGTCATGTTTATGTTGTTTACTATTGGCATCATTTGGGCGGTTGTAGAGAGTCTTCTACATCGAAGTTTTAATACCTCATCCTACTTTCTTTTTTCGGTTGGCTTGAGCATCGGCCTATTTCAAATAAAAAACATCAAGGTTCATTTATCAAAAAAAATGATTTGAGCTTGGCAAAGCAACCTAGTGCAGTATTGAGCAATCTTATGCCCAATGCCTGATGGATTGATTCTATTGGCTTTTCATGCCATAAAGGCGTGGGTCTTACTTGGGAAATAACGAACCGTGAAAAAAGAATATCTTGATCTCACGCGTATGATTGAACGACTTCACCGTCGTTTTCTTGATGTTTTGCGCGCCGAACTCAACCGTTTGGATATCAAAGAAGTCAATGCTGTGCAGGCCCTGCTGCTTGCCAACATCGGTGATGAGGAAATTTCCATCCGGGATTTGATTGAACGCGGCTATTATCAGGGGTCCAATGTTTCCTATAACATCAAGAAACTGACGGAAAGCGGCTTTCTGGAACAAAAACGTTCGCCCCATGACCGTCGTTCCGTCAACGTCAAACTCACACCTCGCGCACTTGAATTCACTGAAAGCCTGAAAGCCATGGAAGACCATCACGCCAAAACCATGGAAGCTTTCGGCCTGACCCCCATCGAAGTCGAAGTCACCTTAAAAGCCATGAAACGACTGGAACGCACCTGGACCGATTACATCCACTACGGGCCTAATGAATAAAATCAACAGGGTCGGAATAATTTTCTGCCAAAACAGATAATCAGTGACATGGCCGTAATAGCGGCAGACCATCAATTATGAGTTTACGGCCTAATTATTAAATTCATTTCCATATATAGATTTTAACTTCATCAATGCAAAATCGGTTACGACCGAATGGGTATGCGATGTAATTTTTTTAATTGTTTGTGGGTTCGTAGCAGCAAACTTCTTCGAAGAATAAAGTGTATAATAGCGTTGTTCAAAAGGTAGAAAAATGCTGAAATCCATAAAATCAAGTCCTTGCAAAACCACTTCTTCAATAAACCTGACATCAGGTGTCGCGATAGCGTCAACCTTTCCTGAACTCAAAGCAGTTAACAAGGCGCTTGGGTCTTGTAGTTTAACTAATATTGCATTCGGAATGGATTTTAAATTAGTAACTATTGAACCTTTACTACTATAGCCTATTTTTTTACCAGAAATATCGGAAAACTGTTTAATTGGGCTTGTCGATTTAGAAGCAATCACGATCTCCGTTGCTGCAACATGAGTTAGTTTTACAGCAACCCTATTGCGCTGAGTGTTTTCAATAAATATTCCCAGATCCAGCTTTGATTTTTTTACAAGCTCAACTACTCTTGCAAACGGTAAAACATTTATGTCAATTTGGCGTCCAATAACTGTTTCGAGTTCGCTTAAATAGCTTGCAATTCCACCGTGCCATTTTCCAGTTACTGGATCTTTCGTCATATCTTTTAATGCAGAAACACCTATGGTAACAGGCTTCATCTCTGCATTCGAATGCAAAGGCATGAGTAATACTATGAAAAACAATAATGACTTTAATTGCTTCACAACGCTGCCTATACAAAACCCATCAATGTTTTTATAAAAATAAAACAGAAGTAAACATTTACATTTTGTTTCGAATTTTACGTATTTTAATATCGTAAAGATTATATTTTTCCGCTAATTTATTATATGCGCTAGAAAACAACACCAATTTCAACGCCTCCTTAAACCCATTTAATTCCGTTTCGCTAAAATCTTTACTAAACGCAAAATAGAGAGGAACTTTTCTGATAGAAAATACCTGCTCATACTCTTTTGCGTCAATATTCGATTTTCCCATCATATAAGACACAGCTTCCAACGGATGAGCCATCAAAGGCACTCTGCCGTTATGAAGTTTCAAAAGATTCATGTTTGGATCAAAACTGCTATCAAGTTGATGAACGGGAAATCCAAGCTTTTTCAATGCTTGCTCAGGTGCGGCATTTTTTACCGTAGTCACCTTGTACCTCGCCAAATCATCTATTGAAGAAACAGAGAAATTCCCTCTTGTTTTGCCAACAACACCGATTTCAATCGATAGGTATGGTCCCACCCAATGAAATAAATCTTCTCTTTGCTTATTTTTGACTACAGCAATCCCAACTCGCCTTTCCGCTTTCTGTAGTTCGGTATACAAGCGATTGAAGGAAACAGCAAAGATTTCATAGTTATGCGTTTTAGACGTTGCAGCCAACAACAATTGAAACAAGTCAATTGAAAACCCACTTACAG
This sequence comes from Terasakiella sediminum, assembly GCF_033100395.1. Lineage (NCBI taxonomy): Bacteria > Pseudomonadati > Pseudomonadota > Alphaproteobacteria > Rhodospirillales > Terasakiellaceae > Terasakiella > Terasakiella sediminum. The sequence goes on along the minus strand of NZ_JAWLVJ010000006.1, from coordinate 167,342 downwards.
ACTTGTTTTCAGAATGAATTGAAAAGGGGGGAAAAGGTTGTGCCAGTATCCGATAGTCATTCGCAAAAGCACTGTTCTTCAGCAAAAGAATAAACAGAACAAATTTGAACGCAATTTTCACCATACCCCACCCCATTAATCTACAACCTATATGAATATAGATATCATAAATTAATTAAAAGGTTAAATACAAACCTCTTGGTTGATATTTTTTCGTATCGTAAATATTAAACTGAAACCTCATAAAAATTACATTTTGTTATATTCTGACTGCAACCCACAAAAGAAAAAATAAAGCATTCTTTTTCATCGCTTGTTCACTAACACCTGAGTAGACATTAGACAGTCGGGCGAACAAAATAACTTCATTTACAACCGATTAGAGTAGATCCAGCGCATCACGTATGCTGTCTGCCAGATGAACCTGAAAATCTTTAGAAGCCAACCTGTCAGCCTTTTCACGTTCCCCGTCATCAGAGCCGTGACCTGTCAGAACATGCATGCCCGCTGTAATCCCGGCATTCAATCCGGCTTTCAGATCCCCGGCCTTATCCCCGATGATGAGGGAGCCTTGTTTTTCAATGGCAATCGCATCCATGGCGCGCGTCAGCATACCCGGATTGGGCTTGCGCGCTTCATGATCAGGGTGGCGGAACGGATCAATCCCGGATTTGTGATAGGGACACGCATAGACCGCATCCACAAAGGCCCCATTTTCAACCATCAGCAAATCCAGCATACGTTGCTGAACAGCAGCAAATTCCACCCAACCGAACATGTCACGTGCCACACCGGCCTGATTGGTAACAATAACCACTGGCATATCTTTGGCATTGGCTTTGGCGATAAGCGATGCCGCACCATCAATCAACGCAACCTCTTCAGGTTTGTGAAGGTAATGCATCTCTTCTACGATCACTCCGTCACGATCCAAAAACAATGCTGGACCTGGGGTAGTAAAACGGTTTGCGGTTTCAAACAACTGACACCAAATATGGTCTGGCCCGATAGTGACATTGGCAGGGAGGTCTAAGGACATTGCAAAATCTCAAAAATATTAAGGTGCGAGATTTCGTAACATGTTGCGGCAATCCGTGCCAGCTTATACTATGATAAAAAAGCATAAAAGGTGCCCCACATGATCACCCGGCGCAATATCCTGAAACTTGCCACCACCGGCGCAGCCAGCGCCTACCTGTCGCGTGGATTAAAGGCCGAAGAACAGCCCATCGTGATTGGGGAAATCAACAGCTATATCGAACATCTGGAAGAATTCACTACGCCTTATCGCAAAGGACTTTTGCTGGCGACAGAAGAGATCAACCAGAAAGGTGGCGTTCGTGGCCGCCAACTCAAGGTCATGTCCAGAAACGACTATGGTAAAGAAGAAGAAGCCATTCGCCTTGCCCATCATATGGTGAAGACAGAAAACGTCGCCATGATCTGCGGGACCTTTTTTTCAAACGTCGCGCTTTCTCTGGCAAAAACGGCCTTGGACCTGAAAGTCCCGTTTTTAGCCTCTGAACCGCTGAGTGACCGCCTGACACTGGAAGATGGTAACGATTATACCTTTCGCCTGCGTCCCAACACCTATATGCAGTGTAAAATGCTGGCAACCGAAGCGGCCAAACTTCCGGTTAATAAATGGGTTTGCATTGCACCGGATTATGAATATGGCCATTCCTGTGTGCAGAATTTCAAAAACTTCCTGCAAAAAAGCCGCCCGGATGTGGAATGGCAGAACGATCTGTTCATCCCGCTGTTTAATCTGGATCGCAAGGCCGTCAAAGACCATCTCTATAATCTGAATTGTGACGCGGTGTTTAACGCCACTTTCACCACCGATCTGTCTGAATTGGTCGATGTGGCTGAACAAAACAACCTGCTGGCGGGAAAGTCTGTAGTCAGTATCCTAAGCGGTGAACCTGAATACCTGCAAAAATTGACCTCCCCAATTTGCGACGGCTGGATTGTGACGGGGTATCCCTGGGATCAAATCAAAACCCGCCCCCATCAGACATTCATCACCACCTATCAAAGACGGTTCGAAGAAAATCCGACCATGGGCTCCCTTGTCGGCTATATGACCATTCTTGCTGCCCGTCAGGCTCTGCAGAATGCAGATGATTTAAGACCGGCTTCCGTGATTAAGGCACTGAGTCATCTCCATTTTGACAGCCCGCTTGGCACTACCCAGTTTCGCAGTATGGACAATCAATCCTCCATGGGGACTTTTGTCGGCAGGTTGGAACATCAAGATGGCATCAACCAGATGACCAAATGGTTTTACGCCGATGGCAGCGATTACTGGCCGACACAAAATGAAGTCAGACGTCGCCGACTTCAGGGAACGTAAAATGTGTTCCAACTTTGAAGCCGCCATTGCATCACGCCTGTTGCAGGAAACCTATGCTCCATCGGTAATCCCTAAGACAACAACACCCAAAACCAACATTCGACCAACTGACGAGGTGTTGATCATCAAGCCCGGCAATCAGGCAGAACTAATGACCTGGGGCTTTCAGACCACCTGGTCCACTCAGCCCTTGATCAATGCACGGGCCGAAACCCTGTTTGAAAAACCGACTTATCGCACCAGTCTTGAAAACCGATGCCTGGTCCCGGCCTCAGCCTGGTTTGAATGGCGCAAACACCATAACCAGAAATTCAAAAACCGCATTTCCATTGAAGGCCAGAACATGTTCGCCATGGCCGCCATCTGGCAAAATGACCGTTTCTGCATCCTGACCCAACAGGCAGATGCACAGATTGAACAGGTCCACCATCGCATGCCCGTGATTATTTCAAGTGATAAGCAAGAGTACTGGCTGGATACTTCAGTTCAAACCAAAGATATCCTGTGCGGCGATCAGCTTACACTGACAGCACGCTTTGATCTGGATGAAGAAAGGCCCAAGCACGAACAGTTCGACCTGTTTTAATGCCCCATGATCACCGGAATATCGCTCATCTGAATCACATCGCGTGTCACACCGCCCAGGATCAACTCCCGCATCCGGCTGTGGGAATAACCGCCCATCACCATCATGTCAGCGCCTTGCTTTTTGCTTTCCTCCAGCAATGCTTCGCCCACAGATTTTCCGGCAGGTGAAAAGAAAACAGATTTGGCCGAAATCCCATGCCAGCTTAGATACCGTTTCAGCTCATCACCTTCAGCCGCCGGAGTGGCAGAGGTATCAGCCGTGATCACATGGACTTCATCGGCCATTTTCAAGAAACCAAGGGCAGACGCCACAGCACGTGCACCTTCCACCGACCCATTCCAGCAAACAGCCATCACTTTTGGAAAATCTGTCATTTCCCTTTCTGGCAACAACATCATGGGACGGCCTGTTTCAAACAAAGCAGCATTCAAGGCAAGGGTACTGTAGATTTCAGTATCCTTTACAGGTTTTGGTACCAGGATCAGGTCATTCAGGCGACCATAACGGGCAATTACTTCATCTTCGCGACCTTCATCTTCGATCCAGGTAACGGTGGTTTGTTCCCCTTCCGATGGGACTTCGCTTTCCACGATGCAGCTTTCCGCAATCACGGTTTTAAAAAAGCTGCGTGCTTTGTCACGTTGGATCGCACCTTCTTTTTCCGCCATGCCGATCATGTCTTCGATCATGGCCCCGGACATACCTTCCCCCAACAGCGGGATGGCTGCTTTCGGGTCAGGCATAACATAAAGAACATTGATATGGGCGTGTAAGGCTTTCGCGAGAACACGCGCTGCGCACATGACATGACCGGAAGCATTACCACCGTCGATGGGCGCCAGGATAGATTTCACATACATGACAACCTCCCAATATAATATCTTATATAAGGATACGCCTATTTACCCGTTTCATAAAGGGAAATCGGTCTTTTCCAAAAGATGTGATCGCACGATTTGATAAATAGTTTCAAAGTCTTGAGATACATCAATCCGGTGCCAGTCCATTACCCCCAGATCATAAGACTGCTGTAGTTCCACAATCTCAACCGTCGCATCAGATGGATCATTCACTCTTGCCGCAACCCGTTGTTTTAACGTTTCTTTCGCGGCATCCAGCCAAATGCCGACGAAAGGAATATTCAGTTCCTCTGCATAGTTTTGAAGTTTTGCACGTTCTTCTTCGCGGGCAAAAACACCATCCACAATCACGCACTGCCCGGCTTTTAAGGCTGTCGTCATATCATAATACAAAGTCTCATAGGTCTGTTCTGTCACCTCTGGACTGTAAGCTGTTTGATCAAGTCGGTCTTGTGGCCTGACACCCTGCAATCGTTTACGGATCATGTCCGTGCGGGCAATAAAGGCACCGGGCTGCCGCCCCCAGTGAGGTGCCAACTTCTGTGATAAAACGGACTTGCCACTGCCTGACAGTCCACCTATGGCAATCAGTATGACTGGTTTTGGCGATAGATATTCTAAGGCTTCGGTTAAGTAAGACCGGGCATCCTGTTCCAAAGAAAGACGCGCAGCTTCTGTCTGCTGATTTTGCGAGGCCACACCATTGACATGCATCCGAATGGCAGAGCGGGAAGCCAAAAACAGCCCCGACAGGTAAAGCGCATTCATATCCCCACTGCAGCCTAAATATCTGTTCATCGCCTTGTTGGCCAAATCCATCTCGCCGCGATGACACAGGTCCATCAGCAGGAAGGCGAAATCATAAAACATATCGATGACGGCAAAATCCGGTTCGAACTCAATCGCATCAAAGACGAGGGTTTGGGATTGATACTGGCAGATATTGCGCAGATGCAAGTCCCCATGGCAATGGCGCACATATCCGCCAATCTGGCGTTCATCCAACAGGCTCTTATGGCGTTCAATTGTTTCGGCAACCAAGGACTTCAGTCGATCCAGCAAAGCCTCATCCAGAATATGATCCGGGCAGTTTTCAATGGCCTTGTAATGCCCCTCAAAGGCACGCACCATTCCTGCCACCCCACCATATTCTTTATCAATTTCCGCCTGATCATAAAAGGCCACCGCCTGATCACACAAGTCATGAATCATTTGCGTGGAGAGTTGCCCCTGATCGCACAGCACGTTATAGAGGCTGGCCTGATCGAAACGATGCATCTTTACCAGATAGTCAACAGGCTCCCCTGCCCCATCCAAGGATAATTCATCGCCTTCACAGGTCACAGGGATCACATCCTGATAGAGGTTTCCAGCAAAGAAATTATTTACGCTCAATTCCTGCTTACAGAAATGATGACGATCTTCAAGCGCGCGAAAATCAACAAACGGCAGGGCGATGGCGCGCTTAAGTTTATAGGCAAAATCACCAGCCAGAAACACAATGGAGATATGCGTATCAAACCGTTCAACCTCTTGTTCATCAGGCAGACCGTAAGCATCAGGGTGGCTTAAAAAATCTATCACATCTTCTTGATGCATTAATGATTGTCCTTGTGGGTAACTGGCGTTAATCTCTGATCTTATGACAGATGGAACACAAAAAACAGCCGTGATTACCGGAGCCTCTCAAGGGATCGGTCATGCCACCGCCAAGTACTTTCTGAATAAAGGCTGGCGCGTCATCACCTGCGCACGCAAAGACATGAAAGGGAATGAACTGGAAGGGGCAGAAAACCTGATCCATTTTCCCACTGACCTCGCCAGTGATGAAAGCCTCAACCATTTTATCAAAAAAGCGAATGAACTGATCGGTGATGATCCGCTGCATGCCTTGGTTAATAACGCCGGGATGTCGCCCAAGACCCCATATAAGGAACGTCTGGGCTGTCTAAACGGTGATTTGAACGCCTGGCGCGACGTGTTTGATCTCAATTTCTTTGCCCCGCTGAAACTGTCGCGCGGCTTTGCCCCTGCCCTTCATACCGGGAATGGGGCGATTGTGAATGTGACCTCCATCGCCGGGCATTACATCCATCCGTTTGCGGGTTCCGCCTATTCCATTTCTAAAGCGGCCCTTTCGGCCCTCACACGGGAAATGGCCAATGAATTTGCCGCCATCGGCGTGCGCGTCAATGCCGTTGCGCCGGGTGAAATCCAAACAGATATGATCCAGCCGGAATATGAAACCCTTATCCCGCGCATCCCACTAAATCGCATGGGCTCCACCGATGAAGTCGCCGCCAGCATCTATTATCTGGCCAGCGAAGATTCCTCTTATGTGACGGGGTCAGAAATGTGGCTGACCGGTGGACAGCATCTCTTCTAAGCAGGTAGCAGACATATGATAAAACCAAGATTACTGATCGTCGAAGATACGCAAGTCGTGCGCATGGTGATTGCCAAAACCGTTGAAGAAATGGGCGCCAAAGTCGTTGGCCTTGCAAGCGATGGGATTGAGGCTGAAGAAAAGTTTCAGGAACACAAACCTGATCTGACCCTGATGGATATTAAAATGCCCAACCGGGACGGAATTGAAGCACTGAAAATCCTGCTGAAAAAGAAACCCGATGCCAAAATCGTCATGTTAACCGCTATCGGCGATATCGAAACAGCCGAAAAATGCATAGAGATTGGCGCAACAGGCTATCTTTATAAAGATTTCAACTCCGACGATTTTATCGACGGGTTGAAAATGCATCTCGAAACCGCCTAATTTCCTTCTACGCAGAGATCATGTATAAAGGCGCAAATAGACTAAACCAGGAATAGAATAAAAATGATAAGACCAAGAATCTTGATCGTGGAAGATACCCAATCCATCCGCATGATGGCGGCTTCTATTGTCGAAACATTGGGCGGCAAAGTCGTTGGGGTTGCCAATGACGGGATTGAAGCGGAAGAAAAATTCCTAAAACACAAACCAGATTTAACACTGCTGGATATCGAAATGCCCAACCGCAATGGTATTGATACGCTTTCAACTCTGCTGAACATTCAGGGGGATGCCAAGATCGTTATGCTGACAGCCGTTGGTGATATCTCCGTTGCTGAACGTTGCATCCGACTGGGGGCTTGCGGCTATCTGATGAAGGACTTTCAATCGCCTGAATTTAAAGACGGCCTGAAACAACTCCTTGATACAGCCTGATAAAATCCGCACGCAAAAAAGCCGCCTCACCCGGACAATGAGGCGGCTTTTTCCTGGTCTTGATTACTTATATGACGACGTTACCGTGATCTGTTCAAAGATCGCCTGTGGCATAATCATCGCCATGGGGATGGCTTCGGCAAATTTAAGCGATTGACCTTCATTAGCTTTGATCGAAATCGCAAACTCGCCGCCCTTGTTCAGCATGCTGGATAAATCCGTGCTGATTTTGGTTGCGGTTTCCGCCCCGACAAATTCGCTCATCACTGCCTGAGACATCATGGCTGCCCCCATAATCAGCATATCTTTGCTGGTATTCTCTTTCTCCGCCTGAATATCCAGCAGCGTGCCAATCAGGTTTTTGTCTTCCACACTGAGTGACAAGTCCTTAAAGCTCAGTTGTTCCAGCACAGCGCCAAACTCCTGGGGCATTTCATCGCCTTCCTGATAAGACATAAAGACCTTCTGAATTTCCTTCAGCTTTTCAAAGTTGGGCGTATCAGCAATGGTCGCCGCCAGACTGACCTTAACCGCATCCTTCATTTCAAAGGAGAAATCCTTATAGGCCAAAATCTGTTTTTCCAGATCCCAATCAAATTCCATGCGAGTATTCAGCACAATACTGTCCAGACCCATTTTTTTCATCACAGCATCAAATTCTTCCGGCTTTTCTTCTTCCGGAATGATGATTTCAAGGCCGTTCATGCGCATCAAAGCCTTGGTGGCGATATCTTCAATGAAATTGTCGCTTTCATAAAGGATTTCATTGATCGTCACAGCCTTTTTGCCTTCGATACTGATCGCTGTATCACGCATGGCAAAATCTTTGAAAGTACCCGAGAAAATCTGGTTCACGTCGATCGTTGACAGGGTCATATCGACTTTACTGCCTTCATACCCTGTTCCTTTCATATCAAGGCCTGTAAGCGTGAGCTTATCAGCCTTGATTTTCTTCGACAGTTCCACCAACTCGGCAAATTCCAGCTCATCTGCTTTTTCAAATTCAGGGCTGAGACTGCCCAGGTTAGACCCGGCAAGTGTGATGTTATCGACGTTCAGGAGAACGGTTTCTTTCTGTCCCTCTTCATTGGTGGTTACGGCATCAACCACGATATCGACAACGGACATCGTCTCAAAATCAACCACCTCAGGCTGATTGATCACTTGCATGATGTCAAAACCGGATGCTGTAATTTCTTTTGCGAGCAAGCTCACTTTGACCGCATCTTGAACAATTGAATATTTTGTATCTTGAGTAACGACTGTTCGGCTCAATAGATCGACTTTGATCGGGCCAACAGACAGTTCAGCACCGTCATTCCTGGCCTCTTCAATCATACGATCAGCGTCCATACGCAGCGCTGATTCGATTTTATTTTCTGCCAGTTTCAATCCGCCAAAAGCAACAACGCCCAGGCCAACAACGGACAGGATAACCTTAGATGATGTATTCAAAATCTATTCCCTCCACAGTAAGGGCCACAGGCTATGCCATTTACTGGAGCAGAGTCTACACTCAAATGGGAAACTTGCGGTTATAGATGCGATTAAATGCCTTCAAGCTTGGCATATAGATCATTGCGCATGGCTTCCAGCCATTCCAGGCGTTTTTCGATCAAATCAAGGTCATGATCCAGCCATTGGGTGAGATATCCCGTTTCTTCGCAATGGTTGTCACGCAGATCACCAAGGCGGGACAATTCAGCTTGTGCCGCATCACACAGGCTGTCCACCTGATTGCATTGTTCTTCGCCTGGTAAAAGATGCAGAAAGCGGAATTTCAGGGTGATGATCAATTTATTTAGATCATTGCTGTCAGCACGCACGCGGGCCATCAGCAGTTTCTGAAGCTCAGCACGGCCTTTTTCCGTCAGTTCCATCAAGGCATCATCTTCCATACCCTGACCTTCGCTGGGTTTAATCAACCCCTCAAATTTCAACAGTTCAAGGGACGTGCCCATCAATTCCAGCGAGGGACCTGTGACCCGGCTCATGAAATGGCGGGCATCATGGGCCAGAACACTGTAGCGCATACCAACACCCGCCTGGGCAAGTGTCCCCAGCGCGCAAAGCCTGACGGCTTCTTTCGGTGTTAATGTATTATCGGCATACATGTCTGAACGGTCCTGTTTCTACTTCGATAGAATTATATCACAGGTCACGATGATATTCATTTAAGAATGATTTGCAATAAATTTTCACACAGAAAAAGAGGCAACGCTTCCTCAACGTTACCTCTTTCAAGTCATAGGTGGCAATTTTGTTTAAGCAGCTGCTTTTTTCAGTCCCAGCGTTGCCCAGACTTCGACCAGACAGTTCACCAGTTCGTTCATCATTTCTTCCGTATGGAACGGTGACGGCGTAAAGCGCAGACGTTCTGTGCCTTTGGGAACGGTTGGATAGTTAATCGGCTGAACATAATGGTTATATTTTTCCATCAGCATATCACTGGCCTGCTTACACAGAACCGGATCACCGACCATCACCGGAATGATATGGCTGGGGTTATCGATATGCGGGATACCCACTGCATCCAGTTTAGCACGGAAATATTTCGCACGCGCCTGATGCTGTTCGCGGATTTCGTTATGTTGGGATACATACTGAATGGAGGCACGACAGCCAGCAGCCACCGCAGGTGGGATGGATGTAGAGAAAATAAAGCCCTGACCGAAGGAACGGATGAAATCACACATGGCTTTGGAGCCTGCGATATACCCGCCCACAACACCAAAACCTTTGGCCATCGTGCCCTGAATAACGGTCAGACGATCCATCAGACCTTCGCGTTCAGCAACACCTGCGCCATGTTCCCCATAAAGGCCAACAGCGTGAACTTCGTCGATATACGTCATGGCGTTATATTTATCAGCCAGATCACAGATTTCCTTGATCGGCGCAATATCACCATCCATAGAATAAACCGATTCAAAGGCGATCATTTTCGGGCGATCTAGTGGTTGTTCTTTTAAGATACGTTCCAGATCTTCCAGATCATTATGCTTAAAGACAACTTTTTCACTGCGCCCCAGTCGAATACCTTCGATCATGGAGTTATGGTTCTGATCATCAGAAATGATCAGCATGCCCGGCATTTTTGCACCCAATGTGGACAGGGTTGTAAAGTTTGCCACATAACCGGATGTGAAGATCAGGGCAGCTTCTGTTTTATGCAATTTTGCCAGTTCTTGTTCCAGCAGCACATGATAGTGGTTAGTACCCGAGATATTGCGTGTCCCGCCCGCACCTGCGCCACATTTTTGCAGGGCGTCCTGCATGGCGCTTAGGACTTCTTCGTTTTGCCCCATACCAAGATAGTCGTTAGAACACCAGACGGTGACTTCTTCGACGCTTTCTTCACGATGGTTCATCGCGCGTGGGAAATGACCCGCTTTACGTTCCAGATCAGCAAAAACACGATAGTTGCCTTCATCCTGCAAGTCACTGATGCGCTCGGCAAAAAACTCTTCATAATTCATTTTATACTCTCCGTCCGTGCAATCTATATGCTCGGTTCCCCTTACTCTCTGTTTAAGAGTACTACCTAAACAATGTGACCTGAATGTGTCCATTTTCACTATAGGGATAAAAATAATAAAATTACGCAACCGGACTTGACCCACATCATGCAAGTACGCCCCCCTTTCAAGGTATAAAGGTAATACCAATTTAAAGGCATAATTTATAAATGCCTCTTTGCGCTTTTCTGTCTCACACTTACAAATTAAGGACGACCAAAATGTCCCTCAAAGATATCCTTGTACATGTCGATCACACCCGCAGTTGCCATGAACGTATCCGTGCAGCCCTGAAACTGGCGGAGCTTCATGACGCCCACTTGACGGCGCTTTATGTTCTTTCCAAACCAATGATCCCCGGCTTTATCGAGGCCCAACTCAGCAAGGAAGTGCTCAAGGCACAGGCCGATGCGTCAAAAGAAGCAGCCAAGGAAATTGAAGAACTGTTCAACGATCTGGCAGCAGGCACCAACGTGCGTGTTGAATGGCGCTGCGTCGAAGGTGATCTGGTGGAACAGGTCATGCTGCACGCACGCTATTTCGACCTGACTGTGCTCGGTCAAAATGATCCGGAAGGCGACGAAGCCCCCGGATCCAACGAAATGCCGGATCAGATTCTGCTACGATCCGGTCGCCCGGTTCTGATCATTCCTTATGTGGGTACGTTTGACACCATCGGTGAATATGTCATGACCGCCTGGGACGGCAGCCGCCTGGCCGCCGCCGCGATCAATGATGCGATTCCGTTGATGAAAGGGGCCAAGAAAGTCGAAGTACTGGCTGTTGACCCACAGGATTCCAAACATGGACCGATTCCAAGTGCGGATATGTCCCTGCATCTGGCACGCCATGGCATCAAGGCCGAAGCTGACCACTTGGCCTCCGGTGGTCTTTCTGCCGGCGACACACTCCTGTCTTATGCCGCAGATAACAGCATCGATCTGATCGTCATGGGCGGATATGGCCACCGTCGCTGGCGTGAAGTGGTCTTGGGTGGTGTGACCCGCCATATGTTGCAGCATATGACTGTTCCGGTCTTTATGACCCACTAGGTCATGGCAACAGACACAAAAAAAGGGGGCTCTCAAAAGCTCCCTTTTTCTTTCCTATGGTTTTCGCCTTACATTTTGACGACGCTCTCCACAAAGGCGTTTACGTCATCCGACAGAACTTGTGACTGTTTGGCCAGTTCTGCCGATGCGGACTGAATCTCTCCAACCGCCAGACTGGATTCTGATGCACCAGCAGCTACATCGCCAATGGTATCCGCAACGGTGCGCACTTCACTTACAGCATGTTGGGAATTTTGTGAAATCTCGGACACAACCGCACTTTGCTGTTCTACGGTCGAAGCGATATCACCAGCGGTCTGATCGATCTGTTCAATGGTCTGTGAAATCTGATGGATCGCACTGACCGCAGAATCGGTAGCCGACTGCATGGATTTCACTTGCGTGGAAATTTCTTCTGTCGCATTGGACGTCTGGTTTGCCAGGTTCTTCACTTCGCCTGCCACAACCGCAAAGCCTTTACCTGCATCCCCCGCACGTGCGGCTTCGATGGTTGCGTTCAGCGCCAGCATGTTGGTCTGATCAGCAATATCGTTAATCAGGGACACAACCTCGCCAATGCGTGAAGCCGCTTCATGCAGTGTTTCGATCACTTCATTAGCATCAGACGCACGGCCCACAGCTTCAGAAGCCATTTCGGCGGAGCGTGTCACCTGAGCATGAATTTCGTTGATGGAAGCGTTAAATTCTTCAGTTGCCGCAGCAACACTTTCTACGTTACTGGATGCCCCACCTGCTGCACCGCTTACAGTTTCTGACTGCTGACTGGTACGTGCTGCCACATGCCCCAGTGATTGACTGGATGCTTCCAGTTCCTGGGCAGCAGCGGATACGTTGTGGACAACCCCTTTGATGTTAGCACCGATTGCACTGGCACTTTCAACAAAATCTTTGGTCTTCTTGCCCATAGCATCCAGACCATTGTTGACAACAGCCGCGTAGTTGATGAAGTCCCCGGTAATCCCGCGCAGCAGAATTTTACGGAAATATTTGCCTTTTGCTGCATATTCAAGCGCAGCGCCTGCTTCACGCGCAAAAGCTTCGGTTTGGTCAAGCAGGTGGTTGGTGTCATGCATCAATTGCGAAACATTGCTTTTTCCACGAATATCCAACACACGAACATCAAGGCGTCCTTTGGCCGCCTGCGACATAACTTCGCGGGTCTTTTCTACCATATTGTTGGCATTAATCGTCGCACGAAGTGCCAATAGCTGAACCAGAACCGCAATCAGAACGACTGCACCTGGGACAAGACCAACAAAAATAAACATGTAGATTGCAACAAGAGCAGAGACAATCAACGATACAAGCGCCAAGCGCTCTGACTTAGAGCGAGAGAATAAATTCATCGTATTCCATTCCTGCATCTGCGAGTTTATCAAGCAGCATCTGATGAGCTGCATTCATGCCATCCTTGCGATTTGCATGGCGGTCTTCTTCGGCTTTCAGTTCCGCATAAAGCGGTTTAATCACTTCAAGAGCTTCTTCACTGGGGACGCGACGGTTTGAATGATAGCCCTTGATGGTCTTGCCATCTTCATCAAACGTCGGGGTCACGTGCGCCAAAACCCAATAGTGGTCGCCATATTTGGTTCTGTTCACCACATATGCAAACAGTTCTTTACCGTCTGAAATTGTATCCCACAGTAATTTAAAGACACAGCGCGGCATATCCGGATGACGGATCATACTGTGCGGCTGACCGATGACCTCGGCTTCAGTATAATCGGCAACCTCCAAAAAGGTCTGGTTGGTATAGATCAACCGCCCTTTCGTATCGGTCTTGCTGACGATAATTTCATCTGCTTTAAAGGTACGCTCCTTACCTGTCAAAGCATGCGAATTCGCAACCATTCATAATTCCCCTATAAAATTCAGGCACTTTTCTTTTTATAAAATACATACCCATAATTAATTTATGATTAATTTGGTAATGCATTTTACACTTCTTGTCTGCACTTAATTGTTATATTTTTCAACATATATTATATTCACGTAATATTACGTAATTCCAATGGTATAATTCAATAGTTTTAAAGAGTTAGCTAAACCACTCAGATACAATAAAAAAACAAAAAAGATAATAAACTATAAGGTGTTAGTTAAAATGACAGACGCAACAGACAGCAGTCAAATCATCATCTAAAGGACGCGGTGCCTGCGCCAAAAACGGGGTGAGAATCCCCTCCACATCCCAAGTATCTGACGATTGAACTGTCTGCCTCAGTAATTTTTCCACACCATCCTGTCCGAGGTTCAGCTTTTCCTTTCGACCATGTTCCAAAAGGGCATCACTGAACAAAAAGATGGCGTCGTCATTTCTGATTTCAAGTCTTCTATTTTCATAAACAGCCGATTTCATCATCCCTAGCGGAACCCCTTTGCCACAGCCGATTTCAATCTCGGCTTTCTGACGGTTCAAACGAATTGGTGTCGTCGTCCCGGCGGCTGCATATTCAAAGGATTGCTGTTCTACGTCCAGAACGCCCAACAGGACAGTTGCATACTGTCCGGTCTGTAACTGTTCACACAACCATTTATTAAGCTTTCCCAGGTACTCAGCCGGTGTTTCCTCCCCAATGGGATCGCTATCCATTTTACTGGACAGACGAAAAGTGTTCATCGCTGCGGCAACCCCGTGCCCTGAAAAATCCACCAGATATATCATGACCTTCTGAGGGGAGATCATATGCACGCCCCAGATATCTCCACCCAGATCACGCGAAGGTTCATAGTGACTGGTCAGTTTCAGATTGTAGGCCAGTTCAATCGCGCGCTGCATATCGTTGGATGGAAGAAGATCACGCTGCATTTCATGGGCACGATTTAATTCAGTTTCCATTTCCTTGAAGGATCGTTTTTCCAGATCCTTCACCCGTTTAACTTGACGCAGGGACGTTTCAATCCGGGCCAACAAAACCTCATAATCAATCGGCTTGGTCAGGAAATCATCTGCCCCTTCCGTCAGCCCCTTGATCATGTCATCACGTTCCCCGTAAGCCGTCAAAAAAAGAAACGGAACCGTCCCCCAGGGCGCATCGCTTTGACGCACCTTTGACAGCAATTCATAGCCCCCCATAACGGGCATACGGATATCACACAAGACCAGGTCCGGGCATTGGGTCTGGATCAGGTGCAAGCCCTGCTGACCATCAGCCGCATCATACACGTCGTATCCCGCTTCGCGTAACTCATCACAAATATCAAAACGCAGGATTTCTTCATCTTCAATGCAGATTATTTTAACCATGCACCTGTCCCTCTGAAACAAAGGAACATTCCAGCACGTTGCCTTTACCGACAAAACGCAATTTTTCCAGCCCGGCTTTTTGCGCGATCACAAGACCGCGCCCACCTTTTTCTGCCCCTTGTCCGCCAGCCGTTCTTTCAAGAGTCGTTTCCCAGTCAAAGCCATTGCCGTGATCTTCAATCTTCAGATCAACACCACCATCTTTGCGCCTGACATACAAATGCGCCTGCCTGTCCTTAAATCGATCATCTTCAAGACGCTTATCAATTTCGTCCAGCCAACGCCCTTCATTGCGCAGCTTCAATTTTTCTTCTGATCCGATCTCAAGATTACCATGTTCCACCGCGTTAATGAAAAGCTCCCCCAATCCCAAACGCAGCAGTTTCTTTTCCGGGGCAAGGCTCGCAATCAACAAGGCCAGAGCCTGGGCTTCTTCCAGGTTTTGAAAGGTGAAGACGGCTTCTTCCATATGCTGTACGCCTTGGGCGGCACGCACCAGATCATTGCGGATCACCCGTCTTTGGGCATGGTTGGTCACCAAAGCCCAGGCAATATCACGCAACAAGTCTGCACTATGATAAACTTGCACATTTTCAAAGCGTTCCAGAAGTTGCTTCTGATAATGAACGGGGGCCAGAACGGGAGCATGACTTTCGCGGATCAGCAATTCCACATTGCCAATTTCCTGGCCGACTTCTGGGATAGCAGCATCTTCACCAATAATCACCAGGTCAGGTTCAGCGATGCATTTTTCGCAAACAAACAGACCATCACAGTCAATAATGCGCAAGCCCAGACCTTCCATAACCGCCTGCAGTTTCTGACGGTTGTCAGGATCATTTTCAAAGATAAAACAACATTGATGCTTGCCGATCATTATTCACCAGACGTTTTAAGCATCCTCGTAAGGAATAAGGTTTTGGAATTCTGAAATATCCAGCACGTCACGCACCGCACTGCCTGCAACTTTCATAGTCACGGACTTGCCACTTTCTTCGCAGAATTCTTTAAAGACTAGCATCAACCCCAGTCCTGCAGAATCAAGGAAATCCAGTTTCGTCACATCAATTGAATATTTCTGCGCATTCAACGCCATTGCTTCACTGGTCAGGCCACGAAAATCATCTTCATCCGAAACGGTCAGTTCTCCAGAAAGCTGCACGTTTACCACGCCATTACTTTCGATCAGTGAATACTTCATCTCTTGCGTTCCTTCCCCGAATTCAAAAACTAATCTTATCTATTTTGCAATAAGATAGTCGATAATTGATCATAATCCTAAATTATATCCAATGACAACTACACAGATGCAGGAAGCGTCATTTTAAAGCGACTGCCCTGCCCGCTTGCACTTTCACAGGTGATCTCTCCTTTATGAATGGTCACGATCTGCTTAACGATACTTAGCCCCAACCCCGTACCTTCCACATTGATTGCCCCTCGTGATCGATAAAAGCGATTAAATATCTGATCTTTGTCTTCATCCGCAATCCCCATACCTTCATCTTCCACCATCACTTCAACCGTCCCATCACGCTTGAGAACGAAAAGCTTGATAGCAGAACCTGCCGGGGAATATTTGGCTGCATTGTTGATCAGATTGCCAAGGGCAATTTCAAACAGTTCCGGGTCAAGCGGGACGGAAACATCCTCATCCAGCGCAGCCAACTGGATATCATGCTGTTTTTCGATGACCTGCTGGCGTTCCCCAATATCCCTGACCGCCTCTGAAATATTGATCTCTTTCGGTTTGAATTCCAGATTTTCACTATCGATGCGCTGTCGGGTTAAAGTGCTTTGCAACAGCTTCATCAAACGACGCACCCCGTCGCGGATATCATTCAACCGCTTGACGGCCTCTGCTTCCCCCATCTTGTCTTTATGACGCAACAGACGCTGGGCCGTACTGTCAATGATCGCCAGTGGATTTCTGAATTCATGGGACACCACAGACACAAACATCTTTTGTTGTTCGTTCACTTCCTGTTGGGTGCGCAAGGCTTCTGCCAAATCTTCGGCCTGACGCTGCAAAAGGGTTTGCTGATCTTTAAAAGAGGTCACATCGGTGTGAACAACCACGGTCCCGCCCGATGGTGTTTTGCGCCGCCTTGTATGGATCCAGCGTCCATCGGTCAATTGAACTTCATCGCCACTTACCCCGGCTGTAACACGGGCCAGTCGTTCTTTCTGCGCAGCTTCATCTTCCTGTGTGCGTAAACTTTGTAAAGCACATAATCGTTCAGCCGACACGCCGGGGCGCAGCGCAGATGCCATTTCCGGGAAAAAGATATGCACCAGCTTACTGGAAAATTCCAGGCGATTCTGGTTGTCAAACACCAAAATGGCATTGTCCGCTGCGTTGATGGAAGCGATCAAATTCTCCCGCGTGCCCTTAACCTCTTTCGTGCGCACGGCAACCAGATCAGCCAACTTGTCACGATGAAGCTTTAATTCATCCTCTGCCTTTTTGCGTTTGGTGTAATCATGATACTGGCAGATCACGTTTTTAAGCTTGCCCACCTTGTCATAGACTGCCGTGTAGCTCGCGACCACCCACAGGGTCTGACCGGATCGGTTGACCAGTTTTTGCTCACTTTGAAAAGTTTCGCGTTGATGGCGACGTGCCGCATCCAGCCAATTGGAAAATTCTTCAAACGCATTGGGATGTAAGAAGTCCTGAATATGGCGGGTATAAAGCTCGTTATTGCGAAAGCCCAAAAACACCTGCAAGGCCCGATTGGAATCCTTGATATAAGATTCCGCATCAATGATCGCCATGGGCATGGACCCCAGCAGAAATGCCTGACGAAACTGTCGGTCAGTCTGGCGCAAACGTTCTTCGGTCTCGCGTTGATCAGACACATCACGAAAAGTCACCAGCCAGCGCATATCCGCAACATCGTGAAGGGGCGTCACCACAATGGCAAGTGACAAAGCTTCCCCATCATGTCTAATAACTTCAATCACCGGAACGTCTGCGGACTTACTTTCTTCAAGGTCTTTGTTTTTGAAATAGTCCAACCCCGTATCAAAAGCGCCTGGCCCCAAAATGACGGAAATATGCTGACCGATACATTGCTCATCACTGACATTCAACAAATCGGCAGCCGTCAGATTACAAATGCAAACCGTTCTACTGTCATTCAGTGCCAGCACCCCTTCTGAAGTGGTATTGAGGAAATGACTATAAAGCAGATTTCGTTGGCGCAATTCAAACGTATGGGCGTCAATGCCCGCTTCCAGGCGGTATTGGTTTTGATGATGTTGGACACGCAGGATCAGGGTCAGCAGCGTAATCACCAGCCCCATAAAGGTCACCCCACCCCACAGCAATCCATAATGCCCACTAAACTGGCTAATCACGGACAGTTCCAACACCCGGCCTGCGACGGTAAAGCGCGCAGCCGTCATGTCTTTTTGACGAAAATCTTCATCCCAGTTATCTGAAAACAGCGTATGTTCCACCATGGGCATGGTGATATCACGCAGGCGCACGGCTTTGACCTGTGCGATCTTGGATTTCAACAGAGGTTCAATATAGTGACTGAAATCAAAATGCCCCAGCACCACACCACGAATTTCAACATCAGAAGACCGCCTGTTTTCCCGCACCGGAAGCAAAGCGATATAATCTTCCTGCTTGCCAGTCCCTAATACTGAGGCCGTGCTCATCATCAAGCGACGACCACGCGTGGCATGTTCGATAATATCAGCCATATTGGGCAAAGACAGAATATCTCGTTTTTGAAAACGGGTCACAAGATGGGAATATTCCATCTTCACCTGATAGGACAGTTCACCAATTTTATTTTTGCGTGCTTCGGCCCAATAGATACTGCGCAAAGCGGGAAAGCGCGCAATAGAGCTAGAGACAAAAATATCGAAATCTTCTTTGGAAAAATCCTGACTGGTCAGAATGACATTTTTCAGTCCATGCATAACCTCGCTTGCGGTTACGATCTCTGCCTTTATTTCGGACCCAATGGCGGTGACCCATTCTTTCTTATAGGCGTCTTCTTCATTTTCCAGCCAGACACGCATCAACCCGCCCAGCGCGATTGACAATCCAATCCCGAGCATGCCGATCAGAATAAATTCAATTAACCCTCTTTCTTCCCGAACCAGGTCGCTTTTTTTCATTTTTTACAAGCATTCCTCTTCAGCCGCCCCATATCTTACATAACAGACCAATATCTGTGAATTAAATTAAGGGGTTAATCATGTCAGATCATGTTTATAAAAAAGTAGAAATCGTTGGCTCTTCCAAAACCAGCATTGAAGATGCCATTGAAACCGCACTCGCAAAGGCATCCGCCAGCTTGAAACATATCGACTGGTTCGAAGTCACAGAAACACGCGGCCATGTGATCGATGGCAAGGTCGGCCATTATCAGGTGGTTATGAAAGTCGGCTTCAGACTGGATTAGGTTTTTCCAGGCGAAACCGTCGAAAGGTCTCGCCCGCAACACTCAGCGGGCGATCCTCAACAAATCCCATACGCAACACTGCCCTGGTATTCTTCCGGCTGGGCGGCAACAGGATCGTTATGGCCGCAAGCTTCATCTCCTCAAAGGCCTGATCACACACTTTCCTGAAGATGCGCAGTCCACATCCCCAGAACCGAGGGTCCAGCACAAGGGCGAAATCCGCCTCGCCTTCTTCTTCCTGCAACCCGCCCCATCCCGCAAATTCCCCGTCAATCACAAACGCCCACGGCCCATAGCCATGATCGTCCCAGAGCTTTTGCTTGACGGTGAGGAAAGCTTCACAGTCAGCCGTAGAGAACCCGCCTTGCAGCAAAGGAAGTTGTTCGCCCACCAACGGATCATTCATCAAGGAGATGATCTTTTCTTTAGGGATGTCATTGAGGGAAACGAAACGAACGTCAGCCATAAAAACGCACAGACTCCAAAAAATGTTTCTTTTTCTGCCAAGAAGAACTAAATACAGCCTGATCAATATAGCCCAATTGCTCTTTCAGGAAACCCTGCCGTGTCTGAACAAACGAACACCACCAAGAAAATTGACCGTCGCCTCTCTGTCGCCCCGATGATGGAGTGGACGGATCGGCATCAGCGGGTGTTTATGCGCGGGCTGACGAAAGAGACCTTGCTTTATACGGAAATGGTGGTCGCCCCAGCGATTATCTTTGGCAAGGATGGGCCTGGGCGGTTTCTGGATTATAACGAAATTGAACATCCCATCGCCCTGCAGCTGGGCGGCAGTGATCGTGACCAACTGGTGCAATGTACCAAGATCGCCAATGATTGGGGCTATGATGAGGTCAATCTGAACTGTGGCTGCCCAAGTGATCGGGTCTCTGCCGGGCGGTTTGGGGCCTGCTTAATGGCGGAACCTGATCTGGTGGCTGACTGTATCAAGGCCATGCAGGATGTAAGTGACGTTGATGTAACGGTCAAGCATCGCATCGGGATTGATGATCTGGACAGTTATGATCTTCTCTGCAAGTTCATCGACACCATCGCCCAGACGGGCTGCAAGACCTTTATCATCCATGCGCGCAAAGCCTGGCTGAAGGGCCTCAGCCCAAAACAAAACCGGGAAATCCCGCCGCTGCGTCATGATATCGTGCATGAAATCAAAAAAGACTTCCCTGATCTGGAGATCATTCTGAATGGTGGCATCCAGACGGTGGAAGAAGCCGCAAGTCATCTGGATAAAGTCGATGGCGTCATGATTGGCCGTGCGGCTTATGAAACCCCTTATGTAATGGCAAATGCGGATCAGGTGATCTTTGGGCAGGACAAGCCCGTGATTGATCGTTTCAAAGCGTTGGAAAACTTCATTCCTTATGTAGAAAAACAAGTTGCCAATGATGTGTATGTGCGTCATATGGCGAAACATCTGTTTGGGTTGTTTCAGGGGTTGCGCGGGGCAAAAGCCTGGCGTCGCTATCTGAGTGAACATATGTTTTTAAATGATGCGCAGGCCGACATCATCACGCAGGCCGCCGCCTTGGTCGAAGCCCAAAATAAAACATTCACTGAACTGCAAAACTCTTGATTGGGACAGCCTGCCCACCTATACTTTCGATTAATTCCATTCAAGAAAGATAAAGCGTGTGCCGTCGAAAAAAGTAACGTGGAACGATAAACTCACGACTGAGTTACGGTCCATTGATAACGACCATAAGGTTCTTATCGAAGCCTTCAACGAATTTGTTGATGCCATCAATGCCGAAGAGCCGACAGACAAGTTATGTGAGATGTTTCAAGGAGTGATTGACGAGGTCGTACGTCATTTCGCCTTTGAAGAAAAGGTCATGCTGAACATCGGCTATAAAGGCTATATCGAACATAAACAGCATCATGCCAACCTGTGTGCCGATGCCGCCGGGATTCTGGAAGAACTAAAAGCAGCGAACTCCGCCAAAGATACTTTGCCGTCAGTTAACTTCCTGCGCGCCCTGGTCGTAAAACATATGGTCGAACAAGACCTGAAGATCAAAGAATTCGTTATGCGTGACGTTTAACAGCATACATATGTATTTTATCACGTTTTCTTGTGGTTATCGGTTGCCACATTTTTAAAGTGTGCTACCGTCTAAAAAACAACAAAGTAAGCGTGACGGACCCCATGCAAACTGACTGGCAGGACATATACGAAATCGGCATCCCTGAGATTGATCAGGCGCATGCTGGCCTGTTTGAAAGTTTCAATGATTTTGTTGACCTCAGCCAGTCCGGCGCCAAAGTCGATCTAATCCTGAAAAAGTTCATCACCCTGATTGAAAAAGTGGAAAAGCACTTCCGCGAAGAAGAAGAAATCATGGCCAGCATTGACTATGATGACCTGGAAAATCACGCGCTGATCCATCAGCAATTGCTGGGGGATGCCAAAGAACTAAGTATCGAACTGTCCAACGCCATTGAAACAGACGACATGATGCCTTACATCACCTGTCTGAAACATCTGATCATTGAACATGTAATCCGCCATGACAGTCAGATCACGGCTGCCTAAAATCAGCCTTTACAGAAATAATCCATCACGTACGGAAATTCTGAACCCGGTGTCCACTGCGCCACATCCAGTGGGTTTTCAGCCTTTGCCACCTGTTCCAGCGGCTGGACTGAAACCAGTTTTTCTTCACATTTGATGAAGGCAGACAGGTTCAACGGGTCCACATGTTCCTGCATAGCAACCAATGGCGCATGCAAGATGTTTGTGCCTGCAATCTGTTCCGGTTCCTGCTTGGTATTGGCCGCGATGAAATGGGAGACACGCGGGACAATAATAGTCCAGGGCATAAAGAAGCTTTTGCTGCGATATTCCTTCAGCACCACGATTTCGGTGTCGTAGGAATCGATCATACGGTCAATCCAGCTGTAGCTCATATAGATATTGTAGCTAAACAGCGTAATCCCGGCCAGCATGGGCAGAACGAACTTGGGAAGTGGGACGCGCAGAAAACGGGCAATCGCCCAAACAGGTCCACAAACAAGGGCGGCCAAACAGATGGCTGTCAATACTGTCCACATGGGAAAATCTTCTTTATCCAGAGATCACGACAAGGTGCCTGAAAATGCTGGAAAACTGTGGGTTTGTCAATGTTTTGACCGATGAAACGCCTATTTATTTCGAAACATTAATTCACGCAGCGTAATCTGTTCCCCCTTGGACGCTTTATGGGCGGCCTGGGCAAGGAAAAGCTCCCCGGAGGCCACGGCATCCACAAGGGCGTTATGGGCGCGATAACGCGGTAGATTATAGACTTCCCGCGCTTTAGCCAGACGCAACACGCCCCCATCCAAAGGCTGGTTTCGCTGCTGACGGTTGCGCTTTTCAAGTTCCAGCGTATCAACCGCACGGGTCAGCAGCGGATAGCCGTAAATCCGCTCACACGCCGCATTCAAAAAGCCGATTTCAATGGGCGCATGGTGGGCCAAAAGAACGCGACCGGACAAGGCCAGCAACACATGGGGCAGAATTTCTTCCAATGGTTCAGCTTCAGCCAGACGGTCATCGGTCAGCCCATGCACGATCACGGAATCTTCTGGCAGATCACTGGACGGTTTAACCAGATAGTGGGCGGACTCAGACAGGACCACATTCTCCTTCACAATCGGAGCAAAGCCGATGCTGAGGATTTCATCTTTTTCCGGGTTCAGACCTGTCAGTTCCAGATCGATACAAAGATATTCCAATTCCCGATAATCCGTTTCCGGCCAGGGAATTGGTTTTCTGTAATATTCTTTCATGGGACCGTCCGGCATGCGGATCAGATACCATTCACGACGCAGATCAGGACCAAAAAGGCGTTTCCACATAAGTCATATTCTCCGTTTTTCTTATGTGTAATGCGAGGCCAAAGCCGACTGCATGGTCTTCACCACATTGAACGCATCTTTTAGGTGGTTGCGTTCAAAGTTGGACATATCTTCCGGTGCCATGAAGTTATCCGCTTTCTCACCGCGCTGAATTTGCTGTGCCTGATGGCGCAAGCGCGTGATGCTGATAAATTCAAGCGCATCCAGCAGATCGTCCGCCCCTTCCTGAGAAATCACCTTATGTTCGACCGCTGCTTTCAGACGTTCTTCGGTATTGACCTCATAAAGGCCCACATCCAGTGAGTAGGTGCGGGCTAAATCAATGATCGGCACCACGCCATTATGCTTCAGATCAAACGTATGGTCATGTTCCCCACCGCGGATCAGAACGAAGTTCTTGAAGAAACCAAGCGGTGGCTGGTGCGACAGCGCATTGCCCGCCATAAAGGACAGGAAGATACGGTTGCCCGTTGATTTTTCCACCACGAACTTGCGCAGTTCTTTGTACAGGTCAGCTTCGCCGTGCAGACTGCGCATATCAAAGAAGATACTGGACAGCATCAAGGCTTCCGGTTCCGGCGCATCGATCCATTTGGCAAAATATTTCTTCCACTGCGACAGGGGCTGGCGCCATTTATCGTTGGTCGCCATCACATCACCCGGGCAATAGACATAACCACAGGCATTCAAGCCATCACAGACGAACTTCGCCAGATCACGGAAATACTGCCCATGTGTGGCTTCATCGTAACTGTCATCCAGGATAATGCCGTTGTCCTGATCTGAAAGGGCCGTCTGTTCATGACGCGCTTCTGATCCCATCACAATCCAGGCATAAGGGATCGGGGCCTCGCCCAGTTTTTCTTCTGCCATTTGCAACAGGCGTGTGGCGATGGCATCGGTCACGGTAGAGACCACATGGCCGATGTTGTGCGCTGTCGCCCCACCGTTCACCAGGTTCATCACCATGGTCGGGACCTGCTTCACAACGCCCTGCAATCCTTCGATTGTTTTACGTTTGTAAATATCACCAACCAGATAGACCATGGATGTGGATTGCTGCTGCACGATATTGCTGTTGGTAATCACGCCCGCTGGCTTGCCATTATCCATCACCGGCAAGTGACGGATGTTCTTTTGTGACATCAACAGCATGGCATCAAACAGATAATCTTCCGCATCAATGCAGATCGGATTTTCCGTCATAATGTCACGAAGCGGTTTAGAAATATCCAGACCCTGCGCCACAACCCGGTTGCGCAAATCTTTGTCAGTGACAATTCCGACCAGATCATCGCCTTGATCGACCAGCAGGCAGGAAACACCTTCATCAGACATTTTACCTGCCGCTTGCTGAATGGACGCATCCGGGCCAATAGTGACCGGTTTCTTACGGCGCAGCAGATCGCGCACCTTGGTAGTCACCAGACCCATGTCATCGTTATTGCCATCGGACTTGGAATGTTCCCGCGCACTGCGCAGACGATCCGCGCCCATGGGCGCAAAGAAAAAGGCAAATTGCGGGTGATTGTCACGCAGGCGGTTAAATTCTTCCACAGGCAACAGATACAGCAGGCTATCTTCAATGGCTTCACAGCGGTTCACCGCCATGCCGCGTAAGATCGCGCGAACCCCGAAACATTCCCCTTCTGACAGGCGAGCAAGCAGGTTGCCGTCCGGGTCGATGGTTTCAATCGCGCCTGTGCGCACCACCCACAGGAAGTTATTTTCTTCGCCCGGTTCAAACATCACCGTCCCACGACGTGCATAGCGCACTTCGATAGATGTCGGCAATGCTTCCAGTGCCTCTTCCGGCAATAGGTCAAAAGGGTGGTGGACCTTCAAAAAGTCCCGTATCTCGATCAGTTCAATATCCATTAAAGACCCCCGTCCAACTGATATAATTTTGTCAGGATCATGGTGCTTTTCAGACCAAAAGTCAAACGCAACCCTATCTTATCCGATATGCACATAACTCATAGTTAAAACAATAAAAAAGCGGGCCCTGCCAGAGCAGGACCCGCCTTTTAAAGTGGTTCACTTAAGACCAAGATAAATCTTAGTGGTCTTGAGCTGCACCCGCACCTTTAGGGATACGAATGTCTTCAACCATAGCTTCGATTTCAGCAGGAACCGGAGCAGTCATGTTCATGACGATGAACGCGACTGCGAAGTTAATGATCGCACCAACTGTACCAAATGCTTCCGGTGAAATACCGAACAAGTGGTTAGCAGGTGTGTTCGCCATCAACTCAGTACCTTTGATGAAGAAGAAACCTTTGTAGGAGAAGATGTACAACAGTGTAGAACCGATACCAGCAGCCATACCCGCGATTGCACCAGCGCTGTTCATCTTCTTGGAGAAGATACCCATCATCAGTACAGGGAAGATAGAAGAAGCTGCCAGACCGAACGCCAGAGCCACTGTTTGTGCAGCAAAGCCTGGAGGGTTCAGACCGAAGTAACCAGCCAAGATGATCGCACCAATCATGGAAATACGAGCCCACATCAGTTCCTGTTTCTCAGAGATCTCAGGCATGAATGTGGATTTCAGCAGATCGTGTGAAACCGCAGAAGAAATCGCCAGAAGCAGACCCGCAGCAGTTGACAGGGCAGCCGCAAGACCACCAGCCGCAACAAGTGCGATTACCCAGTTAGGAAGTTGAGCAACTTCAGGGTTGGCAAGTACCATGATATCACGGTCAACCTTAACCATCTCGTTGCCTTTCCAGCCCCAAGCTTCAGCTTTAGCAGCGAATTCTTTGTTTTTGTCGTTGTAGTACTGGATCTTGCCGTCGCCGTTTTTATCTTCAAACTTCAACAGGCCAGTAGCTTCCCAGTTCTTGAACCATTGTGGACGCTCGTCATAAACGAGGTTGCCATCAGGTGCACCAACTTCGCCAACTTGGATCGCGTTCATCAGGTTCAGGCGAGCCATAGCACCAACAGCAGGAGCAGTTGTGTACAGGATCGCGATGAAGACCAGTGCCCAACCCGCAGACGCACGTGCGTCGCGCACTTTAGGTACTGTGAAGAAGCGAATGATTACGTGTGGCAAACCAGCTGTACCGATCATCAGAGAGAATGTGTAGAACAGCATGTTCATCATTCCGCCCTTTTGTGCGGTATATTCAGCAAAGCCGAGGTCAGTGATAACCTGGTCCAGTTTCGTCAGCATCGCAACGCCACCGTCTGTGTCAGAGAACAGACCGATTTGTGGCAGAGGGGAACCCGTGAGGTTCAAAGAGATGAAGACAGCAGGAACTGTGTAAGCACAGATCAGTACACAGTACTGAGCGATCTGAGTGTAAGTTACACCCTTCATGCCACCCAATACAGCGTAGAATGCTACGGTTACCATACCGATGATCAGGCCAGTTGCGTAGTCAACTTCCAGGAAGCGACCGAATGCAACACCGATACCTTTAACCTGACCAATAACGTAAGTAATAGACGCTACGATCAAGCAAACAACGGCAACAACGCGTGCAGTGCTAGAATAGAAACGATCACCAACGAATTCCGGCACAGTGAATTTGCCGAATTTACGCAGGTAAGGTGCCAACAGAAGTGCCAGAAGCACGTAACCGCCAGTCCAACCCATCAGGAAGATAGATGCGTCGTAACCTTTAAAGGCGATCAAGCCAGCCATTGAGATAAATGAAGCCGCAGACATCCAGTCAGCAGCCGTAGCCATACCGTTAGCTACTGGGTGTACACCGCGACCCGCAGCGTAAAATTCACCAGTAGAGCCCGCTTTGGCCCAGATAGCGATACCAAAGTAAAGCGCAAAAGAGCCGCCCACAAAGATATACGTAAGTGTTGTTAAATCCATTTTAAGTCATTCCCCAGACGATATTAGTCTTCGTGTACGCCGAAATCTTCGTCAATCTGCCCCATTTTCTTGGCGTAGATCGCAATGATCGCCAAGAAAACAAAGATTGAACCTTGTTGTGCAAACCAGAAACCCAGTCCAACACCACCAAATGATACCATTGAGTCCAGCGTGTCACGCAGGAGAATACCAAAACCGTATGAGCACAGAGCCCATACTACCAGAAGCCAAGTTACCAGGCGAATGTTCGCTGCCCAGTAGCCTGATCCATCATGATCACTCATTAAAAAAAGCCTCCCCTACAATCGAGAGTTTCCACTCCATAAATTGGAGCGGTTTATTTGTTTACAAAAAATTCAATACAGCAACTTTATTTCAAACAAAGTGCCGTAACCCGCATTTTTGTACCTTAGAAAAACACCAGTGGTCCAGCAATCAATGCAAAAAAAATTGAGAAATTTTAAAAAAATGTATGGTGAACTAACAATATTTTGCACTTGCGAACGCGAATTGTCTAATATTCCGAATTCTGCAAGCCTTTAGTTTCTGCTGGGCTTGACCGAAGTCAATGTAAAAATGGCACAATTCCGCCATTTCTGGTATTACCGACTATTTTTTTTGCATTGCTGCGTTGCAGC
Source organism: Terasakiella sediminum (assembly GCF_033100395.1). NCBI lineage: Bacteria > Pseudomonadati > Pseudomonadota > Alphaproteobacteria > Rhodospirillales > Terasakiellaceae > Terasakiella > Terasakiella sediminum. The sequence continues at coordinate 139,727 of NZ_JAWLVJ010000006.1, read as the reverse complement.
ATGCATAAAAATCATGCCTGAAACGAGAATCTCGCATAGCTCGCACAGAAGAATCACGAGAAATCCGCATAAAATTCCGCTTCGATTTTGCCTAAATTCCTCCATAAAAACCCGATTTTTTGCCTAATTTTTAAGCAACATATGCATCAAATATTGCTAATTTCACGGTTTTTGGACGCCAATTGATTGATGCTTTTCAATCAGCACTTCTGTGTTCATTACATTTTTATGTCTTTCGTCCTTCCCGTCTTCATTGGTTTCGTATAAAAAGAAAGGAAGCATTGGGTGATATGAAAATATCGATCTAACAGGACATATATAATAGTGGCTTCAAACTATATGCATCAGCGCAAACGGCGTCAAAAAACCGGGCGGATGCAAAAAAACAACTCCCTGCCTTTATATGCCGCCCTCGATTTGGGGACGAACAACTGCCGCATGCTGATCGCGCGGCGGACCAAACAGGGATTCCGGGTCGTTGACTCATTTTCCCGCATTACACGCCTGGGCGAAGATGTAGCCCAAAGCGGTCGCTTGAGCGATGATGCGATGGAACGCACCATCAAAGCCCTGGCGGTCTGTTCCAAAAAACTGAAGTCGCGCAACGTCACCTTCGTCAGAAGTGTCGCGACAGAAGCCTGCCGCCGCGCCAGCAATGCGGACACCTTCTTATCACGCGTCATTGATGAAACCGGAATTGATCTTGAAGCCATCCATCCAGAAGAAGAAGCCAAGCTGGCCCTGACCGGATGCGCCTCCCTGTTGAATCTGCAAAAACCAAAGGCGCTTGTCTTTGATATTGGGGGCGGCAGTACCGAAATTATGTGGATCGAACTGGACCGCCTGGGTGATCCGCAGGTAGTTGATGTCATCTCCCTGCCCATTGGCGTGGTCACGGTCACAGAAGAATATGCCCAGGGCGATGAAGTCACCCCGGATGATTATCAGGCGATCCAGAACCATGTGTTAAATGAGATCGCAGATTTCAGTAAACGCAATAATATTGAAGCCGATGTGGCCGCTGCTCAGGTTCAAATGCTGGGTACGTCCGGCACGGTGACAACATTAGGTGCCATTCACCTGCGTCTGCCGCGCTATCTTCGATCCAAGGTCGATGGCATGCACCTGCCTTTTGATGAAGTCCATCGCGTTTCGCAAAAACTGACGGAGATGAACTGCCATCAGCGCGCTGCCCACCCCTGCATTGGGGTCAACCGCGCTGATCTGGTTCTGGCAGGATGTGCAATCCTCGAAGCCTTGTGCAAGCTTTGGCCCGTGGGTGAACTGACAATTGCAGATCGTGGTATTCGTGAAGGAATTTTGCTGAAACTGATGCGTGATCAGGACGAAAAAAGCCGCGACCAAGACTAAAGACTTTATTTCTGTTATAAAGAAGACTATGTAAGCGCCACGTTTTCACCCTCTTTACATATATGTGCAGCCATGTCTCAGACTAAAAAATGGAAAACACCGCAGGCCCGCCGTGACAAAACCGTCCGGGTAAAAACCGCGCGTGGTCGTAAATCTTCTTCGACCCGGTGGCTGCAACGCCAGTTAAACGATCCCTATGTGCAGGAAGCCAATCGTCTTGGCTATAGATCCCGCGCGGCCTTCAAGCTGATCGAACTGGATGACCGTTTCAATTTCCTGAAACCCGGTCAGAAAGTTGTCGATCTCGGTTGTGCCCCCGGCGGCTGGACCCAAATCGCTGCAGAACGTATTGAAGCAGAGAAAAACCCCAACGGTCATGTGATCGGGATTGACCTTCAGGAAGTGGAAGACATCCCCGGCGCCACCCTTCTGGTCGGCGATTTCATGGAAAATGATGCACCTGAGCGTTTGAAAGAAGTCATCGGCGGCAGTGTCGATGTGGTCTTAAGCGACATGGCAGCCGCAGCCAGTGGCCACCCACAAACCGACCACCTGCGCATCACCGCCCTTGTGGAACTCGCTGTCTATTTTGCAGAAGAAGTTTTGAAGAAAGACGGCTGGTTTGTCGCCAAAGTCCTGGCAGGCGGAACCGAAACATCCCTGCTGCAACAAATGCGCAAAAGCTTCACCAACGTGCGTCACGCAAAACCACCCGCAAGCCGTAAGGATTCATCTGAAACTTACGTGATCGCCAGCGGTTTCCGTGGGAAGAATAATTATAGTGAATGATTGAGATTCCTGCCTTCGAAGGAATGACAGCACCGCGTCACCCCTGCGAAGGCAGGGGGCTTAGTCACATCTTTTCAATGGTTTCTTCCAACCCTTTCACAAAGGCGCTTAACCCCTGTGATCTCAGCGGCACAAACGGTTTTTCATCTTTTATACACACCCGTTTAATTTCCCGCGTTGCTTCATGACTGACACAGGTTACAGGGAACATGACCGCGTCTGCCTGCGACAAGATACTTTGCAAACGGGCCTGACCATCGTGCAGTCCACCATCATGGTGAATGAACTGACCGTTCTTTTCTTCCACCTTCTTTCTGAAATGCGCGGCCTGTTTTGTCTGCCCACCGATATAGGCAATACAGCGTCCACAAAGATCAGACTCTTCACCAGCACATCCTTCCTGTTGCATACAAACCGTAACGGCCTGTTCCTGAACTGGCGTAGCAATCTGAGACTGCCGCAATTCCTTGTTCCAAGCTTCCAACTCTTTTAATTTTTGCTGATTTTGATCCGCACGTTCCGTTTCCTGCAACACGCGCATGGTCAAAACGTCGATACGTTTTTCCAGACGTGCAATGGTATCGCCATCGCGTTCTGCCAACAGCAAAGCTTCCAGCTCGTCAGAGCGGCGCGCCTTGGTCGATGTATCTTTCAAGTCCCGTTTCAGCTGGCCAATCAGATGATCACGTTTTTCAATAGCTTTTCGGTTGGTGCGACGGACATCTTCCAATTCCAATTGTAATTTGGCGCAAGTCGTTTTGATATCGGCCAATTCACGGTGATCTGCACGGTTCGTCGCCCCTTCCAGATGAGACAACATATGAACTTCACCGTAAACTTCACTCAGCAAGTCAGAGGAAGCATTTGGGTGCGTCATCACCGCCCAGAACGCACCCGGGATATCCCCATTCCCAACAGCTTCCAGCCATTTTTCTTCTATCAACGCTGATGTTTTCAAGCGTGAAAAAGCTTTCACCGTGCGATTAAATTTTCGTTCCAGAAATTTATGAAGAAGCTTGCCGACACCCTGGCTATAGCGTGCCTGACCGACAAAGAAAGAATGCATCTTGTAATCCGCAATGCGGCCTTCGAAATTCGGCGCCTGGCATTTTTGCGCAATCTTTTCGATATCTGATGCGTTCAGACAGGTTCCGATCACGGCGCAATGCCAGTGGACATCCAGCTCCCACAGCTTGCGACGTTTGATGCGTGGTTTCAGGTCCGCCTCACTCAGGCGTTCCATCGGCTTTGGATCAGACAGAAAACTCAACGGGTTTGCATCAGACATAAGTGCTTAAACTCCTGCTTTGAAAACTAACCTGAACCCCCGGCCTTAAGGAGAAGACGAAAAGAAGCCAGAGATTCAGGTAAGTCGTTTCACAGTGCCTCTGGGAGGAGGCAGGACAAACGATATTAATAATCATTATCATTTGCAAGAAGTTTTTTTAACTTTTTTTGGAATAAAGCTCAAACCCTGCTCGTTTATTTAAAACTAGACTAATTAACAGGAGAGGTTTCAATGAGTTTGAAAACCACAAAAAAGACGGATACGTCCCCAGCATCTGCGGTGCAAACACCCAGTGAACATGAAATGATCGAACAGGTCGCATCCTCTGATCGTCGCGGCTTTCTTAAAGGTCTCGGCCTGACCACCATGGGCGCCATGGTCGGTATGTCCATCCCATTTGGCAAAAACATGCCTGCAGGTCTGGTGCCTGTTGCATTGGCCGATGATGAAGATGTTCTGGCAGGTAAAGATGGCCTGACACTGTTGAACAACCGCCCGGTCAACGCTGAAACACCTGCGCACCTTCTGGATGATGCCATCACGCCAACATCGCGTCACTTCATCCGCAACAACGGTATCCCACCCGAAGATGTTGATCCCAAAACCTGGGAGCTGACCATCGACGGTCTGGTTGACAAGCCGATGAAACTCACCATTGCGGATTTGAAAAAGAAATTCAAAACCCACACCATGGCCATCACCATCGAATGTGGTGGTAACGGCCGTGCAGCCTTTGCCCCCCCCGCAAAAGGCAACCAATGGACTTTGGGTGCAGTTGCCTGTTCAAACTGGACGGGTGTAAAGCTGAAAGACGTTCTGGAAGCTGCTGGCGTTAAAGACAATGTGGTTTACACAGCCCACGAAGGGGCAGATCATCACCTGTCCATGAACCCGGACAAACTGCCGATTTCACGTGGTCTGCCGATTGAAAAAGCGCTCACAGACAACATCCTGATCGCCTTTGAAATGAACGGCAAGCCATTGCACCCGATGAATGGTGCACCCCTGCGTCTGGTCGTTCCGGGCTGGCCGGGGTCTTGTTCACAGAAATGGCTGAAGCGCATTTATCTGCGTGATGTAGTTCATGACGGACCGAAGATGACGGGCAAAGCGTATCGCGTACCAAACCGTCCGGTTGCCCCGGGTGAAAAGGTTGATAAGAAAGATTTCGAAATCATCGAACGTATGCCTGTGAAATCCCTGATCACACATCCTGCCACAAACGTTGAAATGAAATCCATGGAAACGGAAGTGCGCGGCCATGCCTGGTCTGGTGATCGTGACATTGCCAAGGTTGATATCTCCATCGACTTCGGTGTGACATGGCAGACAACCACTCTTGATAAGCCTGTCAATTCAGGGGCCTGGCAGAACTGGCGTGCAAACGTCAATTTCCCGCAGAAAGGTTACTATGAAGTTTGGGCACGTGCCACCGATGATGCGGGTGACGCACAACCCCATGCCCTTAAATGGAACCCAAAAGGGTATCTGAACAACACCATGCACCGCATTGCCGTGCGCGTTGTTTAACCCCCTGCCCTTTTGACCCAGGCCGGGTGCCCTCTCTCCCTCTAGTTTGCGGGCACCCGGTCACTTTTCATCAAACCAATCGGTGAGAAAATGAAATTCCTATCTTTCATCGGCGCTATTGCTGCGCTGAGCCTTGTTTCCATCCCTGCCAAGGCAGAGGACACCAATATTATGAAACGTCTTGCCGTGGCCAATGTGGAACATGGCAAAACTGAATTTAAAAAATGCCTGCAGTGCCACACGCTGGAACGCAACGCTGATCATGGCGCAGGTCCAAACCTGTGGGGTGTGATGCACCGCGATGTGGCAACCGCCAAAGATTATGATTACAGCCCGGCCTTTAAAAAGCTGAGCGGCAAATGGACGGCGACCCGTCTGGATGATTATCTGGAAAAACCGACCGAACATGCCAAGGGCACCAACATGACTTTTGTCGGTATCAAAAAGCCAAGCCAGCGCGCCAACCTGATTGCCTATATCAACCAGAACAGTGACCTGATCTTCAACTTTGCTGCCCTGTCTCAGGATATTTCCGGCGATGAAGCCGAAGCCCCGGATGATGCCGATGATTACGGTGTTCTGTTTGTCGCAAAAGGCGTTGAAGAAACCCATGCCTACTGTACGGCGTGCCATTCCGAACGTATCGTTGCCCAACAGGGCCTGACCCGTGATGGGTGGGTTGAACTGCTGGAATGGATGGTCGATGAACAGGATATGGGGGAAATTGACGAACCCGACCTGACCTTGGTGCTGGATTATCTGGCCGCCAACTATAATACGGACCGCCCCAACTTTCCTAGATAAGCCCATACAAAGCCCTGCCCCTTATCGATAAAGCGGCGGGGCTTTTATGCGCAAGGGGCGTTGTCGTTATTTTCAAAGCGGGCATATTGCCCTTTGTCTTTATGCAGCTGATGAGAAATCATTTCCTGCGAATATAGCGCGATGGACCGGAAACGGTTCACATCCATCCCCTTGGTCAGCATAGCAAAATGCAAGCCCTGATCCGACCACGTATGGGTCAACAAGTCGTCTGCTTTGATCTCCCCCATCAGCTTGTCCGGATTTTTCATGGCAAAGATGGTCAGGCTACAACCGCGCAAGCCCCGATAATGAATAGCAACCTGCGCCTTATCGCGTTGGTTCGACATTTTCATATCGACCAGATAAAGCCGTGCACCTGTCAGGTCCGGGGCAAGAATGCCAATCTCGGGCGTGACCCAGGCAGCAGATTGAACGGGCGAGACATCCACCACATAATTCTGGCTCGCCATATCACGGTGGCTTTTAAGGGCGAGTTCATCCCAGCTTTTATGGGAATTCAGATAGGAATAGCCGATCATGCCGATAACGGATGCCGCGACACCAACAGACAGCGCCCATTTTTTGAAACGCCCCTTGGGTGCATGATCGTTCGCTGCTGGTTTCAGAGAATAATCCGCAGGTGGGTCCATGGTGGATAAAGTGGCTTTCAGGGACAGGATTTTATCCAGTTCGCGCTGCAGATCAGCATCACTGACAAGGCGCGCTTCAAAATCGGCGCGCAACTCTTCAGGCAGTTCACCATCGGCGAATGCATTTAAGAGTTCCCAATCCTGATTGTTGTCACTCATAACAACATAGCTCCGCTTTTTGCCCTTAATTAATTACCGCTGTCTAATATGTCAAGCAATTCCCGACGTGCCCGGCTGACCCGACTCATCACCGTACCGATGGGGATATCCATCACCTCGGCGATTTCCGCATATTTCATCCCGGCCACATCCACCAGAAACAAAATCTCCCGCTTGTCCTCATCCAGTCGATCAAAGGCCTGACGGACCATCAGGCTTCTGGTCATATCGGATCGATTGGTTTCCTCTATATTATATAAACGTATCTGGTCCCTTAAATATTCCGTGCGCACATTCTTTTTTCGTACATCATCAATATGCAAATTGCGCATGATGCGAAAGAACCAGGGTTTGACCTCACCTTCCGTTTTCGGAAGTCTGTCCGTGTTCAGCGCTTTCATCATGGCAGTTTGCACCAGATCTTCAGCATCATCGGCATGGCGACACATTTCACGCGCATAGGCGAGAAATTGCCCCTGCAAATTTATGAGGACTTTACGAAGGTCCATACCCTGCCTAAATCATTTCACTTGAACATTTTTGCTTTGTATATCACAGCAATGAAATCACATCATTTCTTAATTTATTAGAATGTCTTTAGACCTTTTGCGCTTTTATGGTTATTGTTAGGCAATGGAACAAAATAACAAACATAATGATACCCCTGCTTCACCTGTCATCGGTATCCTGTCTGCCCTTTTCATTGCTGCGCTTTGGTCCGGCTTTATTGTGGTTTCGCGTATGGGGGCGCAAAGCCCGTTGAGTGTCTATGATATGGCTGCCCTTCGGTTTGGTTTTGCCGGATTAATCCTGTTGCCTGCCACGTACCTGTGGTGGCCCTGGCGACTGAAATTCTGGCAAATCTTTGTTCTGGCCGCAGGCACGGGCGTGCCTTACGCGCTATTTGCCTATGCAGGCTTCCTGTTTGCGCCCATTTCCCACGGCGGCGTCTTTATCAACGGCGCTTTACCCATCTTCACCACCATTGTCTCTCTTGTCTGGATGAAGCTTTATCCCAACAAAATGACGTGGCTTGCCATCACTGTTATCCTGATCGGCTGCGGCCTGACCGCCTTTGCCAAAGATGGATTAGGTGGATCAGATGCGTGGATTGGGGACTTATTGTTTATGGCCGCCGCTTTTGTCATGGCAGTCTATATGCCTGCAACCAAAATCTGGAAACTGACGTTGAAGGAACTGCTCAGTTTCATCCCCTTCGTCAACGCCATTCTGTTTCTGCCTATCTGGTATTTCTTCCTGCCGACCAACCTGTCTGAGGCCAGCACATTCGATATCCTGATCCAGATGCTTTATCAGGGTCTGGGCCCCTCCATTTTGGGACTCGTCTTCTTCTTTTTAGCCATCAAACATCTGGGCGCGACGCCAACGGCTGCCATTCTCGCCCTTGTGCCGTCAATTGCCGCACTTATGGGCATTCCGCTCCTGGGCGATATTCCTCATATTTCTGAATGGGTTGGCATGGGTTTGGTGACGCTCGGAATTTGGATTACGCTGAAGGCGAAATAAAATAATAAAAAGACAAACAAACTTGTGGATGTTTGGTAGGACCTGTGTATATATAACGCGCCAAATCCACTAACACCAAGCGCACTGGAGATGGCCGTGACAATTAAAGAAGCTTTGACCTTCGACGACGTACTGCTTGTACCTGCAGAATCCGACGTCCTTCCCGCGACAGCAAACACCACAACACAACTGACCAAAGGCATCGAACTGGGTATTCCCCTTGTTTCTGCTGCCATGGATACAGTGACAGAAAGCCGTCTGGCAATCGCCATGGCACAGTTTGGCGGCATCGGGGTGATCCATAAAAACCTTGATATCGACGAACAGGCTTCTGAAGTGCGCAAGGTTAAGAAATTTGAATCGGGCATGGTTGCCGATCCGCTGACTTTCCCACCTGATGCCACACTGGCTGACGTGCTGGCAAAAAAGGAAGAAGTCAAATTCTCCGGCTTCCCGGTTGTGGAACGCGGCACAGGTAAACTGGCAGGCATCATCACCAACCGCGACATGCGCTTTGCTGAAAACCCGAACCAGCCAATCTCTGAACTGATGACCAAAGAAAATCTGGTCACAGTTAAAGAAGGTGTTTCCGGTGACGAAGCCAAACGCCTGTTGCACCAAAACCGCGTTGAAAAACTGCTGGTGGTGGATGATAAAGACCGCTGCGTCGGCCTGATCACCGTTCAGGATATCGACAAGGCAGAAACACACCCGGATGCCTGTAAAGATGAACATGGCCGCCTGCGTGTTGCAGCTGCCACGGGCACAGGTGACAGTGGTTGGGAACGTTCCATCGCCTTGATTGATGCAGGTGTTGATGTTTTGGTTGTTGATACCGCCCACGGCCATTCCCGTGGTGTGATCGATCAGGTTGCCAAAATCAAGAAACAGCATCCAAACACACAAGTGATCGGTGGTAACATCGCAACGGGTGCTGCGGCACAAGCGCTGATCGATGCTGGGGCAGATGCGGTCAAGGTCGGGATCGGCCCGGGATCGATCTGTACAACCCGTATCGTAGCAGGTGTGGGTGTCCCACAGCTGACCGCAGTTATGAACGCGGTTGAAATTGCCAATAAATACGACGTGCCTGTGATCGCAGATGGCGGCATCAAACATTCCGGTGATATCGCCAAAGCAATCGCAGCGGGTGCAAGCTGTGTGATGGTTGGTTCCATGCTGGCTGGTACACATGAAGCCCCGGGTGAAGTCTTCCTCTATCAAGGTCGTTCTTACAAGTCTTATCGCGGCATGGGCTCCATGGGTGCGATGGCACGCGGGTCTGCGGATCGTTACTTCCAGGCTGACGTTAAAGACGACATGAAATATGTGCCCGAAGGGATCGAAGGTCGCGTTCCTTATAAAGGGGAAGCCAGCGCCATCGTTCACCAGATGGTGGGGGGTCTGAAATCTTCCATGGGTTACACAGGCTGCGCAACCATTGCTGAAATGCGCAAGAACTGCGAATTCAACCGCATCACAAACGCAGGTCTTCGTGAAAGCCACGTTCATGACGTGACCATCACACGTGAAGCACCAAACTATAGCGGGCGTTCTTAATCACGCCCCCTGTTCAGGGCTTCAAACATTTGCTATCTATGAACCCTTGCCTGATGGCAGGGGTTCACTCTTTTTAGGTATTCAATCTCCATGAAACCATCCGCACGCATTCAATCGGTTATCGAAATCCTCACCACGGTTTTTGATGGCAAACGCCCGGCCGATGCTGTCATTGCTGACTATTTCAAAGCACGCCGTTATGCCGGATCGAAAGATCGCCGTGCCATCAACGATCAGGTCTATCGTATCCTGCGCAATCGCGCCAAGCTGAACTGGCTGGCAAACAAGGTGGAAAGCACATCCGGTCCGCGCATCCTGACCCTGATCGATTGTGTGCAAAACGACCTGGATATTGAAAACCTCTTTACAGGCGATCAATACGCCCCCGAAGCCTTATCTGATTTTGAAAAAGGGCTGGTCCCCGTTCTGGCACAGTTTGACACAAACGATGCCCCCGACCCCATCCGTCTTGAATATCCAGATTGGCTGGATGACGACCTGCGGGCTTCCCTTGGAGATGATTTTGAAGATGTGCTGAACGCATTGAACGAAGAAGCACCGCTTGATCTGCGCATCAATGCCCTTCATGAAAATGCAAATGAAGCAGCCCAACTTCTTGCAAAGCAGAATATTGAAACAGTGGCCGGGCTATATTCCCCCTTGTGTCTGCGCACCAAAAAGAAAGTCAAGCTGGGCGGCATTCAGGCTTATAAAGAAGGTCTGGTTGATGTGCAGGATGAAGGCTCCCAACTGATCGCACTTTTATCACAGGCTAAAGACTGCGAACTGGTGATGGATTTCTGTGCAGGCGGCGGCGGCAAGACGCTGGCACTGGCTGCGGAAATGGAAAATCAGGGCGCATTATATGCGCTAGATATTTCTTCCACCCGTCTTTACAAAATGAAACGCCGCCTAGAACGTGCGGGCATCACAAACGTACACCTGAACCCCATCAAATCTGAAAATGACCCCTGGCTGAAACAATTTGAAATGCGCGTAGATCGCCTGCTGATCGATGCGCCCTGTTCTGGCCTTGGGGCTTGGCGTCGCAATCCGGAAAGCCGCTGGAAATTAAGCGCGGAAATGCTGGAAGATATGCTCGGTCGTCAGGAACGTATCTTGGAAAATGCCGCCCATCTGGTTAAACCGGGTGGCCAGGTGATCTATGCGACCTGTTCGTTGCTGAAACGAGAAAACGAAGACCAAATCGCGAAGTTCCTTAAGAAAAACGACAACTTTGCCATTAAACCTGTTGGTGATATCTGGGAAGAACGATTTGGCACGGACTGCCCGTTTGATGGGGACTTCATGACCATGCGTCCGGACCTGCATAAAAGTGACGGATTCTTCTGCGCCATTCTGGAACGTACCAACTGATGGATTTTCTTGCGCTTGATACCTTAGCGATCCTATTTGGGATTGCGATCCTTTCCGGCTGGGTCGACTCAATTGCGGGTGGCGGTGGGCTCATTGCCCTGCCCGCCCTGTTAAGTGCAGGTCTCAGCCCCGCACAAGCATTGGCGACCAACAAGTTACAGGGCAGCTTTGGAACCTTTGCCGCCACCGCCAATTTTGTGCGCAAAGGCCATCTGAAACTTACCGATATCTGGCCCATGATCCTGCTGACCTTTGCAGGTTCTGCCACCGGGACAATCCTGATCCAGAATATGGATGCAGCCTTTCTGGTTGATATCATCCCCTTCATGCTGCTAGCTGTTGGTCTTTACTTCCTGTTTCAGCCAAAGATTGGCGAGGATGACCAAAAACAGCGCGTGGGTATCTGGGGCTTCTCCTTCATCGCGGGCTTCACCATCGGGTTTTATGATGGCTTCTTCGGGCCTGGCACCGGGTCGTTCTTTGCCATCGCTTTTATCGCGCTGATGGGCTTTAACATCTTAAAGGCCACGGCCCACACCAAGGCCCTGAATTTCACCAGTAACATTGCCTCGCTTGCCTTCTTCATCGTGGGTGGGCAAGTGGTCTGGATTGTTGGCCTGGTCATGGCGATGGGTCAAATGATCGGCGGTTTTATCGGCTCGCACATGAGCATGAAACACGGACCGAAAATCATCCGTCCCTTGCTGGTCATCATCTCTTTTGCCATGACAGCCAAACTGGTCTGGTCCACCGAAGATCACATTATTCGCGACTGGGTGTCCTATTTGCTTGGCTGATACCACAGATCTTTTTGATTAAGCGGCGTCTCCGGGCTTAGGTTTATATTTTCAATGGGGATAATTCGGCGATTTGCGAGATTGGCGCGCTTGATCGCATCGCCATGAAAATCAAAAAACAGTTTTGACAACGTCCCGTCTTCACGCAACAGCATCAAGCCTTCTTCAATGCGCTTCGCCAATTCCAGTTTTCTTGGTGAAACAAAAAAGTAAGTTGGCTGAGGCAGGTAAAGGGCGATTTCCTGTTCAATAGCCATAGACGGAAATTGCGTTTTACGCCCTTCATATTCCTGGAAAATTTCGTTCACGCCCCTGGGAAAAAAGTCAAAACGTCCCGCCTGCAACATGGCAAACAGCGGTTCATATTCAACACTACCGATGACATTAAACCCCTGAGACCTAAGTGCCAGCGTCGAACTCCATTGTGCCCCGCCACCAACACGCAGTTTCATTAACTCATTGGCCGTATTCACCCTGCTGAACAGGTCTTGCTGGGTCGCATTGATCAACAACAGCTTGTAACCCAAAATACCTTTTCTGATGGGGATACGCACCGGAATCAGTTTTTCTTCCCATTCTGGTCGAGTCGCTGTGGAAAAAACACAAATATTGCCTTCTATTAGTTCACGCAACGCACGAGCACGGCTGATCGGATGTGGGTATCGTTTGACATCCGTTGCACCATATTTTTCCTCTGTTCGGTTTAATATTTCCTTCAGCACCACCATGGGATATTCAAATCGGCGGTCCGTTGACGATTGGGCTGCGTTGGTAATGATCACATCATTGGCGAATACCGTGCCTGAAAAGACAAAAATAAAGCCCAAAGCAAAAAATATTTTGATTTTTCCAGACACACCTGTACTCAGCTTATTTTTCCTGAATAAAGATAATATAAGTATCCCCTTAGATAAAATTCAATAGAAAGGATTTAGATAACTTTCTGCAATTCTTGTTTCGCCTGATTTAATATTTCACTTGAAAGCTCTTCATCTTCACCAACAGCCCGCGCGAGCGTCACGGCGCCAACCATCATAGACAAAGCAGCCAACCCGTTCTTGTCCTCTTTCTCCCCACTCAGCCAGCGCCCAAAGCGCGACACCATAATATTTAACACGCCGCGTGGTTCATTCCCCAGGCGCGAGACTTCCTGTGACAGAGTAGTCAACACACAGCCATCTTCTGGGTGATCGCGGTGCGGATGGTCCAGATACCAGTCGATAACATACCTTTGTTGTTCTTTGCGGTCCGTAATCCCCTTGGCTTCCAACTTTTTTAATCCTTCGATCAGGCGATGATCGGCTAAAGCTTCTGCAAACAGGGCATCCTTGGATTTAAAATGCGCATAAAAGCCGCCCCGTGTCAGGCCAGCCTCTTTCATCACATGATCCACACTCGCCCCGCCATAGCCCTTGGTTTTCCAAAGCTTGCGGGCTGCCAGAACAATACGTTCGCGGGTTTTTGCCTTGTGGCCTTCGGGGTATCCCATCGTCTGACCTCCTTAAATTGACTCGACGTCTTTGCTGAATATGTTATATATCATATTTAAATATGACGATCATCATATTCTAGAAAGGACCCGAAAAAATGACCCCACCGCTTTTGTTCATCACCCCGATTTACGCTGTCACCCTGACATTCATGCTTTTTGCCTTGACCGTCCGGGTCATCAAGACACGCCGTACCCACAAAGTTTCCCTGATGGATGGCGGTGTGGATGACCTGAAACGCATCATTCGCGCCCATGGCAACTTCACTGAATATGTCCCGCTGGTCCTGATCCTGATGGCGGTGGCGGAAATTAATGGCGCCCCTGAATATGCACTTTACGGATTGGGCTCGATTCTCTTGGGTTCACGCCTGATCCATGCTGCCGGATTGATCAAATCTGTGATCAAATGGCGCATTTATGGAATGTACGGCACCTTCACCGCCCTGAGCATGGGCGCAATCCTTGTTTTAAGCACACTTTTCCAGTTCTAGCCTATTGTCCACCGTGATGGCTTGATGTATGTTGCGGCCACTTTCTACAGACATTATTGGTGGCCCATGACCGATCGCATTCTTATTATCGACTTCGGATCTCAGGTAACTCAACTGATCGCACGACGTGTTCGTGAAAGCGGTGTTTATTCTGAAATTCACCCCTTCAATCTGGTAACGGACGAACTGCTGGATGAATATGCCCCCAAAGGCATTATCCTGTCCGGTGGCCCGGCTTCCGTAACCTGGGAAGAATCACCACGTGCACCGAAAAAAGTATTTGAGATGGGCATTCCGGTTCTGGGCATCTGCTATGGTCAGCAAACCATGATGCAACAGCTGGGTGGCCTGGTTGAAACATCTGATCACCACGAATTCGGCCGTGCCTTTGTCGATGTAAATGAAGAATGCGCCATCTTTAAAGGCGTCTGGGAAAAGGGTGCCAAAGAACAAGTCTGGATGAGCCACGGTGACCGCGTTTCCGAACTGGCCCCGGGCTTCAAGGTTGTTGCCACATCCGAAGGCGCGCCTTACGCTGCCGTCGCCAACGAAGAAAAGCAATTCTACGCCGTGCAGTTCCACCCCGAAGTGGTCCACACACCGCACGGTGCACAATTGATTGAAAACTTCACCCATGCGGTCTGCGGCTGTTCTGGTGACTGGACCATGGCGGCCTTTAAAGAACAAGCGATTGCCGCCATTCGCAAACAAGTTGGCGACAAGAAAGTCATCTGCGGTCTTTCCGGCGGTGTGGACAGCTCGGTTGTTGCCGTCCTGCTGCACGAAGCCATTGGGGATCAGCTGACATGTGTATTCGTTGACACCGGCTTCATGCGTATGGGCGAAGCGGAAGAGGTTGTGACCCTGTTCCGTGACCACTACAACATCAAACTCATCCACAATGACGCATCAGACCTGTTCTTTGATGCATTGGGTGATGAATATGACCCAGAGAAAAAACGCAAAACCATCGGTGGCCTGTTCATCGATGTGTTTGAGAAAGAAGCCAAAGATGCAGGTGGCGCTGACTTCCTTGCACAAGGAACGCTTTATCCGGATGTAATTGAATCCGTATCCTTCGTTGGTGGCCCATCTGTCACCATCAAATCTCACCATAACGTAGGTGGCCTGCCGGAACGTATGGATATGGAACTGGTTGAACCGCTTCGTGAACTGTTTAAAGACGAAGTGCGTGAACTGGGTAAAGAACTCGGCCTGCCCGAAAAATTCGTCGGCCGTCACCCCTTCCCCGGCCCAGGTCTCGCCATCCGCATCCCGGGTCAGCCCCTGTCGCGTGAACTCTGTGATATCCTCAGAAAAGCGGATGCCATCTATCTGGAAGAAATCCGCAACGCTGGCCTTTATGATGCCATCTGGCAGGCCTTCGCGGTTCTGCTCCCGGTGCGTACCGTCGGCGTGATGGGCGATGCCCGCACCTATGATTTCGTTTGTGCGCTTCGCGCTGTGACATCCACAGACGGCATGACAGCTGACTACTACCACTTCGACCACGAATTCCTCGCCCGCGTCTCCAACCGCATCATCAACGAAGTCCGCGGCATCAACCGCGTCGTTTATGACTGCACAAGCAAGCCTCCTGGGACGATTGAGTGGGAATAAAAGAATGCAAAAGGGGTTGGCTTCGGTCAGCCCTTTTTTGTCTTCCCTCTCAAATGAAATGAATGACCACGATGACCAAACCAATATTTTTCCTAATCTTTATCCTAAGCTGGTTTCTTGTAATCTCTCCCGCCTATGCGGAAACGAATACCAGTACTGTCAACGTACAGGAAAAACTGATTTCTCTTTATCTATCCGAAATTCAAAGCGAGAGTGGACAACATGGCGGGCAGTGTAAAAGCTACCTTCAATTAAAACTCGCCCATGTCGCCCGAAAAGCAGGGATCAAAGCAAGCGACGGGAAGGCGATTTACATGCCCCGGAATGACACCTCTATCGGACGCAACACCTATCAATGGTCTGGCCTTGGAAACTCTTTTCAACAAATCGACCAAGTGGTCATGGCAAATTTCAAAGAAGCTACTCTTTATAAAAAAGCACTTTCTGACATGTTGCAGCAAATTAAAGCGGGCGATTTCCTGCAATTTGTCTGGTGCCCCAGTCGATCAATCTGCAAAAAGGGCAGAGAGACTTTACACACAATTGTCTTTAACAAAGATTTCAGTGATCCGTTAAACTGGTCAGATTCAAATGGCATAGGAAAAGAGAAAGTGCATTCTGGGACCCTATACCCCTACACCAAAAGAAAAGCAGAAAAAACAGTATCCAGTTTAATTAATGCTCTGTCCAAACAAGGGTGCAAAAATTGTGGTGCAACCCTTTATCGTCTAAGACATGACGTGAAGAATTAACCTTCCTTACGACTTCTGGTCTGACTCATCTGATCTCAGCACATCATCCACAGAACTCTGCCATTGGCTGGAATATCTGAACGCGCGTTTGCGCAGGGCTTCGATTTCGGCCTTGGTATTTGATTTATCGACCAGCACGATATCACCGGAATAGATTTGCGGAACCTCTCCACGACGCCCCGTCTGGTCCAGGTAAATCGCTTCGGCCATGGCGACGCCGTTGTCGTCGTTCATGCGCATGACGGTGAAGTCCAACTCGCCTACGCTCAGGGCTTCCAGCTCATCGCCGCCGCCGCCCCAGCCGTTGACGGAGATTTTATCCAGCATATTCATCTCCTTGGCCGCATCAATTACCCCAAGGGCGATGTCGGTTGAACAGGCGTAGATGAACTTGGGCATCTTGTTACGTTTGATCAGATGAAGCGCTGCTTTGCGGGAACGTTCCCGGTCAAAATCCAGATAATAAGAAGCCGTCACTTTTGATCCGTGCATCGCATCTACCCGGTTCATGAAGGTATCCCCACGTGCCGCACTCACCAGACCGCGCGAGCCGTAAAACAGAGCGTAGTCTGTTCCTTTGCCAAACGTCTTCATGAATTTTTCGGCCAGCATCTCGCTACCAACCGCATGGTCAAATCCAACATAGAGAAACGGCTGATCCTGCCATTTTTTGATGGGACGGGTTGAATTCTGAATAATAACTTTCGGGCGCCCCTGTTTAACCAGTTTCTGAATGGTATTTTCGTGACGCAGAGCATCCAGCGTAAAAATCAAATAATCCGGATCTTCTTTCAACGCCTCTGCAATCATTTTTTCCTGCAGGCGAATTTCGCGCGCAGGTTTGGTGAAATAAGGATAGATCACATAAGGCGTTTTCTGCTCCCGAAGGCGTGCTTCAAAGGAAGATACACTTCTGCGCCAATAATCACTGGCCTGAATCCCGGGGTAAACAACCGCGATTTTAACGGGTTTTGTAATCACACCCCCTGTGACATCTGCCATGGCGCGCACACGCTCAGAAAAGCTCTGGGAAATTTCGCGCTGCGCAGGCGCGTTATCGAGAAATTCGCTATAAGACCAGTAATTCGACAGATCAGTTTCCGCCACCGATGTCTGTGCCCATAAAAGCAAGGCCGCTAAAAAACAGGCAACCCTATTCGCGTACAACATGTAATTCCTCTATCCTCATATTCAAATCCCGAGCGGGGCATCCATCTTTCAGGAGTCATATAGACTGTACCTACATAAAAATAAAACCAAAAGATGTTTTTGTTGTTTTTATTTAATCCATAAAATGCTTAAAACATGTTATAAACGATATCTCTTTACAAAGAGATAATACTCAATTCAGAATTCAATAGTTTCTTGGGTGTGAATAGCACAAGTTAAAGACCATTGCAGTGACTTTTGGATTGACCTTCCCTTTCCCAATCGGAAATAAAATTATTTATACATTCAGATAAAAGGCTTGGGCATATTCTGGAATTAAATTAAAACTATCTTCAATTAAACGTCGATAGGAGGGTGATACATGGCAGACGATCATAATTTGCTTTTAGCTGTTGTCCTCCTGATGGGCGCGGCAGTCATTGCTGTCCCCCTCTTCAAGCGACTGGGCCTTGGCACCGTTTTAGGGTATCTGGCCGCTGGCGCTGTTGTCGGGCCTTGGGGGTTTGGCATTGCGACCGAGGTTGAAGCCCTGCGTCATTTCAGCGAATTCGGCGTTGTTTTCCTGCTGTTTATCATCGGACTGGAACTGCAGCCACGTAAACTCTGGGACATGCGCAGCAATGTGTTTGGTCTTGGCAGCCTGCAAATTCTGGTCACCGCCGCCCTTGTCGGCGCACTTAGTTACTGGCGCGGACAACCGTTCGAGGCCGCCATCCTGCTGGGGGCCGGGATTGCGCTGTCTTCCACAGCCATTGTCCTGCAAATCCTCAGTGAAAAGGGGGAACTGCAAACCCATGCAGGACGCGGTGTCTTTTCCATCCTGTTGATGCAGGATATTGCCGTGGTTCCTTTATTGGCGGCTGTCCCGCTACTGTCAGAAAGCAGTGACGTTGCAACCCCGCATGCCGTTTGGGCAACGCTTTCCATCATCGGGATTGTGCTTGGCACCAAATATATCATCATTCCTGTCATCGGTTTTGTGGCAAGTACGCGCAACCAGGATATCTTTGGCGCAGCGGCCGTCCTTGCGGTTTTGACCGCTGCGCTGATTATGGAATTCAATCACCTATCCATGGCACTGGGCGCGTTTCTGGTGGGGCTGACTCTTTCAGATTCCGAATACCGCCATCAGATTGAAGCGGACGTGCGGCCTTTTAAAGGATACTTGCTCGGACTGTTTTTCATGTCCATCGGCATGACACTGGATTTCGCCATCCTGATGAAAGACTTTGGGCAGATCGTCGGCAACCTTGTCTTGCTGTTTCTGTTAAAAGGGATCGTGCTTTTCGTCCTCGCGCTCATCTGGCGCTATAATACGCGGGATTCTTTGCGCATTTCTTTCCTGCTCTCACAATGCGGGGAATTTGGGTTCGTACTATTTGGCGTCATGCTGGTCAGTGGTCTGATTGATCAGGAAACTTTCCAGGGATTGCTGGTCTTTGTGGCCCTGACCATGGTGATTGCACCTTTTTGGGAAAAACTTGGCAATGTCATCATCAAACGCGTGCCTGCCGAGGAAACCTATACCGATCTGGGACTGGATGAAGACAACCACGAAAAGCCAAAGGCCCTGATCGCAGGGTTCGGGCGGTTTGGTCAATCCATCGCCCATATGATGCAGGAAATGGATATCCCCTATGTGGCCGTGGAATTTGCCCCCAAGGTGGTATCACAGGCCCGTGCCAATGGATATCACGTGGTCTATGGTGATGTGACGCGCCCGGACTTTCTGCAATCGCTTGGGGTTGATTGTGACACGGTGGTGGTGATCAGTCTGGGCGATACCAAACAGGCCAAAAAGATCGTTGAAATCCTCCACGCCAGCCACCCCGGGATTGATATCCTGTCACGTGCCCATAATCTGAGTGCGCGCGAAGAACTGCTGGCGATGGATGTGACCGAAGCCGTGCCGGAAACACTGGAAGCCAGCCTGCGCCTAGGCGAAGTGGCCCTTTGGCGTGTGGGGGCGGACTTTGACAAGATCGCAGGCGTGATCCGCCGTGCGCGTCAGGATGGCTATGCGGTCATTCGCCAGGAAACCTTCCGCGCTGACACACCAGAACAGCAGAAAGGTTAAAGGCAACGCATGGGAAACCGTCTTCTCATCATCATCCTTCTCATCGGGACATTTGCCGTCAGCGGCACATGGACACTGGTGCTGAATTTGGCGGATGACATGCTGGAAGAACAGGCCCGGTCAGAAAGTCTGGCTTGGGCACAATTTGTACGCCGGGACTTGCGTGATCTCGACCACATCCTGCGCGGTGCCCCGCCCACCATCACCGATATCCAGACCCTGAGCACGGCGAAAAATGTCGGCAATGTCATCTGGTTTAAAATCTACGATCATGACCGCACGGTGGTCTGGGCAAAAGACTTTATGGAAATCGGTGATGAAAACACCGCGCCCTACTTCATCAATATAGTCAGTAAAGGCACAGAACACGTTGAACTGGATCGACCACAGGACGAAGATACCGTCATCGCTCACGCGTTCCTTCCGATTATGGACGATGACAAGTTTCTTGGGGCCATCGAAGTCTCCCTCGACCTGACCCATATCGCAAAGAACAGCCAGAAACTCGCTTTTAATATCTCGTCTGGTCTTGCCATTTTATTTGTTCTGCTGCTGATCATCACTGCCTATTTTGCCCGCCGTGAGATCAAGCGTGAACGATCCCTGAAAGAAGACGCCCAACAGGCCGCACGCGCGCGTAATGACTTTATCGCCATGGTCAGCCATGAACTGCGCACACCGCTAAACGGCGTTCTGGGGGCCCTGGGCCTGATGCGTGAAACACGTAATCAAAGGGAAATTCAAAATCTCAGCACAACGGCCATTCATTCCACCGAACATTTACTTGAAATCATTAATGAGATCATCGATTTCACCCAAGTGTCCGCCCACCGCGCTAAGATTGAGCCGAGTCCGGTCAACCCGCATGAACTGGCCCGCGAGATTGAAACCATCTTTAAAATCGATGCACAGGAAAAAGGCTTAAAGCTGATTCTGGAAAACAAGCTTCCAACAGAGGCCATGGGCGAAACTGACCTGAAACGCCTGCGTCAAATCCTGTTTAATCTGGTCAGCAATGCGATCAAGTTTACCGAACAAGGTAAGGTGGTCATCACCTTTGACATTGATGAAAAAGTCAAACGCACGCTTTGCTGTCAGGTGTCAGATACAGGTATTGGCCTGTCCCCCAAAGACCAGCAGGAAATTTTCACCAAATTCCATCAGGTGGACAACAGCTTGTCGCGCAAACAGGGCGGTATTGGTTTGGGGCTTAGCATCTGTCGGGAACTTGCCCAATTGATGGGCGGTAGCCTGAATTTAACCAGTAAATTAAATCAGGGCAGTCACTTTAGCCTGCGCCTTCCCTTTGAAAAGGTTTCTGTTCCTTACACAGAAAAAGACATGGCAGATGACACAACCGAGAACCTGTCACTCAACCTGCTACTGGTAGAAGACAATGCGGTAAACCAGAAGGTTCTAAAGACCATTCTTGAAAAACCCGGCCATCAAGTCACATTGGCCGAAAATGGGCGAGAAGCAGTTGAAATGGCTGCGGACCAAACGTTTGATCTGATTTTAATGGATATCCAGATGCCGCTGATGAATGGGGAAGAAGCCACAAAGGAAATCCGCACCAAAGAAGGCCCTAATCAGCACACGCCCATCATCGCCCTAAGTGCCAATATTCTGGCAAATCAAAAAGAAGCCTACTTTGAAGCAGGTATGAATGATTGTCTGGCAAAACCGATTAAACCGCTTGAACTGCGCCAAGCGGTTGTCGATCTCTACCAGAAACATTCAAGTCAGGATTAGAGCGCGACGCGCTCTAGTGCAATACAGCCGTTGTTGGTCGTTCTGTAGTTTGCAGAACTTCAACAGCGCGCGTGATACGACGCCACAGGATTTCGCCTTCCTGATTGCCAAGACGCTGGAATTCATCCCCACGAATGGCGGCATAAAGGGCTGCTTCTTCACCAAATTTTTCAATAACCTGGTTGGCAGTTTTATAGATATCGTTCTCGTTCTTCATCGGCTTCGCTTCGACCTCATAATATTCCCGATGCTTACAGCGAGCTTGTCTTCCACCACAACGACTTCCCCATCGGCGATTTTCTGATCCGAGGAAAACACATCGATAGGATCACCCACGCCACGGTCCAGTTCCACAACCGCACCACGACCGAGTTTCAAAATCTGGCTCATGGGCATGATTGACATACCCAAAACAGCACGAACGTTGACTTCAACGTCATAGACGGCTTCGACATCGTCACCAAGCCCCAGCGCATCGCCCAGTGTTGGGCCGCCAGCAGCTGGTGCAGGTTCTGCTTCAATATCCGATAACGCAGCCTGCTGTCTTTCATCCAGCTCGATACTGTCGTCTTCGGCCAGGGCAGCCCCCCAATCGATGTCCATATCGTCGTCTTCTTCGTCCGCCATAAGCGCCTCTTAACTCTTACGATTCAAGGATCGGATTATGAGACTCATAAATCCGATACTGCCTATTTAAAGCCCAAAAGGTTAACAAATGGTCTAACCTTTAGCCTTGCCGTTATATTTTTTAGAAATTTCGTACAGTTTATCACAATTATCGCGAATATTCACCAACAGCGGCGCGGCCTCTTCATTAAAGCCATCAATATGTGTCAATAGCGCAAGGTCCCCCATGGCATGGCTGTGACGCACGATGGACTTTAGATGCCCATCAAAATTATGCGAGGGGTTCTTGTAGGTATCATGGGTATCACGCAAATTGGTCATAAAGATCGACAACAAGGTTTTGACGAATTTATCAGCGCCCTTGATACGTTGTTCCAGCGTTTCCGGCGAAACCACAATCAAGGATGAATCGGTCAAAGCAATGGCAGAAGCCAGACGTTCCCGCCCGGCCAGAACAGCAATTTCTCCAAAGATTTCACCGGGGTTCAGCGTCGTAATTTCGACTTCGCTGCCTTCAATCTTTTTATAAATCCCAACTTCGCCCATTTCCACGATATAGGCATAGTCACCCGCTTCGCCTTCGTTGAAAATGCGCCGCCCTTTAGCAACGCGGCGACGTTCATAGGATCCATCTGTTTTATTATCTGCCATTGTTCATTCCCCTCACAAACATTCAGCAAAACGGACCGCCTCACCCAGCGGGTCGCCCAGCAGTTGATCTTCATGCATAACCACATTGCCACGAATGATCGTGGTTTTGGGCCAGCCCTGTACTTTCATACCATCATACGGTGTCCATCCGCAACGCGACGCGATCCATTGATCGTGAATGGTGCGTTTTTCTTTCATGTCCACAATGGTGAAATCCGCATCATAGCCTTTGGCAATGCGGCCCTTGTTCGCCACGTTATAAATCCGGCATGGCCCCGCACTGGTCAGATCGACAAATCTTTCCAGTGTCAGTTTCCCGTTATTCACATGGTTCAGCATGATCGGAACCAATGTCTGAACGCCTGTCATACCCGACGGGCTGTTGGGATAGGCCGCTTCTTTTTCTTCCAGGGTGTGGGGTGCATGGTCTGAGCCGATACAATCAACCACCCCCTGATTGATCGCTTCCCACAAGGCATCGACATGACGCTGAGACCGGATCGGCGGGTTCATCTGCGCACGCGTGCCAATACGTTCATAAGCTTCGTCATTCAGGGTCAAGTGCTGCGGTGTACATTCCACCGTGGCGAAACTTTTATGCTGGGCCAGCAGGTCCATTTCTTCGGCTGTGGTCACATGCAATACATGCACCCGGCGTTTCACTGCCTTTGCCAATTTCAACAGGCGGGTTGTGGCACGAAGGGCTGTTTCTTCATCACGCCAGACGCTGTGCATTTTGACAGGCGCACCTTCTTTCACCAATTCAAAGCGTTCTTCCAGTCGATCTTCATCTTCACAATGAACCGCCACACGCCGATTACCAGAAGCCAGCACAGAGGCCAGCGTCGTATCATCACGCACCAGCAGGCTGCCTGTTGAGCTACCCATGAAGATTTTAACGCCGCTTACACCCTGTTCACGTTCCAGCGTTGGCAGGTTTTCAACATTTTCTGCCGCTGCCCCGATAAAGAAAGCAATATCTGTCCAGACCCGGTTTTTCGCCCGGCGGCATTTATCGGCGATATCTTTATTGGTGATGGTGGTTGGTTTGGTGTTTGGCATTTCAAAAACCGCCGTCACCCCACCCAGTGCCGCACCCGCCGTACCAGTCATCAAATCTTCTTTATGTTCCAGCCCCGGTTCACGAAAATGAACCTGGCTGTCAATCACACCGGGCAGCACATGCAGCCCTGTGACATCCATCACCTGTTCTGATTTTGAAGGGTCAAGATCGCCAATTTCCTCAATTTTCCCATCCAAAATAGCAATATCAGTTTTAACAATCCCCGCGAGCGTAGCACATGTGCCACCTTTCAGGATCATATCATACATAAAGAATTTCCTTATTTTTGTGCGAGGGCCTCAAACACATCACCATCGCATTTCAGCTGGAGAATATGGCGTTGATGCCATAGGGCGTAAAACAGCAAGGTCCAAGCCGCAAAACCTTCTTCCTTGCCTTCGGTGGTAAACAGGCGAATAACCGCATTGCGATCACAAATCTCTTCAACAGCAGGCTGATAAGCCACTAGTGGCCCCAATTTGGCGCCGTGGCTGGCAATCCAATGGCCCACAGGCACAGTAAAGCCTCGTTTTTTAGAAAAAGGCTTGGCTTCGGGCAGGCGTCTGCTCAGCCAGTCGCGCAACAAGGATTTCCCCAACTTGTTACTAATCTTCAGATTATCCGGCAGATAAAAAGTCGCGTCAGCCACAACCGGGTCAAGAAACGGCGTGCGCCCTTCCACCCCGTTTGCCATCAAACAGCGATCCAGCTTGATCAGCAAATCGTGCGGCAGCCAGTCGATACAATCAATGGCTTGCGCGCGTTGCAGGCGGGTCCAGTTAAACTGTTTGGCAAAGTTTTCTGCATTTTCGATGCCCTTGTGCCAGCCTTTGCACATATTGTCCTTAAAGACCCCGAGGCCATCAAACGTGCCTGTGCCCCGCATCGGTTTGCGAAGCGGCCAAGGGCGGCAATAGGCACGGTATCGACCATACCCCCCCAGCAGTTCATCTGCGCCTTCCCCACTAAGCACCACTTTCACATCCTTGCGCGCTTCACGCGCCAGTTTAAAGGTCG
The DNA here is from genome assembly GCF_033100395.1 of Terasakiella sediminum. Taxonomy (NCBI): domain Bacteria; kingdom Pseudomonadati; phylum Pseudomonadota; class Alphaproteobacteria; order Rhodospirillales; family Terasakiellaceae; genus Terasakiella; species Terasakiella sediminum. The sequence goes on along the minus strand of NZ_JAWLVJ010000006.1, from coordinate 115,163 downwards.
GCAGCACGGCATAATCAGCCACCGGATCATCGATGGCTTCTGCAATCTTGGGCAAAAGCGTCAGGAAATCATTTTCATCAAATTCAACCTCGGTATGATCCGCGCCGACCTTTTGGGCCAGCATGCGCGCATGTTCACGCTCATCCTGTACGTCGGTTCCGCTAAAGCCGGCGGTGTAGGCCTTGATCGGATTGTCATTCAGTTCCGCCATCAAAGATAAAAGCGCAGACGAATCAATCCCACCGGACAGGAACAAGCCATATGGCACATCGGCACGCTGGTGAACCTTGACACTGTCGATCAGTGCCTCTTCCATGGCCTTCATCGCATCCATGCTGCGCATCGGTTTGGTCTGCTTGTCCTTAAGCGCATATTTCATATGGTGTTCAACCACCAGACCGCGTTCCACAATCAGGGTTTCGCCCGGCAGCACCCGCTTGATCCCTTTAAAGATCGTGTTGCGCCCGGTGGAAAATTGCAGCTGTAAAAAGGCATCGCGTGCCGTATCGCGCACCTGCGGCTTGACCAGCCCGGCCCCGATCAGGGCTTGGGGTTCTGATGCAAAGGCAAAGCCGCGTTGAGTTTCTGCATAATAAAGCGGTTTAATCCCGAAAGGGTCACGGCTCAGGATCAAGCGACCACGATCGGCATCATAAATGGAAATGGCAAACATACCGCGCAGATCATCCACAAAAGCAAGGCCTTTGCGTGCATAGAGATGCAGCGGAGGTTCACAATCCGATGCCGTTTTCATCGGCACATCGGGTAAGGCGGCGCGCAGTTCAACGAAGTTGTAAACCTCGCCATTGGCGCTGATCACATTGCCGTCGGGGCCATGGATGGGCTGATCGCCTGTTTCCAGGTCAATGATGGCCAGGCGGGTCTGAACGAGGGCAACGTTCTTTTCGCGAAAACGTCCATGACCGTCTGGACCACGGTGGGCCAGACAATTGGCAAACGCATCCAGCACTTCATCACTGGGTGAAGTTCCATCAATCGTCATTAATCCTGCAATACCGCACATCGCACACGCCCTCAGCTTAGTCGATCCGCCTCATTATCCAGCGGACATTCTTTATTTGTTATCTTTGGTCACTTTGTCAAAGAAGTCGAGATACTTTTGCACAACAACTGCTTCGGTAAAGTCCCGCTGGTAAGTTTCCCAACCAGCCTTTGCCAAATTATGGGCGAATTCCTGATCGCTGAAAACCCATTTAATCGCATCCCCCATGGCACGGTCATCATCAACGGGACAGAGTACACCATTATCGCCATGATTGATCAGAGTCCCGGGGCCAAGGCTGTCAGCCGCAATAACGGGGCGCCCCTGTGCCCAGCCTTCCAGTACAACATTACCCAGTGGTTCATGACGAGAAGGACAAATATAGACATCGCAAGCTGCCAGCAATGCTGCCGTATCTTCGCGCCAGCCGAGGAAACGCACGCGCGGGCGAATACCCAGCTCTTCAGCCAGACTTTCAAGTGCACGACGTTCCGGGCCTTCACCTGCCAGCCACAGATAGACACCGGGTACACGCGCCAACGCGCGCAGCAAGGTATCAAAGGCCTTATTTTCATGCAAACGCCCCATAGACAGCAGCAAAGGAGCATCTTCCGGTGTGGACAGATCCATACGTGATACCGGATCGGCACGTTCAGAATTCACAAAATTCGGCAGATAATGGGCGCGTTCTGCAGGCCAGCCTTCTTTGATGAGATAATCAACGATATCCTGCGTATTGCCCACCAGATGGTCGCAGTCCTGATAATATTTCAGATCGTAATAACCGCCCAGACGCGCGACTTTAACAAATTTGCCTTTACCCGCCGGGGTCTGTTTTGTTGCCCGGTTCATCCAGGTCAGCACCACATCAGGCTTGAACTTTTTGATCTCCCGCTTGATGGACATGCCTGTTCTGAAATCCAGCGCCCCACCGAACGAAAGTTGCAATGGCTCCACCCCGCCTTCACGCAACATACGTGCGCGCATACGGTTTTCACGGATGATCACCTGCTGTTCAACAGAGGTTTTCTGTAATGCAACGGCCAGACGGGTAAAAAACGCTTCCGCCCCGCCGAATTCAGCGCCAGCCATGGTTTGGAGTACACGCATCAGATCAATTCCTCAAACGCTTCACAGGCCTGTTCCCAGCCCCAGTTTCGTTGTGTTGCAAGGCAGTTTTCATGCTGTTCAAACCAGTGGGGTCCATCTGTCAACAGTTTGACCACACCTGCTGAAAAGCTTGGATCATCCTTGGCAACCACACCTGTCTTGCCATCCACAACCCGTTCCGCCATGGACCCGAAGTCCTGCACGACCGTTGGCGTCCCCAAAGCTTGGGCTTCGGCTACTGCCAAACAGTAAGTTTCGTTAATATCACCGCGATAACACATCAGACGGGCTTTTTGCAGCTCGTCAATCAGCTCAGTTTTAGTCGCAGGACCACGAAGCACGATACCTTGATCCGCCATACTTTCCGCCCGGTTGAAAATTTCTTCCATCAGGGCAGCTTTCTCAGCACCCACAGAACCATAAACACTTGGACCGCCAAAGACATGCAGTTCGGCATCAGGGGCTTTGGGGTGGATATCGCGTTCCCACAAATCCAGCAACCAGTCCAGCCCGCGCAATGGGTTAGATGTAAAGATTGCACGTGGTGCCGGAAGTTCAGTGCGTTTTTCAGCGTGGCGAAACATGTCGGGGATACCATAAGGGATCACCGTGCGCCCGCCGTCCGGTACCCAGCCCGGCAATGTGTCAGCATGGTACGTCCCGATGAAGACGATGGTCGGGCGTACCTTCCAGAATTTCTTGATATAGCGCCACTTCACCATGAAGCGACAAGGATTGTGGGTCCAGAAAACCGTCTTCTTGGCTTTCGGCATCAAATCAATCAGCTTATCACCCCGGTTGGCGATATAAAGGTCGGCTTCTTCCGGCATACCCTGATCAATGGGTGCCCAGTCCACACCTTTGTAAACCATCGGCGCTTTACATTTGTTGCGCACCAGCACTTCATGGCCGCGCTTGGCAAATTCTTCCATCATCAGGATCACGGAAGATTCCACACCGCCAAGGGCACGTTCTTCCAGTGTTTTTCCGTCAAATTCAATACCGTCATCGGCAAATACAATGCGCGCCATGGGATCAGTCTTTCTCTAGGGTCGCTTTGAGGTAGGAGAGTAAGGGATAAAGGCCTGCAAACAAGGCGATCAAAAAGCCATATCCGCCTTCTTTATAACCTTTGCGTGACACATAGCACTTGAAGAAGCGCGAGAAAAGCCTTCTTAGATTATTTATGAAACTTCCTGCCTGGCCACTTTCACGCAGGTCTTTGGCACGCGCAGTGGAATAGCTGTCCAGACGGCGGATCATGTCAGAAATATTGCGATCCACATAATGTTTGATGCGCCCTTTTAACATGTGGCCTTTCTTGCCCGACCACTTAAGGGAAGGATGCAGCCGTTCCGGCCCCCATTCCTTCACACCCTTTTTAAACAGGCCCGGATAAGCTGCCTTGCCGAAGGATGCCCCCCAGCCATGGCGTACCAGACGATCACCCACATAATTATCCACCAGCACCTCATGCCAGTCATATGTTGTGGTTTCAATCACCTGTCGGATTTCAGCGGCCAGTTCCGGCGTCATATGTTCATCAGCGTCAATTTCAAACACCCAGTCACCTGTGCAGTATGAAATGGCCGTATTACGCCGTTCGCCTTCCAGCTTCCACGCCCCGACAAACACCTTGTCCGTAAACTTCCGGGCGATCTCTTCCGTACCATCTGTACATTTGTCACAAACGACCACGATTTCATCAGCGAAATCCAATGTTTCCAGACAGGAAGCCAGACGGTCTTCTTCGTTATGGGCAGTGATGAGGGCGCTGAGCTTCATTAGAGCAAGGCCTCAAACTCAGCAGCCGCCATATCCCAAGTTTGTGTCCGCTGCATCATGCGGCAATCGCGGCTCATATTCTCGCGTGAGGCTGACTTGGTCAGCAGATGCACAGTGACATTGGCCATACTGTCCAGATCAGGCACCAGAAACCCTGTCTGTCCGTTCTTCACACGTTCAGAACATGCGCCAACAGGTCGGGCCACACAAGGCAGGCCAATAGCTTGTGTCTCTGCCAGTGTGGAACAATACATTTCCGTTTCCACACCGGGATAGAGGTGACAGGCGGCATGACGGTACGCCATTGCCATTTCAAGATCAGATCCCGGTTTGTGAACAACGATATTATGGCTATTCAGCGTCTGCACCTTATCGAAAATCGGTTGCAGTTTTTCCGGCACCGGGGCACCGCTTTGACCGCGATAAAGACCCGCGGAATAAATATGCAAACTGGCTTTCCAATCGACCTGCGGCAGGATTTTATCAACCCAAAGATCAAGCACGCCGTCCAGCCCATGCAAGGGGTTGGTCGTCACAATCACGCGCGGTGGATCTTCCGGGGTATATTCTGCTTCGGTCAGATACTCCTTGCGCACACCGGGGGTTACAATCCCTTTGCGGAAATATTTCCAAGGTTCCCACGTACGAAAATGCGTATCGCCCATAAAGACCACGATGGGGTTGTGTTTTTCCATCAAAGCCTGGTTCTTCGGCTTGTTCAAAAGCTTTGCAGGTGTTGCAAGCCACAGAAGTTTCTTTTCCACATCGGGGAATTCATCCAGCAGAGCAGGCTTTTTAACACAGATCACCACATCAGTTTCCGGCGGGCGGGGCCCATCAAACGGAACCCAGGACACCCCATCAATCATCGCGCCTTGTTCAATACGGTTAACCACACAGACGTCATGACCACGTTTTGCCAAAGCTGGTGCCAGACTGGCCACTGCTTTTTCTGTGCCGCCCATAGGCTGAACCATCGGGCTGTTGCCGTCATATGCAATGGAATCGTCGATGATGGTGATATGCATGGAAGTCCCCGTTCAGAAATCTGTTTGATGACTGTTATAAGGTGATTTTTTGCATCTGCAAAGACAAGAGCCTTGCGAAAATGATCAAAATGACCCACTTTCTTAAAAAACACCCCCACTCCAATAAAAACAGGCCTTTGAACATGTCTTTATCCACCACTGTTTTACCCAATCGCGGCGTCCTTCTGATCGAAGGGGATGACCGTCTTGAATTCCTCCAAGGTCTGATTTCAAACGACATCAATAAGGTGAGCGACAAAAACGCTATTTATTCCGCCTTTCTGACGCCACAAGGTAAATTCATCTGTGATTTCTTTGTGATTGGGTCCGGCGACGGCTTGCTGATTGACTTACAAGATGACGCCCTGCCCGCTTTCAAGAAAAAACTGACCATGTTCAAACTGCGCGCCAATGTCACCATCAAAGACGTCAGTGACGACTATGATGTAGTGGCTGTCTTTGGTGAGGGCAGCGTGGATCAAGACGGTGTCTTTGCAGACCCTCGCTTGAAAAGCGCAGGCTATCGCGGGATCATCGCCAAAGGAACAGCTGTCGAAGGGGCAAGCGAGGCTTCTTTTGAAGACTACGACCTGCACCGCATCAAGCTGGGCCTGCCAGATGGCAACCGCGACATGACGCCGGAAAAATCCATCCTGCTGGAAAACGGCTTTGACGAGCTAAACGGTGTGGATTGGGACAAAGGCTGTTACATGGGACAGGAACTGACCGCACGCACCAAATACCGCGCGCTGATCAAAAAACGTCTCTTCCCCGTGAAGCTATCCGGCGATGCCCCTCAAGCCGGGACCGATATTATCAGTGGTGAAAAGAATGTGGGGGAACTTCATTCTTCCCAGGGTGATTATGCGCTTGCAACTATCAAGCTGGATGCTGTGGAAACGGAACTTTCAGCCAACGGTGTGGCGCTAGAAGTGATCAAACCAGACTGGATGGTTATTCCAGAACCTAAATAACCCCCTTCTCTTCGTCATCCCCGCGAAAGCGGGGACCTAGTTCTACAGGAAACCGATGATTGTCTGGGTTCCCGCTTTCGCGGGAATGACAATTAAATAGATAAAAAAAAGCCCGCTGAACACATGCTCAGCGGGCCTTTTTCTTGGACGTATTTATAACTTACAGACCGCTAATCAAAATCCAGCCGATGGCAACCGGGGCCACAAAGCGGCAGATGAACAGCCACACACCCATGAATGGGAACGTTTTTTCACCTTCGTTTGTGACTTCATCCTGCATTTTTCCAGCCACAGACCAGCCAACAAAAACAGAGATCAGGATACCACCCACAGGCAACATGATGTTTGCTGTGATGTAATCCATAAATGTCAGGAAGTCTTTGCCGAAGATGTGGAAATCAGACCAGATGCCTTGCGCCAGTGACGATGGTACGCCCAGAGCAAAGATAATCAGGCCGAAAACAACAGCCGTAGCTTTAAAGTTCCAGCCTTTTTCATCCACAAAATAAGCAACGATGGGCTGTAATAGAGATACGGCAGAAGTCAAAGCCGCCACACTCAGCAACAGGAAGAACAGGATGCCAAAAAATTCACCACCCGGCATCTGTGCAAAAACAGCAGGCAGCGTAATGAAGGTCAGGGCTGGTCCCGCAGCCGGATCAAAGCCAAAGGCAAAAACAGCAGGCAGGATCAACAGACCCGCCAGCACAGCAACAGAACTATCCAGCGTACTGACCCACAGGGCCGATTTTGCGATATTTTCTTTTTTGCTGAGGTAGGATCCATAGGTAATCATCGCGCCCATCCCGATAGACAGAGAGAAAAACGCCTGAGACAAAGCCCCGTTAAAGGTATCGGCTGTGACTTTTGAAAAATCAGGCGACAAGAAAAATTCCAGACCTTTTTCTGCACCCGGCAACGTCACTGCACGACCAATGAGCACAATCAAAAGAACAAACAGCATGGGCATCAGGATTTTACAAGCCCGTTCAATCCCGCCGGATACACCGCCCAGAACAACGGCAACAGTCAGGATCATGAACAAGGCATGATAGAGAATTGGATCAACCGGATCAGAAATGAAGGCTCCGAACGTTTTACCCAATTCAGCCGCATCACCCGCAAGATTACCCTGTGCCATTTCACCGATATAAGCCAGTGTCCAGCCAGCAACAACACTGTAGAAAGACAGGATGATAAAACCTGCCAACACGCCCATGGCGCCAACCAGTGGCCACATTTTGCCTTTCAGAATGGCAAAAGCGCCAACCGGGTTACGCTGTGCCGCGCGACCAATGGCAAATTCGGCCAGCATAACACTGATCCCGATGGTGAAGACCAACACCAGATAGATGATCAAAAAGGCACCGCCGCCATTTTGACCCGTCATATATGGAAACTTCCAGATATTTCCAAGCCCCACAGCAGAACCAGCCGCTGCCAGTACGAAACCGAGGCGTGAACCCCATTGCTCTCGTGATTGCATTTTTATATTCCCTAACTAAATTTTGCGGGAAAAGTACAAAAAAATGCGAGAAATAGGCTTGCGAAGATTCACGCTTATTCAAAATATAAAGCTGACCAAACGGTCCACTTTGTAACTTTATTTCAAGAACATAAAAAACGGCTTCCCCTTTACGAGAAAACCGCTTTTCATCTCTCTCAAGCAGATTTAATTAAAAGGCCAAGGCCTCTTGTGCTTCAGCTGCTTCTTCTGGTGTCCATTGGCGCACAGGTGTCGGTGCAGCAATGCGGGTTAGTGGCAGGAAAGTGCCTTCGCCCGGCTCATCCAAGACAACGGACCCACCAACAGCCTGAACTTCAATGGCCCCTTCGTAAATCTGAAAACCATAATGCGGACGCCCCGCAGGCATGCCGACGGTCAATTCCCCGCCCAGAAATTCTGTGCCACGAATACCAATAGTCGCAACCGGGGTGCGGAACGTCAAATTATCATAATTTGCTTTCGCGATAGAGCCAGAGACAAAACTGAAAACACCGCGCACCACATCAATGGTTTGGGATTGCTTTTCTTCTTCCGGCTGATAAAGCAAATCGTCCACAATGATCAAGGCATTCTCACCCAAGGTCAGACGCGAACCATCTTTAAACTTAATCAACAAACGGGCCTTACTTTCGGTCTTAAGGGAATCATCCACATAGATGGTGCTGCCCAGGGCCAGTTCGCTAACGCCTGTCTCATTCGTGGCCGTCGCAATACCGCGGATTTTTTCTACCATGCCGGCAACTTCCTTTGCACTTAAAGGGCTTGTAAAAAGGAAAGTCACCAAAGCAATGGCGAAGATTTTCAGATTTAACATTCTTTTCTAAACTCAAATGATATCAATAGATTTAGCCCTTCTACGTAAGACGTGACAGATTAGATCACAAGGGGCAACGGCTTTTTATTTTTCAGGGTTTAACCCATCGCCGTAAACCGTTATCAATCTATCGGCTGATCAACCTGTTTGCCCTTTATCGCGAACGCGTGCGCGAAGCTGTACCGGAAGAAGGCATCGTCAGCCATATGAAGGCCCAATACCACACCCGTGACACTGGATATGGACCAAAGGCTAGAAATGAAAAAAGACTAGCTTTTATAAAGCATCTGAAACTCTTCAGAAATCGCGAACAACCGCTCAAAGGGGGAAGCTGTTGGGCTGATATCCAGGTGATCCATCACCCGTTGCATACCGACACGACCGAATTTTTCACGCACAGCCTCTTCCAGCCATTGCTTGGCCTGGGTATGACGTGCGGGGTTCAGGAAACTGTTGTCTTTTAAAAAGGCGACATGGGTGTCAAACGTCTCAACCAGCTCATCAATGCCTTGTTTATGCATGGATGACAGCAGCAAAACCGGAATATCCCATGGGTCTGCGCCCATACGCCCGGCCAGGTTCAGCGCGCCCTTCATATCAGACATGGCCCTGCGTGCAGGTGCCCCCATATCGGCTTTGGTCACCGCCACGATATGCGGAATTTCGACAATGCCTGCCTTGATGAACTGCAGACTGTCGCCTGATCCAGGCTGGACGCAGAAAAGGACACTGTCTGCCACACCGACGATATCGGTTTCAGACTGGCCTACGCCCACAGTTTCGATCAATACAATGTCATAGACAGCGCGCATCAAGACCATGCCCGATACGGTCAGGCCCGCAAGCCCACCCAGACGATCGCGTGCTGCCATGGATCGCACATAAATGCCCTGATCTTCCGGGTCGGTGGTAAAGCGCGTACGATCCCCCAGCAAAGCCCCGCCTGTGCGGCGCGAACTTGGGTCAACAGCAATGACCCCCACCGTGCGCCCCAAGGAGCGCCAGTGGGAAATCAAAGCGTTTGTAAGGGTAGATTTGCCCACGCCGGGGGGACCTGTGATCCCGATGACGTGGGCTTTTGGTTCCTGATAAGCACGATTGAGAAGGTCCAGCGTTTCACGTGCATCCGGGGCACGTTCAACTTGCGCGAGGGCACGGGCCATCGCTGCTTTCTTTCCCGATCTTAGCTCATCAAAATTAATCATTCAGGGCTGCCTGCGCTGCGGCCAGTCGTGCAATCGGCACACGGAAAGGCGAACATGAAACATAAGACAGACCGATTTTCTGACAGAAATGAATAGAGGCCGGATCGCCACCATGTTCCCCACAGATACCAAGCTTGATATCCGGGCGGGTCTCACGGCCACGTTCAGCACCGAACTTCACCAGCTCACCCACACCGTCCTGATCAATGGACACAAACGGATCAACATCAATCACGCCGCGTTCCTGATAGACACGCAGGAACTTACCCGCATCATCGCGCGACAAACCATATGTTGTCTGGGTCAGATCGTTGGTCCCAAAGCTGAAAAATTCAGCTGCTTCAGCAATATCACCTGCACGAAGCGCTGCACGCGGCAGCTCAATCATGGTGCCGACCATATAGTCGATTTCCACACCTGCTTCGGCGCAGACTTCTTTGGCAACCGCATCCACAACCGTTTTCATACGATCCAGTTCCACTTTCATGGACACAAGAGGGATCATGATCTCCGGCACAACAGGCTTGCCACCTGCTTTGGTCACGTTACAGGCAGCTTCAAAAATTGCGCGCGCCTGCATCTCATAAATTTCGGGGTACGTGATACCCAGACGGCAACCGCGATGGCCCAGCATAGGGTTTTGTTCGGCCAGTTCTTCAGCACGTTCTTTCACATGTTTGACTGACATGTTCGCAAGTTTGGCAACTTCTTCCATATCATGTTCAGTGTGCGGCAGGAATTCGTGCAAAGGAGGATCCAGCAGACGGATCGTGACTGGAAGACCTTCCATGATCTTGAACAAATCTTCGAAGTCCTGACGCTGGAACGGCTGAATATGGCCCAAAGCTTCACGACGCTTGGCTTCATCATCGGCTAGGATCATCTCACGCACATAGTTAATGCGGGTGTGATCAAAGAACATATGTTCCGTGCGACACAGACCGATACCTTCAGCACCGAACTTGCGTGCCATTTCGGCATCATGCGGAGTTTCTGCATTGGTGCGTACACCCATGGTGCGCACTTCATCAACCCAGCTCATGAGTTTCGCGAAATCACCGGACAGTTCAGGCTGAATGGTCGGAACCGTGCCTGCCATGACTTCACCACTGGACCCATCAAGGGTAATCACGTCCCCTTCGGCAAAGACACGGTTGTCCATAGTAATCACAGTACGCGCCTGATAATCCACCTTCATGTCCCCAGCACCGGACACACAAGGGGTGCCCATACCACGTGCCACCACAGCCGCGTGTGACGTCATGCCGCCACGTGTAGTCAGGATGCCTTCAGCCACATGCATACCGCCGATATCTTCCGGGCTGGTTTCCGTGCGCACAAGGATAACTTCTTCCTTACGCTTCACCCAGTTTTCCGCATCTTCTGCAGAAAAGACAATCCGGCCCGTTGCTGCACCTGGTGAGGCAGGCAGAGCTTGGGAAATCACATCGCGTGGTGCGTTCGGGTCCAGGGTCGGGTGCAGCAGTTGATCAAGCGAATGGGGTTCCAGTCGCATGATGGCTTCTTCTTTGCTGATCAACCCTTCTTCACACATATCAACAGCCATTTTCAAAGCGGCTTTGACCGTGCGTTTACCGACACGGGTCTGCAGCATCCAGAGCTTATCTTTCTGGATGGTGAACTCCATGTCCTGCATGTCTTTATAGTGACCTTCCAGCTTATGACGGATGTCATCCAGTTCCTTGAAGGTCGCTGGCATGACTTCTTCCATAGACGGCAGATCAGAAGACGATTCTTCTTTTTCAAAGATAGTCAAAGGCTGCGGCGTGCGAATGCCCGCGACCACATCTTCGCCCTGCGCATTGATCAGATATTCCCCATAGAAATGGTTGTCGCCTGTGGAAGGGTTGCGGGAAAAACAAACGCCTGTTGCGCAATCTTCACCCATGTTGCCAAAGACCATGGCCTGAATGTTAACGGCTGTGCCCCATTCCGCCGGGATATTGTGAAGGGCACGATATGTGTTGGCACGTGCATTCATCCAGGATTTAAAGACGGCACCGATGGCGCCCCAAAGCTGGGCTTTTGGGTCTTGTGGGAAATCTTCGTCCAGTTCTTCTTTGACCTTGGCTTTAAACTGTTCACACAGTTCCTGCCAGTCTTCGCCCGTCAGGTCGGTATCAAGGACATAGTCTTTTTCGTCCTTCAAATATTCCAGCAGTTCTTCAAAGATGTAGTGATCTACACCCAGAACCACGTCGGAATACATCTGGATAAAACGACGATAGCTGTCATAGGCAAAACGCGCATCACCGGATGCTTCAGCCAAACCTGCAACGGTAATATCGTTCAGACCAAGGTTCAGAACCGTATCCATCATGCCGGGCATGGACGCCCGCGCACCAGATCGTACGGACACCAGCAACGGCGAAGCCGGATTACCGAAACCTGCATCCATGATGCCCTCGATTTCAGCCATCGCAGCATTAACCTGATCATCCAGATCACCCGGATAATTGCGGTCATTGTCGTAAAAATGGGTGCAGACCTCGGTCGTGATCGTAAAGCCTGCGGGAACAGGCAGTCCGAGATTGCTCATTTCAGCCAGGTTGGCCCCTTTGCCACCCAGCAGTTCCTTCATGTCGGCACGCCCCTCAGCTGTACCGTTGCCGAAGGTGTAAACCCATTTGGTCATGTTACTTTCCTTTTTTCGCCACCTTCACCAACGGGGGCAAAGGTGGCAAGACTATGCCAAACGGTCTTTATCCCTCCAACTTGGAGAAATCTGCAAGGCCATCCAACGCACGCCCGATCTGCGACAGTAGACGCAGACGGTTGGCACGCACATTGGCGTCATCACAGTTGACCGTTACCTTATCGAAGAATGCATCAACCGGTCCCCGCAAGGAAGCGAGTGCCGCCATTGCCTCGGTGAATTTTTCTTCTTTAAGAGCAGCATCCAGAGTCCCCATGACTGGTTCTAGCTTCTCAAACAATTGCTTTTCCTCACTTTGTTCCAGAAGTGAGGCTTCAACAGCGTCATTATATTTAACGTCATCTTTCTTTTCTTCAATGCGCACGATGTTGGTAGCACGACGGTACGCCGCTACCAAGTTCGCGCCGTCATCGCTGTCCAAAAATGCTTTCAACGCATCCACACGCGCCATCAAACGCACCAGATCATCTTCATCCCCTTTGGCGAAGATGGCCGTGATCAGGTCATGCGCCACGCCCTTGTCTTTCAGATAGACCTTCAGACGATCGGCAAAGAAATGCAGCAACTGCGCTTCATTTTCTGATGTGTTGGCGGGTACGGAATTCAAACCATTGACGGTCGAAAAGGCCGTATGCGCTTGTGAAAAGACTTCCAGAAGGTTCAGACGCAGTTTGTTTTCCAAGACAAGACGGATCACCCCCAAGGCAGCACGACGCAATGCAAATGGATCCTTCGAACCCGTCGGCTTTTCATCAATGGACCAGAAACCAACCAGCGTATCGATTTTATCAGCCAGTGATACAGCAACCGAGTTTGGCGCAGACGGACAATCATCACCCGGGCCTTGTGGCGCGTAATGGTCCGCAATAGCTTTGGCCACCGCATCATTTTCGCCTTTATTCTTGGCATAATATTCCCCCATGATGCCTTGCAGCTCTGGGAATTCATAAACCATTTCTGAAACCAGATCGGCCTTTGCCAGATGGGCTGCACGGCACGCCGTACCCAGATCAGCACCTTCGATCATGCCGGACAGTTCACCCGCCAGCTTTTCCATCCGCTGAACTTTCTGGCCCATGGAGCCAAGCTTCGCGTGGAACAGCATGTCATCCAATTGTGGCAGCAGGTCTTCAAGATTTTTCTTGAGATCTTGATCCCAGAAGAATTTCGCGTCCGACAGACGCGCACGCAGCACACGCTCGTTCCCCGCAACAATGGCTTTGCCACCATCAGGGGCTGTCTTGTTGGCCACCACGATAAAGCGCGGCGCCAGGCTGCCGTCTGCATTCAGGCAGGAGAAATATTTCTGATGTGAACGCATGGATGTGATCAGACATTCCTGCGGCACCGCCATAAATTCATCATCAATCTGACCCGCATGAACCACAGGCCATTCAACCAGACCCGTGACTTCATTCAGCAGGCCTTCATCCGCCTTCAGATAATAACCTTCATCCTTGGCAACTTGTTCTGCAGCTTCACGGATCGCGTCTTTACGTTCTTCCTGATCCAGAATGACCTTATGTTCGCGCAGAAGGTTCTCGTAAGACGCAAAATCATCAACGCTGAAATCTTTTGGCGCAAGGAAACGATGACCACGGGTATAGCCGCAGGACGTAATTGGACCGAAGTCAAACGGCACAACCGCGCCGTCCATGATGCAGAGGATATTCTGCAGCGGACGCACCCATTTAAGGGAATTCGCACCCCACTTCATGGATTTCGGCCAAGGCAATGCATTCAGCGCTGTTGTGAGAATTTCCGGCAGAACCGCAATGGTATCCTGACCCTGTTTCTCAATCACAGCCACATAGAAGCTGCCTTTTTTACCTTCCTGAATTTCGCATTGTTCCAGCGTCAGGCCAGTAGACCCCAAAAAGCCCTGAATGGCTTTGTCCGGTGCCCCCACTTTTGGGCCTTTGCGTTCTTCACGAACATCAGGCTGCTTTTCCGGCAGACCATCAATGACCAGCGCCAGACGACGTGGTGTTACGTAAGAACGGACAATGGAAAAACCAAGGCCAGCTTTTTTCAGGCCATCTGTGACCAGACGTTTCAAATCGTCAGCGGCGCGCACCTGCATACGGGCCGGGATTTCTTCACTTAAAATCTCTAACAGTAACTCAGCCATGATTATGCCTCCTCGCCCACTTGTGTCTTCATCCAGGCTTCTGCACAGCCTTTCGCCATCGCGCGAACACGACCGATATAGGCCGCACGTTCGGTAACCGAGATTACCCCGCGCGCATCAAGCAGGTTAAAGGTATGGCTGGCACGGATACATTGCTCATATGCTGGCAGTGCCAATGGTTCGTCCAGACCAAGAAGGTGCGAACATTGTGTTTCAGCATCGCGGAAATGCTGAAAGAGGATATCTGTGTTGGCATGTTCAAAGTTATAGGCGGATTGTTCACGCTCATTTTGCAAGAACACATCACCGTACGTTACGCCTTCGCCGTTGAAGTCCAGATCATATACATTTTCAACGCCCTGAATATACATGGCCAGACGTTCCAGACCGTAGGTCAATTCCACCGCAACCGGGTCACATTCAATGCCACCGACTTGCTGGAAATAAGTAAACTGTGTGACTTCCATCCCATCAAGCCAGACTTCCCAGCCCAACCCCCAGGCACCCAACGTCGGGCTTTCCCAGTCATCTTCCACAAAGCGGATATCGTGAAGGTCCGTATCAATGCCCAGATGCTTCAGGCTTTCCAGATACAATTCCTGTGAATTGGCAGGCGATGGTTTCAGGATCACCTGGAACTGATAATAATGCTGCAGACGGTTCGGGTTTTCCCCGTAACGACCATCAACCGGGCGGCGCGACGGCTGCACATAAGCCGTTTTCCAGGGCTTGGGCCCCAGTGCACGCAACGTTGTAGCCGGGTGGAACGTCCCTGCACCGACTTCCATATCAAGCGGTTGCAGGATTACACAGCCCTTTTCGGCCCAAAAATTCTGGAGCGAAAGGATCAAATTCTGGAAACAGGTTTTTTTATTGGGTGTCGTGCCCATGGTCTTCACAATCATAAAAACGTTTTTTTGCAGTGCCGAAATTAGCGGAAAATCAAAGCGCGGGTCAAGCGCCAATCAGTCTATCTGTCGTATGGACAACCTTCTTTGCCACAACCGCTTCTTTTATCCGAAATAACATAGTCCCCGCATTTGGCGCAGGCGACCAATTCTTCATAGTCCGCTTCCTGCGCTTTGGGGGCAGCTTGTTCCGCTTTGGATGGTCCGCGTGGTGTTTGGGAAGATGCGTTTTTCTTCTGGTTTTCCTGCATCCGGTTGAACCATTTAAACCCGTACCAGACCACAATAATAATCGCGGCTGTAAAAAGCAGTTTCGTGGGGCTAAAGCCAAGCATGTCAAAGTGCCTATAATCAAGTACTACAAGTAAGAAGACATGTTTCTAGACTATTCTATTGCCAATGACAATCAGCTTCCCGCTTTAAAGTCTTCTGAAAAAGCATCAAAGCTTTCAAACTCGTCTGGTGCTTTTTTCTTTTTCTGTTTGGCTTTCTTTTCAACCGATGATCGCCCGGCAGGTTGCGGCTTGGCCGATGGCCGAGGGGGTGGGCTTGGTTTGGTCCGGATCGGTTCTGCTTCGCTCAGTTGTGTCGGATCATCTGAAGTCGCAGGTGCAGCAGGGGCTGCGGGAGCTTTGGGTGCGGCCATATCCGGCGCTTCATCATGATCCAGATTGACCGTGCGCGAAACTTCGATATCCCCAAGCGATGCAGGTTCAGCCGCAGCCGATGGCGCTTTGGGGCGTTTTTTAAACTCAGCAGCGGGTGGCATTTGTGAAGACGGTCGTCCGCCTCGCCCTTCCTGCAGGGCCTGTATCTGTACCTGTAGCGAGGCAACATCCGCGCGCAGACGTTCCACATTCTTTTCCATTTCCCCGAACGTTTCTTCGAGGTGGCCTTCCATGGTTTCCTTGAAACGTTTTCCGTCTTCCTTGTTTTCATCACGCATCCAGTTGATACGTTGCTTGGTGTCTTTATCGACCCATTCCTGCAGTTCTTTGACCTTTTTATCAAAGTCTTTGCGCACGCCAACTTTTACGTCGTAAATGGAATTGGCAACATTACCCAGATAATAAACGATGAAGAATCCAACCAGCACCGCAACAGCAACCCCGACGGTGATGGCAATGGTTGCCGTCGCGCTCATAGGAGGCCTCGCACAATATTTGTTCTGCGATGATCAAGGGTGGTGGCGAAAAACATTCACGTCCTCATAACCATGAAATTCAATTCATCTTAGTCTACATGGACTTAACAGAAACGCCATCAAAAAAGTGGCTATCCCCGCAAATCCAGCGCTGCCCCGTCTTTTAAGATCGCCGCTGCTTTTTCACGATAGCCGCCCTCATCTTCATGAATGACCAGACCGGAGGCAAATTTCATCGGTGTCTTGATGCCTTTGCGCCCCTGCAGAATAAACCGTTTGGCCCCACGCGCCTGCGCGCCTGTCGGGCTCATGGACCAAAGCGGAAAGAGAACCAAGTCCCCCAGCCTGCCCTGCAGCGCCGCCAATGTTTCTTCCAACCGCTCCACCCGGTTGATAAAGCTGATCGTGCCCTTGGGCTTGGTCATGCGTAACATATAATTGACCCAGTCCTGCAAGGATGCATCTTCTTCCATATGGGCGCGTGCCTTGATCTCATTGGGCGGGCGATGGCCGGACCCGCTTTCATAAAAAGGTGGATTCGCCATCACATGATCAAAAGAATTGGGTTCCGGGTCCATGGTTCTGTGCGTAACGTCCCCCTGAACAAACCGTACGGTTTCTTCTTTTTCATTCAGCTTTTTGTTTTTTTCCGCAATGGCGACCAGCGTTTCCTGAATTTCCAGCCCCGTAACATGCACACCGGGCACGCGCGCTTCCAGACAAAAAGTTGCTGCGCCTACGCCACATCCCACATCCAGAATTTTCTGATTAGGTTTGGCGGGAATGCTCGCGGCCAGAAAGACCGGGTCGGTTGCTGCGCGATATCCATCAACAGGTTGCAACAGGCGAACGCGACCGTCCAGAAACAGATCTTCGCTTAAGGCTGGCTCAGTCGGATTCACAGGTCATGTCTCCGTTTTGCAATGCTTCCAGCACCCGTTTGGCACGGTTGTAATGCTCATCACTCACCATAATGCGGTGCGATGCAATGGACATATCACCGGGGAAAAGGCTTCCGACAAACCCGTCAAAAACGTCGAATTCCACCTCTTCAACGCTGAGGTGATGGCGCAGTGCGGAGACCAAAACAAGGTCGCCCGTGGCAAGTAACTCTTTCATTAATTGTCATACCCTCTTCCAACGCTGGGCCAAACCTGCTATTCACTTGTCGCCTTATCCCGTTTCGTGGCGTATGGGTCAAGGCAAACAACGATAATTTTTAAGCTTATGGAATACCATGGATAAGTCCTCGTCAAGCCCTACTGCAGTTGAAACACTCACCAATCTGGTTGCAGACGACCTCAAGGCTGTAAATGAAGCCATCTTGGAACGCATGCAAAGCCCTGTGGTTCTGATCCCACAGCTGGCTGGCCACATCATCGCAGCGGGCGGCAAACGCCTGCGCCCGATGCTGACCCTTGCAAGCGCGCAGATGCTGAATTACGACGGCGACAAGCACATTGGTCTGGCGGCCTGTGTTGAATTTATCCATACCGCCACTTTGCTCCATGACGATGTGGTCGACGAAAGTGACCTGCGTCGCGGCCAGGACAGCGCCAACGCCATCTGGGGCAACAAAGCCAGCGTTCTGGTCGGTGACTTCCTGTTCAGCCGCAGTTTCGAATTGATGGTGCAGGCTGACAGTTTAAAAGTGATGGAAATCCTGTCTCACGCGTCTTCCGTTATCGCAGAAGGTGAAGTGCTGCAGCTTATCACCGCCAATGATGCAGATGCAACCGAAGAAGCTTACCTGGAAGTCATTCAGGCCAAAACCGCACAGCTCTTTGCCGCGGCCTGTCATGTGGGCGGTCTGGTTGCCAATGCAACACCAGAACAGGAAGAAGCCCTGCAGTCTTACGGCAACAACCTGGGCATTGCCTTCCAACTGATCGACGATGCGCTTGACTATTCCGCCAAACAGGCCGATCTGGGCAAGGCCGTCGGTGATGATTTCCGCGACGGTAAAATGACCCTGCCGGTTATTCTGGCCGTAGCCCGAGGTGACGCAGAAGAAAAAGCCTTCTGGAAACGCACACAGGAAGACCAGAACTTCCAGGATGGCGATCTGGAACACGCCCTTTCTCTGCTGACCAAACACAACACGCTCGACGACACCGTCACCCGTGCACGCGAATATGGCGAAAAAGCCATCAACGATCTGAACGTTTTCCCAGAAACGCCCGCGCGCGAAGCCCTTAAAGGCATTGTGGAATTCTGCATCGAGCGGGCTTACTGATTTTTTAATTCCCGCCCCTTGCACCGATCATAATGATCCGCTATACACAGCGCCCGCCACCAGCATCAACAAAGCAGACACCGATATCTATAAAAACGATTTGATTTCCTTAAGTTACATCTCTATTAGTATTGAAGTTTAAAGTATTATGGTGAGTTATGACAAAGGCCTTTATCAGTTATTCAATTAAGGATGAACCCATCGCCCGACAGCTTCATTCTGCCCTAGTTGGAGGGGGTGTGGAAACATTCTTAGCAAGCCTGTCTATTGAAGCCGGGGGTAAGTGGGCGGATAATATCTTCGATAGCTTAAATAAAGCGGAGTGGGTCTTCTTTCTTGCATCAAAAGACTCTTGTGCATCCCACGCTGTCCAGCAAGAATTAGGTGCATCTCTTATTCAGAAAAAAACCATTGTTCCAATTCTTGTGGATATTGAGCCGGAAGAATTACCCGGCTGGGTCAGTCAGCACCAAGCTGTCAGAGTAAATGATGCACCAGAAGTTATTCAATCAGTTATTTCTAAAGTTTCAGAAACTGTAAAAAGCGATAAATTTAAAACTGGCGTTATTTGTGGTGCCTTATTGGCTGGTTTTTTTATGTTGCTTAAAAAGTAGTTTTCATACGTATTGGTGGGCTGATTAAAGAGCGTAAATCTTGGATATTTATGAAAATATTGTAATAGGTAATTTCCTTGTTGGTCTGGGCTATGAAATCAGAGAACTAGGAAATGAGCTTGGCGTTAGTGTTAACTTATTGCAACAAACGCCGATGGATACAGAAATTGGGGACATACTAATTCAAGGTCTAAAATCATTAGTAATTCTCGAATTCAAAAGACATGAAAGTAGCAGCGATAAAGAAACTCAAAAGGTGGATGCGTTAAAAGACGCTCTTCATTCAGAAAGAAATCGTGACTTACAACCAGTTTCTAGGTCTATACACTGGTATATTGAATCTGAAAACAGAGATGAAAGCTTTACTTGCCACGCTAGTCCGTATTTGGACTACAAAGAAAATTTATCTGATATTGCGCTTGATAAATTGGTAAAAAAAGTAGCTAAAAGTATTGTTAACCCTCCTGCTGATGCTAATTGGACGCAACTCTGTATTTCGTATTTGGATTTATTGCGAACACTATACAAGAAGAGAAAAACATCCTCAGGAGCTTTGATTTTCTTTGCCTCTGACTCTGGCTTCAAATATTTAGCGGTTTCTAATTTTTCGGACTTGAGCAAGTCATTAGGAAAGGCGCTCGCGCACAATCTCGAAAAATCTAATGATCATGTTCCTGAATTTAAACGTGTTTATCAAAGAGGTCTTTAAAGGTGAAGTCCGAAGCAAAAATCATGGAAGAAATATTTCAGCGTTGCGATAGATTAACTCAAACGTATGAAGACTTGGCTCAAAGAGCATCTGAGCAACAGAATAACATTGAAAGACTTTCCCAAAGCTCAAACCACCAAATATCTAGCGAAGTTTCTAGTATTGTACATAAATATGAAGCTGGTGTTGCTATATTACGTACACAGTTCACCAGTGATGTTGAGTCACTAAGAAAAGATATTGATGAGTTAAATGTGGTGGTTGCTGCGTATCAAAAGAAATTATCCATTAACAGACCTTTTAGTTCATTAATGGCTGTTATACTCATAGTGTTAATTACTTCTGGCCTACACTATCTCATTCCAATTCTAATTGAGTTTCTTCCTGCTTTTTCAATATGATACGTATGTGCCTATATTATGCCTGACTTGGCTTGGTTTATTCCCTCGCCATCGCCTTTAATCGGATTATTAGGCGATCACCAACATTGCCCTGTCAAAACAGCGCTCCTTGCCCCCAACCAGCACAAGACCGACATGGCGCTAAAAACACATTTTCCAGTGTAGAACCAAGCCAGTCTACGTACATCCCCTTAACCAATTGGTCAGTTTGATCTTATAAAGTGAATAGCCAGAAAAAAATAATCCGCCTCTTGCAAAATTGGTAATACCCATTTTCTCTCATAAAAATAAGTTTTAACAATACCTAAAACAACAACTTATAATATTTCTAAATATCAACCATAAATACGAACGGGCTCTGTGCCTTTCCGCAAGAAAATTACAGATTTTTTAATTTTTTGTGGCGTTTTTATGTGTTTTAATGCGCCGAATAACGAAATTCCCGTGTATCGTTTATAGGCTAAAAATGAAACCCACCAACACAACTGATCCGGCCCACTTTCATAAAGTGGTCGATTGCCAGTATGCGTGTCCGGCGCATACGCCAGTTCCTGAATATATCCGTCTGATCCTCGCGCGCAGGTATACGGATTCATATATGGTGAACTGGGAAGCCAATGTTTTTCCCGGTATTCTGGGTCGGGTGTGTGACCGCCCGTGTGAACCGGCATGTCGTCGCCAGCGCGTTGAAGAAAAGCCCGTTGCCATCTGTCGCTTAAAGCGCGTGGCCGCAGACTATAAAGAAGATATCAAGGACCGCCTTCCGAAAATTCCAACCCAGAAAAACGGCAAGAAAATTGCGTTGTTGGGCGCGGGTCCGGCATCCCTAACCGTTGCACGTGACCTGATGCCATTGGGGTATAACTGTACGTTGATTGAACGTGACGCAAAAGCGGGTGGCATGATGCGCACACAAATCCCGTCCTTCCGTCTGCCGGCTAAAACACTGGACAGCGAAGTCGATACGGTGCTGGATTTTGGAGTTGAAACCCGCTTTGGTGAAGAGATCACCTCGCTGAAATCCATCATTGATGAAGGCTATGATGCGGTTGTGGTCGGCACCGGTGCCCCAAGTGGTCGCCCGCTGAAGATCGAAGGACTGGAAGAGTCTGGCGATCACGTTCAGATCGGGATCAACTGGCTGGCTGGTGTAACCTTTGAACATGTGAAAGAAGCGCCCAAACGCGTTGTCGTTTTAGGTGGTGGTAACACGGCCATGGACTGTACGCGTACGGCGCGTCGCCTTGGGGCAAGTGAAGTCAAAGCCATCGTTCGTTCAACCTATGATGAGATGAAATCCTCGCCGTGGGAACGTGAAGACGCCATGGAAGAAGGCGTTGAAATTATCCCGAACCACACGCCGCTTCGTTATGTGGTTAAAGACGGTAAATTCATTGGTGTTGAATTTGAACGGGTTGAAACCCATTGGGAAAAAGGCAAACGTAATCTCGTCTCCACCGGGGAAACTCTGCTGGTGGAATGTGACCTTGTCTTGGTGGCCGTTGGTCAGGATGCAAGCTTCCCCTGGATTGAACGCAACATCGGTATTGATTTTGATGATTGGGGCATGGCGGTTGTCAATAAAGACACGCTGCAATCCACCCACGAGAAAGTCTTCTTTGCAGGTGATGCCGCCTTTGGTCCGGAAAATATCATCACGGCCGTGGCCCATGGTCATATTGCTGCAGCATCTATTGATCGCATGTTGTCCAAGGATAAAGAGCTAAACGACATTCCCATCGGTGATTACACCATGGAATCCCAGAAGATGGGTATCCATGAATGGTCTTATCAAAGTGCTGTTTCCAATGACCCGCGCAACAAGGTGCCGGTCATGAATATGGAAGAAGCCATGAAAGACATGCTGGCCGAAGTCGAACTGGGCTTTGATGAAAAGCTTGCCCTGAAAGAGGCGTCACGGTGCCTGAGCTGTGATGTTCAGACCGTCTTTATGGCAGAGCGTTGCATTGAATGTGTGTCCTGTGAAGACATCTGTCCCATGGACTGTATCAACTTCATTGATAATGGCGACGAAGATGACCTGCGTTCGCGCCTGCACGTTCCTGCCGTTGGCAATGACAGAGACATTTATGTATCGGGTGCTTTGAAAAGCAAACAGATCATGGTCAAGGATGAGGATGTCTGTCTTCACTGTGGCCTGTGCGCCGAGCGCTGTCCAACAGGCGCCTGGGACATGCAGAAATTCCTATTTAAAGCGACACAGGTAGAGGTGGCTTAACGATGAAACACATTAATTCCGTAAACGAATTCGTTATTCGCTTTGCCAACACCAATGGTACAGGTTCAGCAAGCGCCAACAATATGTTCGCCAAAGCTATTTTCCGCATGGGTATCCCGGTGAGCCCGCGCAACGTCTTTCCCTCCAACATTCAGGGTATGCCCACATGGTTTGATGTGCGCGTTTCTGAAAAAGGATACCTCAGCCGTCGTGA
This sequence comes from Terasakiella sediminum, assembly GCF_033100395.1. Classification (NCBI taxonomy): domain Bacteria; kingdom Pseudomonadati; phylum Pseudomonadota; class Alphaproteobacteria; order Rhodospirillales; family Terasakiellaceae; genus Terasakiella; species Terasakiella sediminum. The sequence goes on along the minus strand of NZ_JAWLVJ010000006.1, from coordinate 92,464 downwards.
AGGTGGCGCTGACATCGTGGTTGGCATGAACGCCCAGTCCATGGTGGCGGATGTGGACCATGTGCTGCCCGGCGGCTATTTCCTTTATGACTCCACCAAAGAGATTGACCCGCAGCTGCTGCGCAAGGACATTACCTTCTTAGGATTGCCGATCTCTGATGTATGTCGCAAGGAATATTCTGATCCACGCCAGCGCCAGCTGTTCAAAAACGTGATCTATGTTGGTGCGCTAGCGGCCTTGCTGGATATGGACTTTGAAATCTTGAAAGGTCTGGTGGCTGATCAGTTCCGTGGTAAGGAAAAGCTGATTTCCCCCAACGTCTATGCGTTGGAACTGGGCTATCAGATGGCGACCAGCAATTTCACCTGCCCGCTGACCATTACGGCAAAAACCAGTGACCAGGTCGGATCACGCATCCTGATTGATGGCAACACGGCCTGTGGTCTGGGGGCTGTTTATGGCGGGGCGACCGTCGCGGGCTGGTATCCGATCACGCCGTCGACATCGGTTGTTGAGAATTTTGAAAAATATTGTAACCGCCTGCGCATTGACCCGGCGTCCGGTAAAAAGAACTTCGCCATCATGCAGGCCGAAGACGAACTGGCCGCCATCGGTATCGCCATCGGCGGCGGCTGGAACGGGGCACGCTCCTTTACTGCCACGTCCGGTCCGGGTGTGTCTTTGATGACAGAATTCTTAGGCCTGGCTTACTTTGCAGAAATCCCGGTTGTTTTGATGGATGTGCAACGTGCCGGACCGTCAACGGGCATGCCGACACGTACGCAGCAGTCTGACATTCTGGCCTGCGCTTATGCATCGCACGGCGATACAAAGCAGGTGATGATCTTCCCATCTTCGCCCAACGAATGTTTTGAAATGTCTGCCGCCTCTTTTGATTATGCAGAACGTCTGCAAACCCCGATCATTTTGATGACAGACCTTGATCTGGGCATGAACGATCATTTGACGGACGAGCTGGATTGGAACGACGATCGCGAATATGACCGTGGTAAAGTCCTGAACGCCCAACAGCTGGATGAGGTCAAGGAATTTGGCCGTTATCTGGATGTGGACGGTGATGGCATTCCGTACCGCACCTATCCGGGCACCCACCCGGAAAAAGGCATCTTCTTTACCCGTGGGACATCGCGTGATGAATATGCAGTCTATACGGAAAAAGGCGAAGACTATGTGCGCAACATGGAACGTCTGGAAAAGAAATTTGCAACAGCCGCTGAATATCTGCCACAGCCGGAACTGCATGCGGACAATTCAGGTTCCCGCGTTGGTGTGATCTATTTTGGCACCACCGCACAAGCCATTGATGAAACCTTCGACATGCTTTCCGAACAAGGATATACGGTTGACGGCATGCGCCTGAAATCCTTCCCGTTCAGCAATCAGGTTGCAGAATTCGTCAAATCCCATGACCAGGTTTTTGTTGTCGAACAAAACCGCGATGCACAAATGCGCACCCTGTTGATGAACGAGTTGGAAATTGATCCGGCCAAACTGGTTGCAATTACGCACTATGACGGCATGCCGATTACAGCCTCTTTCATCAGCGATGCGATTGTCAAAGACATCGCGATCAAGCCCACCAAGAAAAAAGCAGCGAGCAAAGGGTAAGAAACATGAGCTATTTAAAATCCAAATTTCACCACCCGAAACTGCCACGCAACGATCTGGGTCTGACCTATCGTGAATATGAAGGTTCGCTCTCCACACTCTGTGCGGGCTGTGGTCACGATGCTGTGGGTGCAGCCCTGGTTCAGGCCTGTTTTGAACTTTCCATTCCCCCGCACGAGATTGCCAAACTGTCCGGGATCGGTTGCTCTTCCAAGGCACCAACTTATTTCCTGGGGAAATCCCACGGGTTTAACACGGTCCATGGTCGTATGCCGTCCGTCGCCACTGGCGCCAATATGGCAAACCGCAGCCTGAAATATATCGGCATGTCCGGGGATGGGGATACGGCTTCCATCGGTATGGGCCAGTTTGCCCATGTGGTGCGTCGTCGTCTCAACATGACCTATGTGGTTGCCAACAACGGTGTCTATGGGCTGACCAAAGGCCAGACAGCGGCCACGGCGGACCGTGGATCAAAAACCAAAAAGGGGGAAGAAATTGTCTGGGGGGCGATTGACCTGCCAACGATGGCCCTGCAACTGGGGGCGACTTTCGTTGCGCGCAGTTTCTCTGGCGATAAAGAACAACTGGTTCCGCTGTTGAAAGCCGCCATCTGCCATGACGGTTTTGCCTTCATCGACATCATGTCCCCTTGTGTGACTTTCAACAACCACGCGACCTCCACACGCTCTTACGACTATGTGCGCGAACATGTAGAAGCAGGCAACATTGCCGATTTCGTGCCCAGCCGCGAAGAGATCACCACGCAATATCCCGAAGGTGAAAGCAAGGACATCTGCCTGCATGACGGCTCTATCATCCGCCTACACAAAGGCCAGGGTGGATACGATCCATCCGATCGCTTTGCCGCCATCAACGCCATTGAAAAGCACCGTCAGGAAGGTGAAATCCTCACTGGCCTGCTTTACTGCGACCCAACCCTGCGCGACATGCACGACTTCCTGGGCACAACGGACACCCCGTTGAACCAGCTAAACACCAAAACACTGTGCCCGGGCAACCACGCGCTCAAAGGCATCAACGACAGCTTCCGTTAAGGTCGATTGTCATTCCAAATAAAAAAGCCACTGACTGCATCTGCACTCTGTGGCTTTTTTATTGTCGGTGTTAAATCCCTGTTCCCTACTCCAATTATTCGTCTCCAAGGATAATATGGAGCATCAGAAGAACGTTTTTCCACAAAAAACTGAAAACCTAGCCTTTGCGCAAATTTCTGACAAATTGACGAAGCTGGGCATCCAATTTTTCCGCCTGCGACTGCAAATCATCAGATGCGGTTAAAACCTGTTGGGAACGTCCCACATTACTTTGGGCACCTTCTTTCACCTCTGACACAGTTGAAGAGACCAAATTGACGTCTTGTGCTGTCTGCGATGCATTACCGGCAATTTCACGCGTAGCGGCCCCTTGTTCTTCAATTGCTGCAGCAATGGCAGCTGATGTTTCCTGCACAGCGCTGATCGCGGTGTTAATCCCGGAAATACCACTGACGGTTTCTTCGGTTGCGCCAACCACATTGTTGATCTGATTTTCAATCTGTTCTGTCGCCTTGGCAGTCTGGTTCGCAAGGTTTTTCACCTCACTGGCGACAACGGCAAACCCCTTGCCAGCGTCCCCGGCCCGCGCAGCTTCAATAGTCGCATTCAGGGCCAAAAGGTTGGTCTGGTTGGCAATATCGGAAATCAAACCAACGACTTCTGAAATTTCAGAAACACGACTGGAAAGGCTTTGCACATTTTCAGTAGCTTCCCTGCTTGTATTTGCTGCCATTGTTGCCTGTTCACTGGAACTATTAACCTGCCTTGAAATTTCATCAACCGAAGCTGACAATTCTTCAGATGATGCCGCCACCGCTTCGACGTTCCCCGTAATATTTAGCGCGGCACTCGAAGCATTTTCTGCGTTCTGCCCAACCGTTTCAGCAGCACCGGACATGCCTTGCGCCAGGGATTGCAGGCTACTTGCGGCTTCTTTCACCGAGACAACAATGCCGCTGACTTCATCTTCAAAGGCCGTTGCCATATCCTCCAATGCTTTGCGTCTTTCTTCCTCACTCCGTTCTGCAGCCTTTTCATTTTCAGAAGCCAGTCGGTCCATTTCAATCGCATTTTCCTTGAAGACCGTGACAGCCTGCGCCATTGCACCGATCTCGTCATCCTCGTCACGGCTGGGGATATCAATGTCCTTTTCCCCTGCAGCCAGGCGGGTCATGGCCGCCGTCATCCCCATCACCGGTGCAGCAACCCATTTACGCACCAACAGGCCAAGAAGCACGATGATCGCGGTCACAGAAAGAATGGCCGCAATAATCGCTGTCGTTCTGAATTTTTGCTGTTCTGCATAGGCAAGATCACGATCAATCGCAAAACCCAAAGACCAATTGACACTTGGCAATCCGGTTACTGGAAAAAAGGCAAACATTTGATCGCCATGTTCAGCCAGTTCCGTTCCGGTTGCCAAACTGGGCGTATTATCCGGATAGACCTCTGCCAATTTTTTAAGGCTTTGTTCCTTGTCGGGGTGAATCAGGACGATCCCCTGATCATTCACCAGAAAAGCATAGCCGATCCCGCCTAGATCAAGGCTTCGAACGATATCCACCAAAACTCCGATCTTGATATCCCCGCCAACAACCCCCAGCAGGTCTTTATCCTTAAACACCGGAGATGCCATGGTAACAATCAATTCGCCTGAAAACGCATCCACATACGGTTCCGTCAGCGTGCTCGCCCCTGCCTTGGCGGCATCTCCATACCATGGACGTTTGCGCGGATCATAACCATCAGGTAGTTCAGAGTCTGGGAACATCAGCATATCACCTTGCGCCGTCCCGAGATAAGAAAACATGAAGGTTTTTTCTAAAATCGGGCGACGGATCAACGTTTTCACCATATCCGTTGCACTGTCCTGTGCAATATTTTGCCCCAGGTTTTCGATCATCAAGGTGCGACCTTCAACCCAGTTTTCAATACTTTTAGACGCAAGCTCGCCAGTTTCCTGAAGTTTGGATTTCAACGATTGTGTCGTCGCCTGAGATTGAGTCAAATCAAAGTAAAAGATAAAGATCGTATAAGCCAACAAAACGATCAACGCGGCTGCACATAGAATTTTACTACCAATATTAAGTTTCATCATTTCCCCCACAGTTGCAGTCCATTAATCTGATATGGGAAATCTATTGGAAGATAAAAGGTATATTTTTACCATAGAAAAAGCAGGTAAGCGTCACACTTACCTGCTCCTTCAAAGAATCTTTTTGAGAACTTGGAGGTAACTCAGACAAAAGGCCCCTTAACCGTAAAATACGTGTGGCAACCATGTGGCGATGGATGGCCAGGCAACCAGCGCTGCAATCATAAAGAACATCGCCATCACAAATGGGAGTGCCCCGACGATCACATCATTTACCGCCCCGCCATTGGGTCGCACGCCCTGGACCACATAGAGATTCACCCCAATCGGTGGTGTGATCAAGGCTGTTTCCAGCAAGACCATCAGCAAGATGCCAAACCAGACCGGATCATAACCAAGCCCCACCACAATCGGTGCAATCAGCGGCACAGTTGTGATCATCATGGAAAGGGTCTCCATAAAACAGCCGACCACAAGATAGAAGCAAATGATCATGAACAAGGTCATTTCAGGCGACAGACCCAGGGCAGAAATGCTGTCGGTCAATTGCTTGGTCAAACCAATACTGGACAGAACAAAGTTCAGGAAATAAGCCATCAGGATGATCAGCATCACCATGGCAGTTGTACGCATGGTCCCCACCAAAGCCTCTTTCATCATGGCAAGACTGAACTGCCCGTAATAGATACACAGACCAATAGAGGCAACCACACCCAAGGCAGCGGCTTCGGTCGGCGTTGCCCATCCGGCATAGATGGATCCAACGACGATCATAAACAGACCAACAGGTGGCAACAGGTGACGTAGTGCGGCCAGACGCTGGGCTGGGCTTGCCGGGTTCGTCTTGCCCCCCCAACCGGGGCGCAGGATACAAAAGACGGCGATGGACACCATAAACACACCAGCGAGCATCAGACCAGGCAGAATACCTGCGAGATACAGCTGCGGCACGGAGGTTTCGGTCAGTACGCCATAGATGATCAGGTTGATCGAAGGCGGAATGAGAATTCCTAGCGTCCCACCCGCTGCCAATGATCCCAAGAAAAGACGGTCATTATACCCATTCTTCTGACCTTCCGGGATGGCAACCGTACCGATGGTCGCAGCGGTCGCAACACTTGAACCGGATGTGGCGGCAAACAAGGCACTGGCAGCGATATTGGAATGCATCAATCCACCGGGGATACGACCCAGCCAAAGTTCAAGGGCCGTATACATCCGCGCTGAAATCCCGCTTCTGACCAGAATTTCCCCCAACAGGATAAACATCGGGATGGCGGCCAGCAGGAAATCTGTGCTGACATGCCAGGTGATTTCCCCAACAGCCTTATAAAGCGGGAATGGGGAATAGACCATATCCAGGATAAACCCGACCCCACCCAGAACAGCCGCTACAGGCACGCTTAGGGCAATCAGGGTCAGAAGGACGGCAATTGCAGTTAACAACATGACTTAACCCTCCTTCTCATTTAACGGGTGGGGTTGCGCACCGACTTCATCTTCAATGTCATCATTGACGGTGCGCGCACCCAAAAGCTTATGCACAGTCTCAAAATCCCCTTTCAGCAAAGAAAGGATGGAGACAAAGCTTTGATAGGCAAAGACAATCAGGAAAGCGACAAAACCGATAAACCACAGCCCTTGCGGGATCCAAAGCGGTGTTGCCAAAGGTGTGTTGGCGTGGCTGTCAAATTCGATAGATTCCACCAAAACATCCCAGATATAAACGGAACTTACCCCAAGGACCGCGCCCAAAACCACAAGCGCGATGACATCCAGCACAGCGGCCAATTTGTCCGGCAGCATGGCGTAGAGCGCATCAACCCGGATGTTGGCCCGACAGATCAGGGTCAGGGCAAAAGCCCAGCTGGACCCGATCCCCAGCGCGTAGCCCGAAAGTTCATCCGCACCGCCGATGGAAAAGTTGGCCAGTTTCCTTAAGAACACTTCAACAGTTACCAAAAAGGCCGATGCGAGGATAAGCGCACCACCGCACAGGGCCATGTTTTCGCTTATTTTTCGTAAGTTTCTCTCAATCAAATTCATTGTTTGATCCTCGCAAAAAAAAGATGGATGGCGCACATCATGCCCGCCATCCATCACAACAAAGGGCTTAGTTCGCAATTACTTTGCCGACAGTTGCCTGCCATTGGCCTGTGCAGTCATCGCCACAACGTTTAAACCATTTTGGAAGAACGGTTTCATTGAGCACGTCTTTGAGTTTTTGTTCGTCTTCGCTTGAGACCGGAACGAAAGTCATCTTAGCGGTTTCACCAAAATCACACTCCCCACGACCTGTATTACAGTTGATGCCCTGTTCGGATTCATAGGCTGCGGCTTTCCAGATGCGACCTTCCAGTTCAGTGACATTTTCCTGCAGGAAGGTTTGGACTTCCGGCTTCAGCTTGTTCCATTTTTTCAGGTTCACCGCATGCATCACCTGGGACCAACCCACGGGCAGTTCATAAAGGTGGGTGGAAACCTCGTTCCATTTGGCGGAATAACCGGACAGAGAACCAGTGATCGCACAATCCACCACCTTGTTTTGCAGACCCAGCACAACTTCGCTAAAGGCCATGGTCACGCCTGTACCACCCAAAGCACCAACAAACTCAGCCAGCGTGCGGTTTGCGGTACGGACTTTTTTGCCTTTCAGGTCAGCCAGACCTGTGATGGGTGCGTTACAGAAGAGAACCTGTGCAGAATAGGGCCAAATACCAAGCAGTTTCACGCCATATTTTTCTTCATATTTTTTGGTCAGCGCAGGCTTGAAGGCTTCTGTCACTTTTTGCGCGGTTGTCACATCGGGGCTTAGACCCGCCAGATCGATCGCTTCGTTCATCGGGTCGTCTGCTGCCAGATAGCCCATGATGGTGGAGCCAAAATCAATCACGCCTTTACGCATCAGGCGCACAACTTCCGCACCTTTAAGGCCCATGTCGTTAAAGCCTTGAACTTGGGCGGTTACCGCACCGTTAGAACGTTCAGAAATTTCTTTGGCCCAGAAAGGCTGTTCGAAGTTTTTGAACTGGCTTAAGTGGCTCCAGGTGCCGACGACGGTTACTTTGGTTTTTGGCAAATCAGCAGCATTGGCGGCTGTAGCCATGCCCATCGTGCCCAACATCAATGAGGTCGCAATAACGCTTTTCCCCATCCATTTCATCAACTTCATTTTCTTCTCCATAATTAAAGCCTTCCTTTTAAGATAGTGACATTTTTGAATTTTTAATGTCTGTAATAAGCATGCACCCGGGTTCATGGGTGATAAAAAACGGGATGTCGGCATTGTGGACGGCCACTTGCGGGGTCACACCACATGCCCAGAAAACAGGAATTTCACCTATTTTCACATCAACCGGATCCCCGTAATCCGGTTTGGATAAATCTGTAATGCCGATTTCAGCCGGATCCCCAAGGTGAATAGGTGCGCCATGCACACGGGCAAAATCACCGGAAACCTGAATAGATGTAATCGCGTCCTGCGCATTAAAGGGACGCATCGTAACCACCAGCTCTCCTTTAAAGGCACCTGTTGGTTCAGTCTGAATATTGGTGCGATACATGGGCACATTGCGGCCCATGGTGATATGGCGTACATCCAGATCAACATCTTGCAAGGCACCTTCAAAAGAATAAGAACATCCGATCACGAACGTCACCAGATCGTCCTGCCAGACATCCGCGATATCATCGACAGTGCGCATAACACCATTTTCAAAGACACGATACTTCGGCACGTCATAACGGATATCAATATCATCACCCAGCATATCCAGCGCCGGGTTACCCGCTTCGCCGATACCAACGATGGGACAAGGCTTGGGGTTCTGAAAACAGAATTTTAGAAAATCAAACGCATATTTCTGTGGCAGGATCACGAGGTTGCCCTGCACATAACCCGCTGCCAGACCAGAGGTTTGTTCCGTCCAGTCACCAGAGCGGATTAATTTTCGTGCAGCTTGGGGGTTTTGGATATTTTCTTTCACTGACATAAAAACAGTCCCAATCGTTAATTCAACTGTCTTTATGATCCACTTCTTGAGGTATTATCTCAAATTCTTTGTTTTTATAAAAAGTTATAAATTTTATTTATAGTGATCTCTGTTTTCTGCGACCTCTAAGGCCTTATCCGCGATAATGCTCAGCAAGGGGTTTGTGGTGCCCTGCGGATAGGTCACGGTAAAGTCCAGTTCCGGCAGGGTCATTTCCACATCCAGGAATTCGAGATTCCCGGCACTGTAATGTATTTGCAAAACCTCTTTGGGCAAACATGCCACCCCACCCCCGGTTGCCACCAGGTGAATGATGGTTGCCAAAGATCCGGACGTCATAATCCGTGCATCTGATATCCCGGCTTTGCGCAGACTTTCGCGCAAAGCGACATAGGGGCGCGTCTGACGTGGGTAACACAGGATGGGATGTTCTGCGATTTCGTGTAATGTCAGGGGGCGCCCCCCCAATCCCAGATCAGGATGCGCAGCCCAGAAGACCTGATATCGATCCAGATGCTGGTTCAACATGGTGGGTTCGGACACCGGCCCCATCAGAAAAGCAATATCCAGTTCCCGCTTGGTCAGAGAATTTCGAAGACTGATGGTGGTGTCCACTTCCATCTCCACCACCAGGTTGGGATAATCATCCTGCAACTGCTTTAAAAGATCTGGCACCCAGGTATGAACAAGGGTTTCAGACGTCCCCAATCGCACCACGCCTGCCAATGACGTCGGACTTGCGATTTTCTGGCAAAGTTCGTGATTGAGTTCAATCATCCGTTCGGCATAGGGCACAAGTTCCCAGCCCTTTGGGGCCAGCACCATCTTGCCCTTGGCACGATGAAACAAGGCCACGCCCAGTTCTTCTTCCAACTGAGTGATCCGGTTGGAGATAGAGGGTTGAGTGGTATGGAGCTTTTCAGCTGCCGCACTAAAACTGCCCAGCTTTACAATCGCCAAAAAGGTTTCCAGATTTTTCAGACGCATCGACGCGTGCCCCCTGCTAACCTAAACATCAGATAGCTATCTTATTCGCAAAACGTCTACAAAAACAAATAATCAATATTTACATGGTCCATAGATGACTATTTCACCCGCATCAGCCAGTCTTCGATAAACGTTTGATACTGCCCGGATTTTTTCATCTTGATCAGGATCGCATCAAAGGTTTTCAAAACGTCGCGATGCTTGCTTTTTTTCGAGAAAGTCAGATAACTTGCCACCGTTTCCACGGGCGATCTGGAATTGCGCAAATCACGAATGCCATATCCCTTCCGCTGATAAAAACGCGCAACAATCCGGTTTAAAGGCACCGCATCCACCTTGCCTTCTGCCAGCATTTCCACCAGTTGTTCATCATCATTACCAATAAACTGTTTCTGCACCGCGCCACGACCAAAGATCCCGTCAATGGTGCTGCCATAGCTAAACCCCCGTCGTTTTGAGATCTGAATATGACGTTTTTCAAGCAGCGAAGAAATGGTCGAAAAACTGCTTTCCTGTGCGACAAATAAAGAGACTTCCTGCATCAACAAAGGTTCAGCGCCATAATCAAGATAAGCTTCGCGTTCCAGGGTCTTATAGGCGGTAAAAAGCATATCTACATTGCCTTTACGCGCCAGATAAAGCGCACGCGACCAAGGATAAACCTCGATATTCACCCGCACGCCCGCCTGCCTTGCGATATGACGCACCAGCGCGACTGAAAGCCCATCCACCTGATGTTTTTTCACCGCATAGGAATAGGGTGGGAAATGAAGCGTCGCTGCTTTTAACGTTATAGTCTCAGCGCGCGCTGAAAAGGCCATTGTCAGGATAAAACAAACGACACTGCCCACATAAAATAATGATCTGATCATCATGCCTTAGTCTCCTTCCATAGGTCTTTCACATCCCTTTTCTTTGGCCTTATGATGACCATTTTCTAAATATTCTCTGATAGGTGCCGTCTGCCTTGATACGACGGATTTCTTTTTCAAATTGCCTGGCCAGATACACCATTTCACTATGTTTGGAAAAGGCGATATAGCTGGGCACGCTCTGTACCAGTGGCTTCAGTTCGCGGATTTGATAATCCAGCCCATTGCTGTGCATCAACGTGCGTGCCACCAGTCGATTTAAGGGCACCAGATCGACACGCTGGTGGGCCAGAAGCCGCAAAAGATTAATGTCATCACTGGCTTCCCAGATATCACTAAAACCGCCGGAATGGATCAATCGATCCATCATCGGGCCATAGCTGATTTTCCGACGCACCCCGATCTTCAAATCCCCCGTCTGCAACACGTCATGAAAACTTCGAAGAGACGAATTTTTATAAACGAAAACAGCTACTTCCTGCGGCATAATCACTTCATTGACGTATCTTAAAAACTCTGCACGTTCTTCCGTAAAATAGGCAGTAAAAATCAGATCAGACGCCCCCATTTCCACATCTTTTAAAGCGCGCGCCCAGGGCAGAACCTCGATCTCTATATCCAGTTTTAAACGCTGACAGATTTCTTTTACCGTTTCCACAGCCAACCCGGCAGCATTTCCGTCACCATCTGTATATTCATAAGGTGGAAATTCAAACGTTACGGCTTTGATAGGGCGCGTGTCTGCACCTGCATGGGACGGCAGTGCGGCAAAAACAAACAGGAAAACCAGCAGAATCAATCGATAAACCATCGTGCGACGATCTCCCGATAGCTGCCATCGCGTTTCATGTCACGTAAAGTTCGTGCAAACATATCAGCGATGGATTGTGTATGGAGGACCTTGGAAAAAGCAACAAAACTGTCCACCCGTTCAATAGACGGATAAATCTCGCGCACTCTGCCAAAGACACCCAAGTCTTCCATATGGTAATAGGCCACATGACGGTTCATCGGTACCACATCCACCCGGGCTGAGACCAGTTTTCGCAACAGTGCCGGGTCAGAATTGGCATAAGAGATATTGTGCCATTTCTTCTGGTCAATCTGCTTTGAAAACCACGCCCCGTAGTTAACCGCACGGCGCAGGCCGATCAGAACGTCTGGCGTTTCAGCGACTTCTTCCGGTTTGAAGAAAAGGCTTTGGTAACGCACAAACAAAGATACATCCTGTTGAACGAGTACTTCATCCACATAGTTCAGGAATTTCTCGCGCTCAGGCGTTCTAAAGATGGTGAAGATGCCATCGGCCTTGCCGGATTTTACGGCCGATAAAGAGCGCGCCCAGGGCAAGATGGTGATTTCAGCCTTCAACCCCAGGCGTCTGGAAATTTCACGCACCAGATCACTGGCCACCCCGGTTACCCGACCCGCCTTTTCAAAGATAAAAGGCGGGTAGGCTAACGAGACGAAATGAACGGATGTGTCATTTTCTGCGTTTGTTTCAGCTTCTGCATCACCACTTCCCCACAGCAATACAAAAAGAAATACCAGGACCCTTAACATTGGTTCTATCCTTCTTGTTGGAGAATTTCCTTTGCGTAAGTTTTCTGGTTCTGTGCAGATTTGCGCAATTTCTCAATCACCATTTCCACATTGCTGTCCAGTGCAATAATCTGCTGGGCGGCATTGCCGGAGGCATCTCGCACTTTGCCTGACAGCCCCTTGGTTTTTTCCGCATCACTAAAGACCGTGTTGATGCCCATATGGACTTCTTCGGTCTTATCCGCAGCTGTGCGCATATTTTCTGAGATTTCAGCCGTTGCCTGACCTTGTTCTTCAACCGTTTGCGTAATAGTCACGGCAATTTCATTGATCTGCGTGATGGTATTGGAAATATTGCCAATACTGCCTGCTGCATCTTGCGTTGCCGACTGGATTTCACTGATATGGGATGAGATTTGATCGGTTGCCTTGGCGGTTTGATCCGCCAGAGATTTCACTTCGGAAGCCACCACGGCAAAACCTTTGCCATGATCACCTGCCCGTGCAGCCTCAATCGTTGCATTGAGCGCCAGAAGATTGGTCTGTTCTGCAATATCAGAGATCAAATCGGTTACCTTGCCAATACTTTGGGCAGCCTGGGTCAGGCTTTCCACCTTGGCATTGGCATCATCAGATTGGGCTTGTGCGGCAACTGAGATTTCAGATGAATGGGTCGCTTGGCGTTGAATTTCAGAAATTGTCGCCGCCAGTTCTTCGACAGCAGCCGCAACTGTGCCCACTGCATTGGATGTTTCCTGTGATGCGCCTTCGGCAGATTGACTGCGTGTGCGGGTATCCCCGGCAACCGCATCCAGTGAATCTGCTGCATCTTGTAACAGGCCGGACTGATCTTTCACACCATGGGCCAGTTCCTGCACGTCTTCTTCCAGAGCAGCAGCGATCTTTTCAAGTTCACCTGCCAGTTCGATCTTCTGGTTATATTCTTTAACCCGATCTTCAGCTTTCATTTCTTCGATCTGCACCGCGTTGGTCTTAAAGACTTCAACGGCTGCAGCCATCTTGGAAATTTCATCCGACCCTTTGGTTTCCACCTCTACATTCAGATCGCCGCGCGACAAGGAACGCATGGTCTGATGCAGGCGTGTCAAACGAACACCAACGTTTTTAATCACATAAAACCAGACGGTCACAAGGGAGACCAGCAAGCTTGTCGCCGTTGCCCCGGCCACAGCCAGCAGCATCTGATCACTGACCTGTTTGGCGTTCGCGCCAGCAACTTCAATGTTAGTGTTCAACTCATTTTTCAAATCGCCAACAACCTTGCCCAGCTTATCCAGATTGACATAAAGATTGGCAATCAGTTCCTGCGCTTCGGCTGTGGTTTCCAAAACTTCTGTGCGTAATTCAATGATTGAAGAGCTTTCGTCACTCCCTTCAGCAAAGCCTGCCAGGTTTTCAATGATCTTGCTGAACACGTCCTTCATCTGCGGATTGAATTTTTCAGAAATCTCGCGTGATTTGTCCAGCAGGACAGAGGTTTGAATACCCGCCAGCATCAGTTTGGACGGATCATTCACTTTCAGGATGTTTTTAAGCGCACTTTCATATTCAAAACTTAGACGTTCCAGTTCGGAATAGATCAAACGGTCTTCGGTCGCTGTGATCACATCTTTCAAAATCTGTTCTGCTGTTGCAGGATCACCCAGTTGTTCCGGCTGATCTTCCATCACAAACTTGCCGTTTTCGATCTGTCCTTTGGTGAAGGAATAGGCCGGGGCCAGATTGGCGGTAATGCGTTTACGTTCATTTTCCAGCTTGTCAAAATTTTCCAGCAATTGATCGCGTGCACTCAGTTTCTTGACCTGAACGATCGCGATTTCGTTAAAGCTCGCCGTGATATCGCGCACGATGGCTTGCGTATCTTTGACCTGTTTATTTTCAGGATACTGACTGACCAGCACGTTTAACTGGCTTTGCACACCAAAGAACAGTTTACCAATATCGGCCTTGGCCTGTGGCAGTTTGTCAGCTTCTTCTTCAGAAGCATAGGCGCGAATATCGGCGGCCAGTCGTTCGCTGTTGCGCAGCAAATCGCTGGCGGAAATCATCGGGGGGATTTGTTTATCGGTGATATTTCTAAGCTCAACCCCTGCCGTTTCAAAAGCGAAAAAAGCAACAACACCTGATGTGACTGCAAGGGCCGAGACCGCACCAAAGGCACCAATTAGTTTTTGACGTACTCCCAGCGCGGTTTTTATTTTTTTTACAAAGCTGAGAGGTTTTCTTTCTTTTAACATAGCGAAAATCCTCTGCATTTTAGCGTTTTAATAGTATTACACTGACATTTTGTCAGTTTTGGGTTTTAAAAAAAAGGGGCGACTCTCATAGACGTCTTAAAAGCCGCCCCCCAAGGTTTAGGGAGCCTCTTCTAGGGAAGTCGTTAGACAAGGGCTCCCAATTGGCGACACGCCAAGGACAGCAAAAAATAATCCGGCGTTTCTGCCGCATTGATCTCGTTAATCAAATTGGCAAACCGGCTTTTGCGTGGATGATCGTTCACACTCACTTTCTTTGCGTCAAGGGGGGACAAACCCTCGCGTGTCAATGCTGCCTGGATTAGGGAGACGTCATCCAGTAGCGCAGCAATACTCAACTTCTGCCATTTCGAAGTTGGTTTCAGGTTTTGAATATGAGATCTCAACACATTCAATTTATAGGTGCGACCTGCCCCTAAAAAGACGTCACAGGCCGCATCATTTTTACAGTTCATTTCTTCGATGATCTTGGTGACATCCAGTGCAGCCGTATTCAGCCCCACCAGTGCCATTTCCATCAAGACCGCATCGGGCACGCCACGGGTAGACAGGTTCAGCAATTCCCCACCCAGCAGTTGACGTTCGTCCTTATCCAGTTTTTCTGCAATCTTTTCCCGCACGCCAAAGACACGCGGTTTATATTGATTGACCACCTCGCCATGGCGACGTTCCAGGCGGCCTTCTTTCATCAGCCACAACACGCATTGTTCAATCGATCTGTTAAGGATCGCAAGCAGACGCATCTGGCATTTGAAATTCGTTTTCTGATCCAAATCCTCGATGGATTTCCACAGGCCTTTCAGCCCAAAAATATCACGACAGACAAAGAAAGCCTGAATAACCCGCTGGGCGGTTTGTCCGGATCGTTCCATCACACGGGCAACAAAGTTCCCACCAATACGGTTAACCAGTTCATTGGTCAAAACGGTTGCGAGAATTTCGTTTTTCAGCGGATGGTTCAGCATATCGGCTTCATATTTCGCGCGCAGTTGCGCGGGGAAATAATCAAGATAATCATAGATCAAACAGCCTGATTGAATGAAGTCACATTTTAAGACCTCATCCAGCAACCAGATTTTGGAATAAGACATCATGATCGCAATTTCAGGGCGGGTCAGGGCTTCACTACGCTGAACCTTGGCGATAATCTGACGATCAGATGGCAAAGCTTCCAGATCACGCGCCAAAAGTTCAGCGTTATCAAAAACATTTAACAGACGCAATTGGTCATCCAGCACACTGGTGCCGGGAAATTCATAAAGGCTCAACGCCTGTGTCTGATGATAATTGTTCTTCAACACCAGACGAGCCACATCATTGGTCATGTCGCTTAAAAGCTTATCACGGGCTTCTTCATCCAGACGTTTGTCTTTAACGGCAGCGCCCAGCAGGATCTTCAAATTCACTTCATGATCTGAACAATCCACACCGGCTGCATTATCAATCGAGTCCGTATTCAGACGTCCGCCGTTCAAGCCATATTCAATCCGACCCAGTTGGGTCAGGCCCAAATTCGCCCCTTCGCCAATGACTTTGCAGGAAAGTTCATCCGCATTAATACGCAACGAATCATTGGCTTTATCACCCACATCCAGATTATTTTCAGATGCAGCCTTGATATAGGTCCCGATGCCACCAAACCACATAAGCTCAGCTTCAGATTTCAGGATATGCTGGATCAAGGCATTTGGGGTCAGGCTGTCTTCAGTGATGGACAACAGCGTTTTCATTTCTGCACTAATCGCAATGGTCTTGGCCGTGCGTAAGAAAACCCCGCCCCCTTTGGAAATCAAATCGCGATCATAGTCATCCCAGCCTTTGACCGCATCAAACAGGCGTTTACGTTCCTGCCAGGAAATATCCGCATCCGGTTTTGGGTCAATGAAGATGTGCTTGTGGTTAAAGGCCGCGACCAGCTGGATATGATGGGACAGCAACATGCCGTTACCAAACACATCCCCACCCATATCGCCGATCCCAACGACGGTAAAATTCTCTTTCTGAATGTTCTTGCCCATCTCGTTGAAATGGCGCTTTACAGATTCCCAGGCACCGCGTGCCGTGATACCCATCTTCTTATGGTCATAGCCCGCAGACCCACCCGAAGCAAACGCATCACCCATCCAAAACCCTTTGGAAACAGAAATGGCATTTGCAATATCAGAAAATGTCGCGGTGCCTTTGTCGGCTGCCACCACAAGATACGGGTCAGGGTCATCCAGACAGACCACACCAGATGGCGGGATGATCTCATCGCCTTTGCGGTTATCGGTGATATCCAGAAGGGCGGTGATAAACTGTTGATAACATGCCACACCCTCTTCCTGTATGGCGGCACGATCACTTAGGCCTTGAAGCTGCTTGGCCACAAAGCCACCTTTGGAACCAACCGGCACAATCACTGTGTTTTTAACCTGCTGGGCTTTGACCAGCCCTAAAATCTCGGTTCTGAAATCTTCATGACGATCCGACCAGCGAAGGCCACCACGCGCAACCGGGCCACCACGCAAGTGTACACCTTCGATCCGTGGACTATAGACCCAGATCTCGCGCCAGGGTGTCGGGCGCGGCATACCATCAATGGCGGCACTTTTCAGTTTGAAGCACAGATATGGCGCGCGGGTGCCATCATTTGCTTTCTGGAAGAAATTGGTGCGCAGGATGGCAGAGATCAGATTTTCGAAATGACGCAGAATCCGGTCCTGATCCGCATTTGTAACTTCATCCAGTAAAGCTGCAATTTCACTTTTACGCTGCGTGATACCCGCTTCTTCAGCAATCACATCCGGGTTGAAGAGATAGTGGAACAACTGGACCAATTTAGCCGTAATTACAGGGTTTTCAGAAAGCGCGCGTTCCATATAATTTTCAGAAAACGGGATATTGATCTGTTTCAGGTACTTCGCCAAAGCACGCACCAGCACCACATCGAAATATCGCAAACCCGCTGTCAGGATCAGCTTGTTGAAACAGTCGTTTTCAACGCGTCCCTGAAGGACGTTTTTGATGGTGGTCGCGATATCGGGACAGACCGTGCTTTCATCACTGATCGCAATGTCTTTTGTGGAGACATCAAAGTTACAGACAGAATACAAACGATCTACAGACTGAAACTTGAATGAGTGTTCATCATGCACTTTAAAACCTAGATTTTCAATTACAGGTAGAACATCAGACAAAAAAAGTTCATCCCCTGCCGATAGAACCTTCAAAACCATCGGGTTGGTTTCAGCGTCAGAAATCAGTTCAACCCCAATGCCACCATCGATTTCAAGATGATGAAGTTCAAACACATCGGCTGCTGCACGGGCAGGTTCAGTCTGATCACGAAAACTGATCGACATCATGGAATTGAATTGGTCAAACAGGCTGGTGGCCGTATCTACATCAACCAGATATTCAAGCTTGCTGCGAAATGCATCTGTCCAGTTTGTGACGAATTCGTCAAGGCTGTTATGGGGTTGCTTGTCCATGGGATTACACCGCTGATCCGATATTCATTTCATCAAGGGCCAGCACATCCAGCCCGTTTTCTTTCAAACCTTTTAAGATAAAGGCCGCACTTTCACAGGCCTGTGGTGTGTCACCATGCACACAGATACTGTGGATTGGGGTCGGCAGAACTTTGCCATCGATGGACACCAATGCGCCTTTTTCCACCATTTCCAAAACACGGGCCAGGCAAGTTTCAGCGTCATGAATGACAGAACCTTCAATTTTGCGGCTAACCAGTGTGCCTGTGTCCGTGTAAGCCCGATCTGCGAAAATTTCTTCTGCCACACAAAGACCTGCACGTTTGGCCGCACTTGAAAGTTCAGACAAAGCAGGCGCCAGAAAAATCAGATCTTTATCAATATCTTTCACCGCCTTACAGATAGCATCAGACAGGTCAGCATCTTCACAGGCCATATTGTTTAGCGCGCCATGGGGTTTCACATGGGTGACCTTGCCGCCCTGGCTTTGCGCCATCCCCATCAAAGCACCAACCTGATAGATGGTCATGGCGTAAACTTCAGATAAAGCCATATTCATCGGACGGCGACCAAAGCCCTGCAGATCGGGAAAGCCCGGATGCGCACCAAGGGAAACGCCTTTGGCAATGGCATTTTTAACCGTTTCTTGCATCACAACGGGATCACCCGCATGAAAGCCACAGGCGATATTGGCGGACTTGACGGAATCCAGAATAGCTTCGTCATCGCCAATTGTGTAAGCGCCAAAGCTTTCACCCATATCTGCGTTTAGGTTGATGGCTTTCATCTTATTCATCCTCATCCTGTAGGGATCCGGGAAAGTGGTCAGGCTTTGCCATATCGACCACGCCTCCGATTAAATTCGTTTCATATAGCGCCTTCAGGTTAACAAACCCATTTGCGCTCGCCGCAACGATTAATGATTTCATCCGATCCAACGCCAGTTTGGCTTCCCGCGCGATCAGGCAAGCCTCCTGCGCAGAAATCGCTTCAAACTTAAGCTGTGTACCCGGCAAGGCATTTGCTACACGGTGCAGGTCTGATGAAATCACAGTTGCGATCTTGGGATAGCCCCCGACCGTCTGCCCATCATTTAACAAAACAATCGGCTGACCATTGCCAGGGACCTGAATGGTGCCGGGGACAACGCCATCAGAAATAATCTCGCTGCCTTTGTCTTCCTTATGTTTCAGGGTCGGGCCTTCAAGACGTGCGCCCATACGGTCACTTTCTTTAGACACCAGATATTCAAAATTCAGAAACTGATCAATTGAGGTTTGATCAAAATAATCTTCCTGTGGCCCCAAGACCACACGGATCGGCCCGGTTTCAACCGTCGGCGGACTTGGCTGAACTTTATCGGCTTCGCAAGCCTGTTTAACGGCTTCTTTGGTAATTTCTATTCTGTCACCGACCTGCAGAAGGTGACCATTCAAGCCACCGATTTCAGATCGAATATAAGTCGATACACTGCCCATCACCGGATCAGCCTGCACCCCACCCGAAATCGCGAGGAACCCCGCAACAGAGTTTTCAAGGCTGCCGATTTTCAGTTTCTCGTCCGGGTTCAGGGTAAAGCTGCGCCAACCCGGAACCTTACGGCTATGCGTGCCACTTTCCGACTCGCTGATCACTTCAGCAGTTACATCGCCACAGATTGCCAGTTTCACAGGCGCATCAAACGCCTGCAGGGTTGGGCCAAGCACGCGGAACTCAATACCCGGCGCATCAGCCTTGTTACCAACCAGATTGTTGCCCAGCTCCATCCAATGGGGAACCACGCTGCCACAAAGCGGAATGCCATATTCCTGAAAGCGCCAGCGCCCCTTATCCTGTATTGAACTTTGAAAGCCCGAGGATTGTATTTCAAGATACCCCGACATTAAGCAACCTCTTTAATCTGGCATTCAGCACGGTAGGAATAACCACCCGCCGCCACTGCTGCTTCAATTTTCTTATATTCTGCTTCTGATACCGCATGAAAACCCACCCGGTCACCTGCTTTTAGCAAAGCCGCGTCTTTCTGGCGAATATCAAAAAGTTCAATCGGTGTGGATCCGATCAGGTTCCAGCCACCCGGACTCACCGTTGGATAGATCGCGGTCAACTGATCTGCAATCGCGACCGATCCTCGTGGCACGGCTGTACGTGGTTCCGAACGGCGTGGCAGTTGCAGGCGTTCATCCAGCAAACCAAGGAAAGCGAATCCGGGCAGGAAGCCCAGCATGAACACATCAAACACTTCTCTTTGATGGATATCTACAACCTCTTTAATCGTTAAGCCTGTCTTTTCAGCCACATCAGCAATATCCGGGGCATAGTCCCCTTCATAACACACAGGGAAAGACCAGTGGGTGGAGTCGCAATTCACACTGCCGCCTGCTTTAATATAAGGGGCAACCAATGCTTCGACTTCATCAGCCAGCAATTCCAGCGGGTCATAATGGACCGTTAATGAGCGGAAAGTCGGCACAGTTTCTATGATTCCGGTGATCAGGCCTTGTGCAATCGATTCCTTTAATTGGGCGTGTACACCCAGCACATGATGGCTGACTCTTCTTGAAATAACAGAACCAAACTCAAACGTAATAGCTCTGTCGCCCAAATTTAAAACCCGATACTCCATAAGGAACCTCACTGTTTTCGGTCATTTATTAACATTCATTGACGTTAAATTAAAATATCATTGACAATTTGTCAACGATTTATCATTATAATCTCGACATTGTAACTTGGAGGTAACTTAAATGTTCAAATTTTCGAAGTTTGCACTTGCTGCAGCAGCACTCGTCGCTCTTAGCGGGCAAGCATCTGCAAAAGACGTCTGGAATATGCCAACGCCTTATCCGGACGGAAACTTTCACACTGTAAATATCAAAGCCTTTGCTGATGACGTGCGTGCCGCCACCAACGGCGAACTCGATATCAAGATTCACAGTGCTGGTTCTCTGGTGAAACACCCGGAAATCAAAAACGCCGTGCGTAAAGGCCTGGTCCCTGTTGGCGAATTCTTCCTGTCACGCCTCAGCAACGAAAACGCCGTCTTTGGTGTGGATTCCATCCCGTTCCTGGCAACCAACTATGAAGATGCCAAGCGTCTTTGGGATGCATCACGCCCAACCATTGAAAAAGAACTGGAAAAGCAACGCCTGAAAGTTCTCTTCTCTGTGCCATGGCCGCCACAAGGTCTTTATGCCAAGAAAGAAATCAACTCTGTTGACGATCTGAAAGGCGTTAAAATGCGTGCTTATAACGCATTGACCGAACGTCTGGCCCGTCTGTCCGGCGCGGTTCCGACACAGGTTGAAGTTCCTGATATCCCACAAGCTTTTGCAACGGGTCAGGTTGAAGCCATGATCACATCCCCATCTACGGGTGCAAACTCCAAAGCATGGGATTTCGTAAACAACTTTGTTGATGTTCAGGCCTGGATTCCTAAAAACATCGTTGTTGTAAACGCAAAAGCCTATAACAAACTTTCTGACGAAGCCAAAGCCGCTGTTCAAAAAGCAGCAGAAGCCGCTGAGGCTCGCGGTTGGGAAGCAAGTAAAGCTGAGACCGCAAGCAAGATTAAAATCCTCAAAGACAACGGCATGAACGTGTCCACACCTTCTGCTGATCTGTTGAACGGCCTGAAAGATGCAGGCACAAAAATGACAGCTGACTGGGCGAAGAACTCAGGGGCTGCCGGTGAAGGCATTCTGTCTACTTACCAAAAATAATCTAATAACGTGGCGGAGGTTATCCTATCTCCGCCACAACTATATTTGGAGACTTCACCATGAGGGCTTTTCTAGACAATTTATATCGCGCAGGCGGCGTGCTGGGAGCCATCTTCCTGTTTGCGATTTTTACCATCGTACTCTTGCAAGTCGGCGCCAATCTCATTGATTTTATCGCCGCATCCGTTACCGGACATGCCATTGGACTTGCGATCCCATCTTACGCCGAAATCGCAGGCTTTATGCTGGCAGGTGCTTCTTTCCTCGCCCTGCCTTATGCCCTGCAGCACGGCACCCACATCCGCGTGAACCTGTTTATTCAACGCATGGGTCCGGGTGGCCGTCGCATCACCGATACCTGGTCCTTCCTGGTTGGGTTTATCCTGATTGCCTGGTTGTCCTTTTACGCTTGGGAACTGGTGCTTGAATCATACGAATTTGGGGATTTGTCCCCCGGATTGATCGCCGTGCCAATCTGGATCCCGCAAATCACGCTGGGTCTGGGCACCACTTTGATGGCGATCTCCCTTCTGGATGGATTTATCTCATCCCTTTTAAACAAGAATTTCTTTATCACAGGCGATGCTGACGAATTGGGGGCTGAATAATGAGTGATATTTTATTTCCCGCCCTTTTGATCCTGATCGTCCTGTTCTTTATGCTGGGTACTGGCGTCTGGGTGGCAATTTCCCTGATCGCCGTTGCAACCTTGTCCATCGTTGTTTTTGCCGCAACTGACACAGGTGCGCTGATGGCTTCCACCATCTGGGGGCATAGTAACCTCTGGTCCCTGGCCGCGCTGCCGCTCTTCATCTGGATGGGGGATATCCTGTTCAGATCACGCCTGTCAGACGATATGTTTGAAGGCCTGCAACCCTGGATGGGCGGCCTGCCCGGCAAGCTGTTGCACGTCAACATCATCGGTTGCGGTATCTTTGCTGCCGTATCAGGTTCATCCGCTGCCACTGCGGCCACCATCGGTAAAATCTCGATCCCGGAACTCAAACGCCGCGGATATGATGAAAAAATGATCCTGGGTACATTGGCAGGTTCTGCCACGCTCGGCCTATTGATCCCACCATCCATCATTCTGATCGTATATGGGGTTGCAACCGAACAATCCATCGCCCGCCTGTTTGTCGCAGGTGTTGGTCCCGGCATTATGCTGGTGGGGATGTTCATGGCCTTTGTTGCCATCTGGTCCGTTATCAACAAAGATAAAATGCCCGGTGAAAAAGAAAGTTTCACCTGGAAACAGCGTCTGCACAGCATCAAGAGCCTTGGCCCTGTGGTCCTGTTGATCCTGGGCGTGATCGGATCCATCTATACCGGGATTGCATCGCCCACAGATGCAGCTGCGGTTGGTGTGTTCCTCGCGCTATGTCTGACCAAATTTACTGGCGATCTGACCAAGGAAAGCTTTATAGACGGCATCCTGAGCGCCACACGCACATCCTGTATGATCGCCTTTATTCTGGCGGGCGCGGCCTTTTTGACAACGGCCATGGGCTTCACCGGAATCCCTGCAAGTCTTGCCAGCTGGATTGGGGAAATGAACCTTTCTCACTACCAGTTGCTTGCAGCCCTCACCGTCTTCTTCATCGTTATGGGCTGTTTCCTTGATGGCATTTCTGTTGTGGTACTGACCACTGCTGTCATCCTTCCGATGGTCGAAGCGGCTGGTATCGATCCGCTCTGGTTCGGGATTTTCATTGTGATTGTGGTTGAGATGTCACAAATCACCCCGCCCGTCGGCTTTAACCTGTTTGTTATTCAATCGCTATCAGGTCGCAACATTCTGGTTGTTGCAAAAGCGGCCCTGCCCTTCTTCCTGATCTTGATTGCCGCCGTCGGGGCCATCACTGTCTTCCCTGAAATCGTCACATGGTTACCCAACAACATGTCCTGATCGGATATGGTTCGGAGTTGAAAATGAAACTATCCAAAATCATGGTCTATCAAGACGACAATGCCCATTGCGTCAACTGGACCAAATACGCCGCCCATCTGGCGACCCAACAAGATGCCCAGTTAACCGGCTTGTTTGTTGGACCAAATACCAGCAATCTGGGGATGTTTGACGATGCCTTGCAAAAAGCCATCAAGAAAAACATCGATCAGGACAGCCAGCCCTCCAGCCTTGCAAAAGCCCAGTTTGATGACACGATTGGCAAGTTTGACATCGCGTCAAACTTCGTCATCACCAATGATGACCCATCCATTGCACTGCGTCGAAAAGCGCGTTTTTACAATCTGGTGGTGACCGGACAGCCTGATAACGCCAGTTCTGCCATGCAAGACGAAAAAGGCGCACTGTCTCATCTGTTGATCGGCAGCGGTCGCCCGGTGATTGTGGTGCCACGTGATCATGCCAAAGAACCCGACTTTTCCCGCATCACCATCGCCTGGGATGGCGGGCGTGAAAGTACACGGGCCTTTTTTGACAGTCTTCCCTTTTTGGAAACTGCCGAAAGTGTGGAAGTCGTGACCATCAAGTCAGACGACCACAGCCGCCCCTTCAGCATAGCAAAGACAGATGACGTCACTGCCATGCTGACGGATTTGGGGATTAAGGCGACCAGCAAAATTCTGGAAGCCAAAGAGAAACGATCAGGTCAGTTGATTTTGGAGAGTGCGCAAAATCACCAAAGTTCCCTGATCGTCATGGGTGCCTATGGCCATTCGCGCCTGCGTGAAATGGTTCTGGGCAGTGCAACGCGCTCGCTCATCATGAATACGGACATCCCCGTTTTCATGTCACATTAGGAAGAGAATATGCGCAGAGAAGAATACACCTTTGAAGTCTTTAACAAGGACGTTCACGCCCACCTGCAGGAAAACGGTGAACACCCGGAATTCAGCGATTTCTGGGGAAGCCGCCGTCGCTTCACCGTTGAAGCATGCAGCACGGAAGAGGCCCGCAAGAAGGTCGATAAGAAATATCCCGAAGATAAAGGTTTCATCGTCACTTTTACCTCCTGATCACGCTCGCAGCTTGTCTTATCGGTATTTTATCTGTAACTTATAGATAAAATACCGATTAAGGAGGCAGTAAAATGGACAAATCAGAAGACGATTATCCCTATAACAGACACATTGTGTCATCCGAACATCTGGCGTCCGAAGAAGGCTGGCAGCTCAGCGAGTTTGAATACGGCCTGATCATTTCCTTTAACGCCTTCCAAAGATGGATGACCCGCTGCATGGCAGCCGTAGGCGAAAGTGATTTCAGCCCCCTTGATGTATTGGTCCTGCACAACGTTAATCACCGCGCCAAAGACAAGCGCCTGGTTGATATCTGTTTTGTGCTCAACATCGAAGACCAGCACACAGTCAATTATTCCCTGAAAAAACTGATCAAGGCCGGCTTTGTCGAAGGTGACAAACGCGGCAAGGAACGGTTCTATTCCACCACCGAAGAAGGCCAGCGCCTCTGCACCGAATACCGTCGCATCCGTGAACGCTGTTTGGTCAGCGCCTCCAAAGCCTTTGAAAACGGCGGGCTGGATTTATCGGATGTTGCGACCCTGCTGCGCGGCCTGTCCGGTCTTTATGATCAGGCATCACGCACGGCGAGTGCGCTTTAATACATCAAGATTCTTCACTCTCCTGCGGGAAATCACGGATCAAAATTTCAGCCGGGATATGGAGGTTGGTATGCAAAAGTTGCATCTGGCTTCTGGATAACCCCTTCATATTCCCGGTTCCATTCAACAGTTCTGAAGCCCGTGGTTTACTGCTTAAAATTCTTGCCAGATCAGACTGATCAAGACCGTGAATTTCCAACGCGTATTTAACCGCATGTCGGGGGTCAGGATCATCCATGGGAAAGCGTTTGCGTTCATAACTTTCTGCCAAAACAGATAGGATATCCAGTTCCTGTAAAGCAAGGCTCCCATCCTCAGGCCCGTCACCGTCATTCAGGTCCATCAGCGTATCAATGGCTTCCATGGCAAGCTCATAATCCGCATCCGTATAAATCGGAAAAACATTCATGTCAGAGACTCCTAAATCTGCGTGATGTCCGCAATGGCATCATATTCTTTATGCGTGCCTGCAAATTTAACCCTGGCAATGGGCACTCGGTAGTTAAACTGGACAACCAGACGGTATTTGTTCCCACAAATATTAAAAACCATCCGGTTATTCTTCACATGATCTGCAGAAGAAAACTGCGCCTGAACATCCGTTGTCTTGGTCCAGTCAGCATCTCTTACCTCTGCACGCCACGCTTTTAAAGCTTCACGAAGGATTGCGCCTTGTTTGGGGTTTTGCGCCTCTTCTCGCTCAATCAGCTGTGTCAGCACCCCGGTGCCTAACAATCTCATGCTTGCCTCACCTGCCATTATACCAAGTTCCAAAATTTGGAACAATGGAAAAGTTCCAATTTATGGAACCGTTTCATATCCTGACAGGTGCTATGAACGGATTAGTGGGTTATTTCTCAAACCCTTTGAGGATCCCCAGCATTTTCGGAATAATGGCGTCTGCAGTCATAAGTTGCGTCTCATGCAGGCCGATTTTGAGTTTCAGGTCGGGGCCGTAGTCCATTTCCATATGGCAGAAGGGGGAACGCTGCGTAGCAAGTGCCGGACAGACGAAGGCGATAGGGATTTGACCGTTGGGGTTGACCATCACTTCAAACAGTTCCGGGTTGCGATCATAGGGGCAGACCTTGAAGGTTTTCCAGTTTTTCTCGCAACGTTCCAGATAGCCATCTTTAAAATAGATATCTTCCACCTTTTCGCCGGGTAGTTTTTTAAACAGATCGAACGACAATTTGTATTTTACGCCCGGCCCCCCTTTGAACATAATCTTGGTTTCTTCGCTATAGGGACGATAGTCCGGCAGGGTGACGACCATGTGAATTGAGTTTTTGGCCTCACCCGCCCAGTTGGGCTTGTACCACAGATAAGCTTTGGGGATTTCAAACTGATTGTTCCCGAGTTTTAAAGAGACAGGGGTGAGATCGCTTGTATTGCCGAAATCATCCAGTTGCGGCTGCATAAACGGGATCATCAGAACCAACACCAGCATCACGCAGATGGCAGCAATGGTGATTAATAAGCTTTTCTTGGACATGATCTGTACTCAACTCCGTCTGACATGCCCTTAAAGTACAATAATCTTTGCGAAAGAAACATTACCTTTCGTCAAATTAGCTCCACCTAAAGTGTGAAATTCCAACTAATTGACGAAACTCAAGTTAATTAGAAACCCTCTCAGGTACCTTCGGTGACCATAAAACGTATATGTGCCTGAAATTCTGGACGCCCTATACGTATTTTGTTTTTTAGGAGATTACCATGCAAGAGCGCTTAACCATCAGCGCCGCTCGAAATATCTTTTTTGGGGGTACAATTTTCTTCTTTGCTGTCTTTGCTCTGCTTGTAGTGCAGTCGGTCATATTTGTGAACGACGAAGCTTCAAATCCAGAAGGCATCACAGAAGAAGTCGCCTTGGGTAAAGAGGTTTGGGAGCGGCATTCATGTATTAACTGTCACTCACTTCTGGGTGAAGGTGCCTATTACGCACCTGAGCTTGGCAATGTTTGGGTTCGTCGCGGTGGAAAGGACGATGCCGAGGGGGCATCTGAATTCATCAAAGAATGGATCAAGTCACAGCCTACTGGCATTGAAGGCCGTCGCCAAATGCCCCATTACGACCTCACAGAGGCCGAATTGGAAGGTTTGGTTCAGTTCTTTAAATGGACCAGCGAAATCAACACCCAAAACTGGCCGCCTAACGACGCCGGTTAATTCACTGAAAGGGTGAGGACAAGATTATGAAATATCAATCTCAAAAAGTCGCGCTATACTATTTTTATGGTGCTCTGGCTTTATTCGTGGCGCAGGTCCTGGGCGGCCTTATCGCCGGTACAATTTACGTAATGCCGAACTTCCTTTCGGACCTGGTACCGTTTAACGTCATCCGTATGATCCATACAAACGCGTTGATCGTCTGGCTGCTGATGGGCTTCATGGGCGCGGCATATTACTTAATTCCTGAAGAAGCTGAAACTGAACTTCACAGTCCGAAACTGGCAATTCTGCAGTTCTGGCTGTTTCTGATCGGTGCAGGCGCTGCTGTTGTTGGCTACCTGTTTGGTATCCACGGCGGTCGTGAATTCCTGGAACAACCCCTGTGGATCAAAGTTGCGATCGTAATCGTGGCCTTGATGTTCCTGTTCAACCTGTCCATGACAGTGTTGAAAGGTCGTAAAACAGCTGTTTCCCTGGTTCTGCTTATTGGTCTTTGGGGCGTTGCCGTCTTCTTCCTGTTTGCTTTCTACAACCCAACAAACCTCGTGCTGGACAAAATGTTCTGGTGGTGGGTCGTTCACTTGTGGGTAGAAGGTGTCTGGGAATTGATCATGGCTTCCATTCTGGCCTTCCTGATGATCAAACTTACAGGTGTTGACCGTGAAATCGTTGAAAAATGGCTGTACCTGATCGTATCTCTGACACTGTTCACAGGTATCCTTGGTACTGGTCACCACTATTACTGGATCGGTACACCTGGTTACTGGCAGTGGATCGGTTCCATCTTCTCCACGCTTGAAGTTATTCCTTTCTTCTCCATGGTTGTCTTTACGTTCTACATGGTATGGAAAGGCGGTCGCTCGCATCCAAACAAAGCAGCTCTGCTGTGGGCGCTCGGTTGTGCAGTCTTCGCATTCTTCGGCGCTGGTGTATGGGGCTTCATGCACACCTTGTCTTCCGTGAACTACTACACACACGGTACACAAGTCACTGCTGCTCACGGTCACCTGGCATTCTACGGCGCTTATGTAATGGTCAATATTGCGATCATGACTTACGCCCTGCCTAACCTTCTGGGCCGCAACCCATTCAACCAGACCCTCAACATGTGGGGTTTCTGGATCGCAGGTTCCGGTATGTCCTTCATGACCTTTACTCTGACATTTGCCGGTGTTGTTCAAACACACATGCAACGTGTACTGGGCGAAGACTTCATGGACGTACAAGATCAGCTTGAGCTGTTCTACTGGATGCGTCTGGGTTCTGGTGTCGTCGTTGTCCTTGGCGTCCTGCTGGTCGTCCTGGCGCTTGTCCTTCCAGGCAAGAAAGACGAAGCCGCTGTAGCACAAGCTGCAGAATAATAAATACACGAACTTTGTGCCGGGGTCTTATTAACGGTCCCGGCCTTTTTTCTCACAAATCGATTTTTTGCTTTTTTCAAATTCTAACCTTTAACACCTTCTATTCGTTATATCCTTTTCAAAAATAAGAGTACTCAATCATGAGCCAGCACATCCCACACTACGTCCCGAGCGCCAACGAATGCGAACTCTTTGAACATGCCTATAAAAACAAACTGCCCTTGCTGCTGAAAGGGCCAACAGGCTGCGGAAAAACGCGTTTTGTCTCTCATATGGCGGCGAAACTCGGCCTGCCGCTTCATACGGTTTCCTGTCATGATGATTTGACAGCCGCTGATCTGACAGGGCGTTATCTTTTAAAAGGTGGCGATACGGTCTGGACTGATGGCCCACTGACCCGTGCGGTGCGCCATGGCGGCATCTGTTATCTGGATGAAGTCGTAGAAGCACGCAAAGACGTCACCGTCGTTCTCCACCCGCTGACCGATGACCGTCGTGTTCTGCCGCTGGATCGCACAGGCGAAGAATTGGTGGCCCCCGACAATTTCATGCTGGTGGTATCTTATAACCCCGGCTATCAGAACATCATGAAGACGCTGAAACCCTCCACCCGTCAGCGTTTCCTGGGCGTGGAATTTGATTTCCCCCATCAGGATATCGAAGCACAAATTGTCGCCAAGGAAAGCAATCTGGACCTGGACCGCGTCAAACCGCTGATCCGTTTGGCCGGACAATTGCGCGGCCTGAAAGGTCAGGATCTGGAAGAAGGTGTTTCCACCCGTCTGATCGTTTATTGTGCCAGCCTCATTCAGGCCGGGATGAAAGTGGATGAAGCCATCCTTCATGCCATGATTGAACCACTGACGGACGAGCCGGATGTCAAAGAAGGTTTGCTTGAAGTCGTTTCCGTAACCATGGGATAAGGCCATGTCTGTTCTCGACGTCTTAGAGGTTGAAGAATTTGTCGGCCACCAGTGGGATAAGATCATTGGCGGGGCGGAAAGCTATACCTCTTTTCCCGAAGCTGCCATCACACTGGAAGAAGTGCGCGGACCTTTGGCCGTTTTCTTTCGCACGCTGGGGGGCCTGCGCGGCATGGAAATCGCCGCCAGCAAGCATGAAACCTCCAAACACCGTCTGTCGTTTCGCCAAAAGCTTGGCATGGCAGAAGAAAAAACCATGCGACCGACCATGGATGGGCAAACCTTGATGCTGCCCCAAACCATTGATACCTTCCCGGAAGTCAGTCTGAACCGGGCGCTTTATTTCTGGCTGGCGGCCTATTTTGCATCTGAAGACCAGACACCACCAGCATATGAAGAAGACCCGCTGAAACGCGATCTGCTTTTCCTGCGCCGGGCTTTACGCCTGCAGGAACGGATCATGGAAGAAATGCCCGGCATGCGTCCGGTCTGGACCAAACTGTCCCAAGCCTTCCTGATGATGCGCCCCAAACGCAGCCTGCCGATTTCAGAACGCAGTCTGGAAGAAATCCTGCAATGGATGCTGGGTGCTGCGGAGCCTGACGCCAATAACTATCTGGCTTTCGTGTTAGGTGATGACAATGTTGCAATTGTGCCTGCGCCACCACAGTATCGCCCTTTCCTGCCCGTTCCGCTTTGGGGGGAAGTGATTGCCCCCCCAACAGGTGGTGGTCGCAAAGGCAATGAAGAGCGTGGCGGCAACAGTTCCAAGAATTCAAAAGATAACCGCAAAATCCGTGCGCAACGCCGCAATCTGGATCAGGCCAACCGGGATGACGGGTTCTTCCTGCATATCTATGACAAGATCATGTCTGTCGCAGATATGTTAAACGTCAATCGCAACACCGAAGATGACGATGAAGACGAAGCGTCCAAAACAGCCGATGATATGGACAGTATCACGGTGGGCGAACATGACAAAAAGGCCGCAACCAAGATCAAGCTGGACCTGGACCTGCCCGCAGATGAGGTGGAAACCGACCGTCTGATCGATGAACGTCTGGTTCCTGAATGGGATTATAAACGTCAGGTCTATCATCCGGATCATTGCAGCATCCAAATCCGCACAGCAACCGAAGAAGGCGAAGACTGGAAACCGAACGAAGCGGCCAAACGCCGCATCCGCCGGGTCAAACGCCAGTTCGAAGCCCTGCAGGCCAAGCGCGAAACCCTGCGTGCACAACCCGACGGGGAAGAACTGGATATTGAAGCGGTCGTGCGTGCACGCGCTGATTTGAAAGCCAATGGCGTTTCATCCAACCGCATTTATACCTCCACCAAAATCCAGAGCCGCGATCTCGCGGTCTCCATTCTGGTCGATGTCTCGCTTTCCACCGACAGCTGGCTGGATAACCGCCGGGTCATCGATGTGGAAAAAGAAGCCCTGACCATTTTAGGCAATGGTCTGGCGGCCTGCGGGGATGATTTTGCCATCCATACCTTTACCTCACGCAAGCGCAGCTATGTGCGCATTGACGAGATCAAGGGCTTTGATGAAAAGTTTAACCAAACCGCCCTTCGCCGGATTTCTGCCCTGAAACCGGGCTATTACACCCGCATCGGCGCGGCTGTGCGTGCAATCTCTGAAGACCTTGCCAAACGACCGAACCGTCAAAAGCTGTTGCTGGTCATCACGGATGGCAAGCCCAATGATGTGGATCATTATGAAGGGCTTTATGGGATTGAGGACAGCCGCAAGGCGGTATCGGAATGTAAACAGATGGGCGTCACCATCTTTGGCGTGACCGTGGACCGTCAGGCACAGGAATATTTCCCCTATATCTTTGGGCGGGGGTCCTATCAGATCATCAGCCATGTCTCCAAACTGTCCACCGCTTTGCCTAAAATCTATCGACAGTTGGTGCGCGGATCATGAAGGACGTCGTGATGGAAGAAAAAGCCGGATGGGGGGCACTGGACAATCTGCCCGGCAACCCCATGATGTGGATTTTGATCATCAGTGAGCTGCTGGTCTTTGGCGCTTTTTTCGTTGGATTTGCGGTCAATCAGGTGTTGGAACCTGACGTCTTTATGGAATCGCAAAACAAGCTGGATCGCTTTATGGGCGGGATCAATACCCTGATCCTGATCACCAGCGGCTATTTGGCCGCCCTTGCCACCCACGCCGTCCAGCAGGGTGACATCAAAAAGACACGGGCCTGTCTGTTGGGTGCCATGGCGTTTGGTGTGATGTTTGGTATCGTCAAATTCGTTGAATATGGCGACAAGGCCGCACAGGGCATCAATATTGAAACCAACGACTTCTTTACCCTGTTCTATCTGATGACTGGCTTTCACTTCCTTCATGTGATTTTCGGCCTTGTGTTATTGGGTATTGCCGTTGCCAAACCCAAACCCCAGACACTGGAAACCGTCTGTGCCTTCTGGCATATGGTTGATTTGATCTGGGTTCTGTTGTTCCCTCTGGTCTATCTGGTGCATTGAAGATGGAAAACCAACACCCCGGCCCCAAACGCCTGACGCTGATCTGGGCAATCCTGTTTGTGCTGACTGTTTCCAGCATGATTTCCGCACGCGTCGATCAGGCGGTGATTGAACCGTTAAGCCCGCTGATCATTGCTGTGATTTTCGGCCTCAGCCTGTTCAAAGCCTTTGCTATCCTGTCAGATTTCCTGAACCTGCGCGCAAGTACACCGGGCTGGCGCATCGGGTTTAAGGTAGCACTTGGGCTGATCAGCGGTCTTTTGTTTGCGCTATCAGTTGTGAACTAGCCGCAATATCTTCCGGGCTATTAGCGTTAAAGAATGGGTCCACCGGGTCCGTTGACCATTCCACCGTTGCGTAGGAATAACGCGAAATCCATTTCTTCAGTTTGCGGATATCTTCTTCGACCAGAGCTTTGCGCAAATCTTCACGCAAAGCCGTCGGCCAGATGCCGACCACCGGATGATCATAACCGCCGGACCGCGCCAGTACGATTGCTGCTTCACCCTTTTCAATCGGCGCATAAAGCTTTGCGACCAGATCATCGGGCAAAAAGGGGGTATCTGTGGGGACAGACAGGATATGGCTATATTCATTCAGCGCATCCATCCCGGCAAGAATGCCTGCTAATGGCCCCACAAACCCTTCTACACTGTCACTGACCACAGGCAAGCCGTAGCTATCAAAACGACTGCCTTCCCCATTGGCATTGATCACAATCACATCCGTCTGAGGTTTGATGCAATCCAACACCCGGTCAAGGATCGCTTTCCCATCCACCTGTTTCAGCCCCTTGTCGCCCCCGCCCATGCGGGTGGCCAGACCACCAGCAAGAAGAACACATCCGATTTTTGTCATGCTTTTTTCCTACGTTCCACCATGGAGACACCCTTTACCTGGGCATATAGATTCTGTCCGACTTCAAAATCAAAACTGTTTAAAGACCGGGTCGTAATCCGCGCAATCAGTTTAGCTGCGCCCATTTCCAGCACGACGTTGATGCGGGCATCGTCAATGGCGGCAATTTCCGCGATCCTGCTTTCAAACACATTCAGGATCGTTGTCTTTGATGGCTTTTCCAGCGCGAGACTGACGTCGGTTGCCAGAATGCGTACACGTCGTGTTTCCCCCACCTGCCCCACATAGCCGGGCACAAACAGTTCTTTATCTGCGATTTTCAAGGTGGTCAGGTGATCCCTCTCATCAAACTTCGCAATGGCGGCTTCCAGCACACTGGCGGTCTTGGAACTTTTAGCGATAAACAGTTTCGGGTCTGCCAGCATATCCAGCAAAGCCCCACTTGCGGTGATGCGCCCTTTTTCCATCAAGATCAGATGATCGGCCAGCCGTTCCACTTCCTCACTATCATGGGAAATATAAACAACCGGGATGGACAGGCTTTCATGCAGCCGTTCCAGATACGGGATAATCTCATTCTTTGAAAATCGGTCCAGCGCGCTTAACGGTTCGTCCATCAGCAACAAGCGTGGATTGGACAACAATGCCCGACCAATTGCGACCCGTTGCTTTTCCCCGCCAGATAAGTCACCGACCGCGCGCTCCAACAGATTTTCCAGTCCCATCAATTTGATGACTTCGTTAAAGTCCGGGCCTTCTTTTGCCTTGCTTCGTTTTTGACCGAACAGAAGATTATCCCGCACATTCAGATGGTCAAACAGGTTGGCATCCTGAAACACATAACCGATGGGACGTTTATGAGCTGGTAAAAAGGTTGTTTCATCTTGCCAGACTTCACCCGCGACAGACAGATAACCATCCGCCACCTGTTCCAGACCTGCCAGGCAGCGCAGAACCGTCGTCTTCCCACAACCGGACTGTCCAAACAACGCAGTCACCCCTTCAGCCGGAATGGTGAAATCAGCATCCAGATCAAAGCGATCAAACGATCCTTTCAGGCGGGCGATGATATCTGTCATGCGGCCCTCTTACGTAATCGTTTTTCCAGCACCATCATGGCAAGGATCACCAGAAAACTGAACCCCAGCATACCTGCGGACAGGATATGTGCTTCGGTCCATTCCAGGTTTTCCACATGGTCATAGATCGCAATGGAAAGCACCTTGGTTTCGCCGGGGATATTGCCACCGATCATCAAAACAACACCAAATTCCCCGACCGTATGGGCAAACCCGAGAACAGCGCCTGTCATCAAACCGGGACGTGCAAGCGGCAAGGCGACACTGAAGAACGTATCGAGGGGTGAGGCACGCAGCGTGGCCGCAGCTTCCAGCGGTTTATCGCCAATGGCTTCAAACGCATTTCTGACAGGTTGTACGACAAAGGGCAGGGAATAAACGACCGAACCAATGACAAGGCCTGCAAAACTGAACGGCAGCGCATGCCCAAAAATGGAAATCACCAATTGCCCCAGCGGACTTTGCGGTCCCAGTGCAATCAACAGATAGAACCCAAGTACGGTTGGCGGCAGAACAAGCGGCAAAGCCACCACCGCGCCCACAGCTTCTTTAAACATATTGTCCGTGCGCGCCAACCACCAGGCAAGCGGCGTTCCGATGATCAACAGGATCAACGTCGTCAGGCTGGCAAGTTTCAGGGTAAGGACAATGGGTTCAAGCATTTAGGTTTCCGGATCAATAAGTTCTTCGCATTTAAGCAACGCTGGAGCTTATATGCAATGACTTTCAGTTAGGTCTGGGCATAAGGGGGAAAGTGTGAAAAAGTAACCCCAAGTTTTTATTGATTTGGCGAACCACGACCATGAAGCTTTCGCGCAAAATTTTCATCATCACCTTTACCCTGTCGATCCTGCCCTTGCTTTTGGTTGCACTTCATACGACCGAACAAACCCTGCTGATTTTGAAAGAACGCGAAGTCGCCAGTGCAGAACAAAATGCCCGTGCTGCCATCAATGAATTCAGTAATGAAATCGACCGCCTGAAAAACCTGATCCGTATTCTGGCAGCAACGCGGGCAGCCAAGCTGCTACCCGAACTGCCGCAGGATCAAAACCGCGAAACCTTGCAACTGGAACTGATCGAACTGTTTCGCACCATTCTGCGCCAAAACCCGTCTTATGATCAGGTCCGCCTGATCGGGGCCAATCAGAAGGGGCTAGAGGTCGTGCGTGTAGATCGTCACGGTGAAGGTATTGCTAATGTGGCAGGCCCCCAGTTGCAGGAAAAAGGATCGCGCTATTATTTCAAGGAAACCATCAAGCTATCACAAGGCGAGACCTTTATCTCCCACATCGATTTAAACCGTGAATTTGGTGTGATCGAACAACCCCTTCGCCCCATGATCCGGGTGGCAACCCCTGTGACGTCAGCAGACGGGGAAAATGTCGGGATCGTCATCATCAATGTGAATTTCCACAAACTGGTGCAAGATCACGTGCGCACAGATACCCCGGGGGATTTTCTGGTCACCAACGCCAATGGGGAATATCTGCACAACAAGGACCAGTCGCGCACCTTCGCCTTTGAATTTGGCAACAGTGAACGTATCCAGCGTGATTTCCATCTGGAAGAAGATTGGCTTGGCTGGGTCACCAGCACCTCACCGCTTGAAACCAAACGGTTTGAAACACCGGATCACTTCCTGATCCTCAGTAAAGTCGATATCGGATTTGGCACGGTCCATGGGGTGGATCGAAAATGGATTTACGGCTATGCCATCCCGCGTTCTGCCATCGAAGGGATTGCAAAACGGTTGGATGAACATCTTTATATATCCCTCTTTGCCATTGCAGCCTCCATCGCGATTGCCAGTTCTTACATAACGTCCAGTGTTCTAAAACCGGTGGAACAACTGACTGAAACTGCGAACAAAATTGCCCTTGGGGACCCATCGGTAGATAGTATTGATGTGACAGGAAAAGGTGAAATTCGCATCCTCTCCGATGCCCTAAGCCGCATGCTGTCATCGCTCAGAGAAGCGGCAAAGACGCAGGAGCTTGCCACATTGGGCCGCATGGCAGCCATGCTTGCCCACGACCTTCGAAACTCCCTTTCGACCGTCAAAGTCAACATCCAGATTTTACAAGGTGAAGAACATGACCCGGCTTTGAAAGATCAATGGGAAATTGCCAATGACCAGATCACCCTGATGGAGAACGTCCTGGTGGACATGCTAACCTTTGCACGCCCTTCCGTTCCCCACAAAGACTGGCATGATCCGGTACGCATTGCACGTAATGCATCCTTGGTCTTCGAACCTATGGCCCATGCCAAGGATGTGCAGATCAACCTGGACAGTCCGCACAGCCTGCCACGCATCAAATGTGATCGCACCAAAGTCATGCAGGCCTTGCAGAACCTGATGGACAACGCCATCCATTTCGCCCCGCATGGATCAAACATCACCTTGCAGGTCGAACAACTGGTAGCCAATGATGAAGATTGCATCAGTTTTGCGGTCTGCGATGAAGGGCCTGGGATTGCCGAAGAAGTGGCTGAGGCGCTGTTTGACCCCTTCATCACCAACCGCCCCAAAGGCACTGGATTAGGTCTAGCGATCGTAAAAAAACTGGCAGAACAACACAATGGTCAAATCCGACTTAATCAGCTTTGCGACCAGGGCACCTGTTTCAGACTGATCCTGCCCATTGGCGTGGAAGATATGGATTACGAGATTTAACGCCTCAAGGCGCTTTCTATATCTTCAATCAGCCCTTCATCCATTGGCTGTGTCATGGTGGGGTAGACCTTGATGACCTTCCCCTGCCTATCAATCAGATATTTATAGAAATTCCAGCCCGGCAGCCCTTCTTTACCCAAATCGATTTCCACTTGTTTAAAGAAGGCATGCTGATCCTCCCCTTTGACACGGGACA
Organism: Terasakiella sediminum; assembly: GCF_033100395.1. Classification (NCBI taxonomy): domain Bacteria; kingdom Pseudomonadati; phylum Pseudomonadota; class Alphaproteobacteria; order Rhodospirillales; family Terasakiellaceae; genus Terasakiella; species Terasakiella sediminum. The sequence continues at coordinate 55,453 of NZ_JAWLVJ010000006.1, read as the reverse complement.
GGCTCGTCATGGGGAAAACAGCATTGTAATTGGTCTCGCAAAACTCCTTAATGGCCTTACCTTTGCGTGGCTCCAGTCCAAAGTCATTGGAGGGAATGCCCATCACAACCAGCCCTTTTTCCCGATATTTCTCCCATATCTGCTGGAGTGTTGCCAGTTGATGGCTGTTGCCACATTGGGTTGCCGTAACAGCCACCAGAGCGACCTTACCCCGATAAGCCGCCATATCCAGTTCTTCGCCATCAATCGATTGAAAGGCCAAATCATAGACAGAGGCCGCTGCAGGCGCACACCATAAAGCAGCCAGAAGACAAATTATTCCTGTAAGTTTGCTCATGTTAACTTCCCCCAAACTGCGTTACCACAACGCGACCGGATTTTATTTTTGGGCGTATTGTGCCATCCAGTCTTTATGGAATTCTTCCGATTTTCTAAGTTGACGCGGGGTCATATGTCCTTCCAGGTCTTTGATCTGTGTGGTGACCTTGGCACGGTCTTCTTCCATATCCACATGATCACGCACAATTAAAAACCAGCCGCGCGATTTGATGTAATCCGGGTTTGACCCGTAAGCTACAGGTACTGCTTCGCCCGTTGCATACATCATCGCCAGATTATACTGGGACGCCACACTGCCCTGCTGCGCAGCCTTGTTGTACCAGGCAACCGCGCTGTCCGGGTTCTTTTCCAGCCAGGCTTTGCCTTTTTGATAGAAATACCCAAGTTGGAACTGGGCATCCGCATTGCCTTTTTCGGCAGAAGATTGATAGTAACGCAGTGCTTTTTGTTCAGAGCGTTCCCCACCAAAGCCACCGTGATACATGGCCCCCATGTGATACTGAGCCAGCGCATCGCCTTCTTCAGCCGGGCCTTCCAATTCGGCGCGTGCAGTTTCAAAATCCTGTTTATCAAGGGCTACCAGACCTTCATCCAGACCTGCAAATGCAGCTGTGGACATCATCAGGCCCAGTGCGAAAATTGATGCTGCTACTTTCATGTTCTTCCCCTCTTCCATGTCTTTAAAAGCCATTTTGAAAATTACTTTTGAACCTGTTTTGGTTCACACCAGTCGCCCACGGTTTGGCAGGAACAGAGATCAAACCCGCCTTTAAAATGTTCCCACTGCCCCGTCCAGGGCGCTTCATTCAATGTACAAATCTCAGTACAAGCCGCGACGGCTTGTTCTTGTGTGCGGATCACCCCGCCCGGGATTTTTATGATCCGCGTTGACCCGCAATCACAGCTGCCCTTCTTAAACTGTCCCGACCAGCCACATTCATGTTGCTGACAAGTTTGCGGACAGGTTTGTTCGGCAATTTTTTTGCTGGTTAAAGGAACGGGAGCCGCAATATCACTGGCCCATAGAGGTGAGGCAGCAAAGCCAATCAGCAGTGCCAACAGATATGCAATTTTCATCACCGCCCCCTTCTACCAGCTTACTTTTTTGCAACCATATCCGAGGACCCGGCTTGCAGATATTTCAACACCAGCAATTGCTGATCTTGTTCCAGATGGGTGAAACGACGCATGGCTTTCATGCGTTTCACCCAGTCAAACGCGTTATAGCGATCCGCATCATAGCGGGTGTGACACAAGCCGCAGTCTGCATCCCACAGTTTTTCTGCATAGTTGGACACCACCTGCATATCAGATGTCAGGCTTCCTTTTTTGACCCAGCCTTCAACGGATGCTTTGTTCCAGGTCAGCTCTGATTCCTGATCAACCCATTCTTCGGTTTGTTTAACCACATCAAATCCTGCACCGCCGAGCTTCGCCACTTCATACAGCGGGCCTGCTTTGGCGAACAGTTGCGCGCCGCCTTCACGGTCCCAGGCCACCAGTTTGACTTTCAGCCAATCACCTGCTTTTTCAACGACGGAAAGTTCAGTCAACGGATGAACATTGGCAACAACGTCTGACTCTTCATTTTGTTCCAGATAAAGGGTTGTTGGCATCGCAGCATAAAGGGTGCTGACCGACAGGCTGTCACCTTCCACCGCAGTTTTCACATCTGCTGCCCAGCCTGCATAGATTTTGTCAAACTTCGGCAATTTATGCGCAATCCCTTTGTGACAGTCGATACAGGCTGCATCGGTTTTAGCCGCTTCTGCCATCATCTTTTTCGCACGATCACCCTGTTTTTCTGCATGCATGGCTTCATAGGAGTGACAGTTTTTACATTCCTGTGAACCATTGGCCCGCATGGCCGCCCAGACGCTTTGCGCCATGGTCAGGCGGTGTTCTTCAAACTTTTCTTTAGTATCGATGATGCCCATGGCCTTGCCCAGCAATTCCTTACTGGCCTGGATTTTACGCACCATCTTTGGCCCCCATTCCTTGGGAACGTGACAATCCGGACATCCAGCCTGAACGCCAGAACGGTTATGGAAATGAATGGTGCCTTTATATTCAGCATAGACATTGTCTTCCATTTCGTGGCAACCAATACAGAATTCCATCGTATTGGTATATTCCATTGCGGTATTGAAGCCCCCCCAGGCAATGATGCCTGTAATAAACAGGATCAATGCAAACACCAGACGGTTGCTTGTATTCCAAAACCAATTCCAAAGATTTTTCATAATCTACTCGTCGTTTTTCAAATATCTTTCTCGCTCATACCAACTTATACCAGTTTGGGCATAAGCCAGAAAGATCAATGATTTAGAAGACTTCCAGGGAGAGGAGGACCGAGGGTAATCGGCCCTCCAACCCGTTGATCGTCAAAAGGAAGAATTACTTCTTCATGGCGCGCTTTTCAGCATACGCTTCAAGCGCTTTCTTGATCATGTCATTGTGATCGTCAGAGTCATACTCACCTTTTTCAGAGACTTTGTCCCAGAATTCAGGATTGTAACGCTCTTCGTGACACGCTTGACAAACGCCTGCTTTCTCAACGTTCTCACGAACGTCTTCCGGAAGCGGACCTGTCAGGTCCCAGTGGGAACCAACAGAGACAAGCTGGTTGCCATCACGGTCGATGATCGCAGACAAGTCATGGTCAAGGGCAGGGATCGCCGGGATCTGCGTTTGTGCTTTACCCGGGATGATTTCACCTGTGCCTGTAGCCAGGTCAACAGTGAACCCTTTTTCATAACCAAGCATGAAGCGACCGTCTTCGAAGCCATAACCCAATGCTTTTGGATTATCGTGACAGCTTTCACAAGGACGGGCCTGACGACCAGCAGTGTGCGGCTGCACGGCTGCATGGTCGATACCTTTGCCTTCAGGCGTCATGTTAATGACGTTTTCAGCAACGGCCTTGCCGTCTTTGTCGATCACAGTGGTGATCACCTGACAGCCTGGCATCAGCGGAGAAACGCGACCTTCACCGTTAATACCCAATGTTGGTGTTTCCCAACGCAGGTAAGAACGGGTTTCAGACACTTTACCCGGTGATTTCAGACCACCAGTCCCCAATGGCCAATCCGCAGACAAACCGTTTTTCGCTTTCGGACCAGTCTGTGCGTTCATCACCCAGTCTGTGCCCATTTTCGGTTTGCCGTCTTTGCCTTTGGAATAGTCTACAGTCACGTGACAGCCATAACACTGCGGAGCCCAATCCGCGTGACAGGCGTAACATTCCATGGTGTCCTGGTGTTTTTCGATGTTACCCATCGCCACCTTCGCCATAGTTGACTTGTAGCTACCTTCGTCATCAATTGTCTTGAGGACCGGAACTTTAAAGTCCAGACCAGACGCAGAGTGCAGAATGACTTCATCACCCTTTTTGACAACGTTACCCAGTGGGTTACCACGTGCAGTCAGAAGATAACCGTCTTGTGCCGGGTAAACTGTTGCATCCTTCATAAATTCAGGAAGCTCAGTTGCCAGCCCACGACCTTCACCTTTCAACGGTTTGTCGAAGTCTTCACCACGACCCAAAGGTAAATCCCAAGGTGCTTTCTTCACTGTACCGTGACAGTCTTCACATTCGATCTCAACCTGTGCCAGCGTGGTCCCAAAGATGTTACCGTCGCCGTGCATGTCGATAGAAGTGTGACAGTCCTGGCAAAGCATGCCGCCTTTTGGATTGCCGTCGATTGACTCAATCTCATGGTGGAGGTCAGCTTTGATGAAGAGATACTTCTTGGTATGCAGTTTTGGCTGCTTTTTGCCTTTGGCATTGTAAGGAGACCCGTATGGGAACTCCATCAGACCCTGATAGGACACACCAGCGCGTTTACCACGGTTGTGGCAAGACACACAGGTTTCAACCGGAATACCGGAATAATGCTTGTCACCCACTTGAACTTTCGTTTTGCGGGTCCCTTGCATTTTGTGCACTAACATATGACCACGTTGTGACTTGTCGATGGTCGGGTCGTTACCTTCGTAGTAGCCTTCGTTGGAATACGGTACGTGACAAGACGAACAGCCCGAGCCACGATAGTCACCACGTTTTTCACGACCACGAATACCAACGTGACAACGTTGACAATCGTGACGAGAATAAGTGTAACCAGCCTGGTTTGGGTGATCAGGGATCTTGTCAAAATCCGCTTGTGGCATCTGTTTCAGCTTGCGTGGGAACTGGTCTTTATGTTCCTTTGCCATAGCTGTCATATATTTTTTATATGCATCAGTACCAATCTGCGGCACGATACCGTCTTCATCGACGACATCGTAGTTCCCGTAAACCACCTTGCGGTCTTTTTGCAGGCCCCAAGACCACAGGTTGCCCTGAATCTTGCCAGCCTCAGTGTTCATCAACGCCTTTTCCAAGCGATCGGCATAGCCGGTGTGACACTGACCACAAGCTTTGTCGGAAATCCAAAGTGCACCCGGGTCCGGATAATAGGCATCCGGGCCGCCCTTTTTGCTCAACTGCGCAGGAGCGCCAGAGTGTGCTTTGGCTTTGTCTTTTGTCTCAGCAGGGTTACCACCGTGACAAACGGTACAACCTTCGGGATCCCCGAATGTTGCACCAAAGGTTTGGATATCTTTCTGCATGTCACCTTCAGAGAATTTTTCAATTCCATCGTGACAGGAAAGACACCCAGTGGCAGCTTCAGCGCCGACAGACGCTGCTACAATCAGCCCGACTGCAACTGCCATAAGCCCTAATAATCTTTTCATATCATGCCCCCCTTGAGGGTAGTTATAGATCAACGCAATGATATTCTCAGACTTACCCCTACATAAAAAGTGGTTATTAAAATAAAAAAGCATATTATTTTCAAATAGTTATATTAATAATTAGACAAACTCATAATATCCCTACAAAAATTGATTGATTCATTTAATTAGACAAAGTTGATATTGAACAATATGTTCAAAGCTGTTGAATTCTTGTTGCTATTCGCGCCAAGGTTTCTCACTCTATCCTTAGGAAAGAGGGGAGGACTCATATGAAATTTGCGCATGCTCTAACCTGTGCAATTGGTCTGTTTTTGTTGACAGAAATCGCGGCCAAAGCAGCTGATAATGTCTTGCTGAAAGAACAGGAAGGACCCTGGAAATCAGCCTGCTATAAAGATGGCGGGGTTGAGGCCCCCTATTGCCGGATCATGATTGTGAATGTCTTTGGCGGATCAAAGAAATCAACAAACTTTGTCCAGTTCGGCCTGGCGTTTGACCGGGGACGAGTCGGCTTTGTCTTTGCCACCTACCACGGATTTGCGCCCGAAAGTAAGGTAAAGGTCAAAATCGATAATAACGAACGCCACGTCCTGCAAACCTCCAAAGAAAACCACACCATTTCACCGGACGATATGGGGATGGCGATCTTTGAACAGATGAAGGCGGGTAAATCCATCACCGTGGATTTCAAACTGTCATCCGGGATCACGCGGGCTTTGGATTTTTCGTTGGAAGGGTTCAAGACTCTTTACCCGGATGTGCAAAAAACACTGGCCGGGACCTGATTTCAAACAAAATAAAAAGCCGCGAGACTTCATCAGTCCTGCGGCTTTTTCAGTCCAAAATCATTGATATGGCGATCCAGCTTGGGGCGGGAGATTTCAAGGATTTCACAGGCCTTGCCCTTATGCCAGTTGGTCCGTTCCAATATCTTTTCGATATACTGACTTTCCAGATCACGCAAGGATGGCAACACACTGTCATCCACAGGCAAAGCGGCACAAATGGCTGCGGGCTGGCCGGTCAGACTCTCTTTTCGATCTTTATAAGCCTTGGCGATTTCATCGGGTAGATATGCAGTGGACAGGATTGACCCTGTTTCCATCACCGCTGCCTTCATCAGCACATGTTCAAGTTCGCGCACATTGCCGGGCCAGTCATAGGCTTTCAAGCAGCTGATCACATCACCCGTGACATTCCTGAACCGCTTACGCAGTTCCGTATTGATCCTGCGCAGGAGATGTTCCACCAGCGGCAGGATATCTTCCTTGCGCTCACGAAGCGGCGGCAAATTGATGGCAACCACATTCAGGCGATAAAGAAAATCTTCACGGAACTTGCCCGCATAAACCAGTTTCTGAATATCCTGATTGCTGGCAGCTACAATACGTGCGCGCGCCTGTTTCAAGCTGGTGCTGCCCTGAGGCATATATTTATGTTTTTCAAGCACATGAATGAACTTGCTTTGCAGCATGGGCGACAGTTCTGAAATCTCATCTAAAAAGATCGTGCCACTGCCAACCAGGTCAAGCTTCCCACGAATAAACTGGCCTTCTTCATCCATATAGCCAAAAATTTCACGTTCCAGCAGATCTTCTTTCATGGCCGCGCAATTGACCACAACAAAAGGATGATCGCAGGTGGAACTGCTTTTATGAATAGCAGACGCCACCAGTTCTTTCCCTGTCCCAGGCTCCCCATTCACCAGCACAGGCATGACGTTTTGAGAGACCAGCGCGATTTGACGAAAGGCATCCTGCATGGCTTTGGATGTGCCTGCGATCATACCGGAGGCAGAGGTGGAGGTATTGGGAAAAACAAGTCCGGTGCTGTGGGCCTGTGTCTTTTCCAGTGCGCGGAAAATCACATCATCCAATTCACGGATATCAAGGGGTTTGGGCACAAAATCTGTCGCCCCACCCTTCACCGCCGTCACGGTGGTATCCAGATCATGAAAGGCGGTGATCATCACAACAGGAACGTTGGATTTATGACGGATACGCGCTAAAAGACTAAACCCGTCTTCACCAGGCATGCGCACATCGCTGACAACCGCATCGATTTTTTCGGCTAAAAACTTCCGATAGCCTTCATCTGCCGTATGGGCTGTGATCACGTCAAAGCCCTGACGCGTGTAATGCATCTGCAACGTCTTGCATATGGCTTGATCATCGTCTGCAATCAACAGCCGGGGCATAAAGTCACCTTAATTTTTAACCTGAAATCCACGCAATGATTTTGGCTAATCAACCAAAACAGCGCAAGCTAAAAAAGTCACAAAAACCGATTGCGATCAGGACCTTTACGATATTTTAGCCTTGGGTGTTGTTGGCATTTCTTTTTGGACAATCGTTTTGACGAAATCCAAAAACTTGGCCATTTCGTCTTTACCGATGATCATACCCGGATTTTGACGCAAATCCGTATCAATTCGCTTATCGCTCAACATGAATAACTCCTATGACTTTCTGTCAAATTGGTGAGTTGATTCCCTCAAAAATTCAGCGGGTGATCTTTCTGATCTCCCTTTGTTATGCTTTAACTGTATATGTAGTTATACGAGGTGCCAAGAGGAAAAATTTGCCTACTAACCTCATTTCAGAATAAGAAATCCGATAACCCTGAGTTTTCAGAATCTTAGCAAAATAAAGCTCTGAATTATTTTTTCTCGCCAATATAGATCATGCGCAGATCGTTGACGTTTGTATGGGTTGGGCCGGGTTTAAACAGGTCACCCATTGCCTCAAAGAAATCATAAGACAGGTTGTCATCCAGGGCTGCATGCAGGTTCAACCCTCTTTCCTTCATCCGGGTAATCGATGTAGGGTCAAACCAGGCCCCGGCGTTATCTTCCGAACCGTCAATCCCATCGGTATCAGCGGCCAGCGCATAAACATTGTCCACATCGCGTAGCTGATCCATAAGCGAGAGAACAAACTCTCCGTTCGGCCCACCACGCCCATCCGGGTTCTTGATCGTCACCGTGACTTCCCCGCCGCTCAACAACAGGCACGGTGGCTGAATTGGCTGACCCCAGTCCTGAATTTGCCGCACGATGGCCGCATGGACCTTGGCAACTTCGCGCGCTTCGCCTTCGATCCGGTCACTCAGGATCATGGCAGGAATACCTTTGGCCTTCGCCATATCGGCCACCGCCTGTAGGGAAATCTGCGGTGTTGCGATCAATTTATAGTCCGTTTTCGCCCAGCACGAGTCATCCGGCTTGATGCTTTCACTCAAATGATCGCTGTAACCTTCGATCCTGTAACGTTCCAGGATGGTGCGTGCATCTGCAACTGTGGTCGGGTCCGCCACGGTTGGACCGGATGCAATCACACTTTCATCATCGCCGGGCACGTCAGAAATTGAAAGTGTCAAAACTTTCGCGGGATAGCACGCCTTGGCCAGGCGCCCCCCCTTGATCGCGCTTAAATGTTTACGCACACAATTGATCTCTTCGATCGTTGCCCCACTGTGGAGCAAGGCTTTGTTCACCGACTGTTTTTCTTCCAGCGTGATACTTTCAACGGGTAGCGTCAGCAAGGCAGAGCCGCCCCCGGAAATCAGGGCAACCACCAGATCATCTTCGCCCAGTCCTTCAACCATTTCCATCATACGCGCAGCCGCATCTTGTCCTGCTTTGTCCGGTACAGGGTGGGAGGCTTCAACCACTTCGACATATTTGGTCGGCACAGCATGCCCATAGCGCGTGATTACCATCCCGCTGACCTCACCGTCCCAGGCCTCTTCAAACGCGCGAGCCATCTTCGCAGCGCCCTTGCCTGCGCCAATCACGGTGACTTTGCCAGATTGATCTTTGGGCAAAAAACCACCTAAGACAACATCAGCATCGGCCACACGGATGGCCTCAACAAACAGGTCATTCAACAGAGATTTCATGATGTCTACTTTTTCTTGGCTTTTTGTTTACGCGCGATTTCGTCCAGAATGTCTTTCATCACGACACGCAAGGCCGGCTGGGCTTCTTTCATCTTCATGCCCGGGCGCATCCGTGGATCATAAAGAGCCTTCAACAAAATCAGATCGGAAACAGACATGCTGGTGCGATCTGACTCTTCATGAAAAATTGAGTTTTTGATAATCGTGCTGTCATTGGTCAGCCCCAAAAGTTGGACGGTTTCTTCCACAATACAATGCATGGTCTTGTCAGGGCGGTCATTGGGGATTATCGCTTTACCAAATGTAATGGCAAACGTGCGCCCGTTTCCTTTTAAAGTGCCTTTGCAGTTGATGCCTTTTTTCAGAGTTTTTTTCAGCTCTGCCTGCGTATGGAAGCTGATGTGCATATTGGCCTGCCCGCCCTTTTTCACCTGACTGACATCCAGCTTGGTGAGTTTTCGGATTTTGCCCATCACCCGACCCAACTGTTTCAAATTCTCTTTGGTTTTGGCGTTTGTCACCGCAAAAACAATCGGCCCCTGCCATTTGACCAATGGCTTGGCTTCGCGTCCGGATTTCCCATGTTCATGGATAAACACAACCGAATTAAACTGATTGATCAGTGTTTCCAGATTAACCGTTTCTTTTTGCGCATTTGCATTCGCATCAGCGTTTGTTGCCCAGAAAACAGCAACAAAAACGAACATCCACTTCATCTCAGGCCCCTCATGAAATCGAGTGAGCCTTTATTGTGTCACATCCGCTGAAAACTGCAACTTCGCAAGACGGCCATAAAGGGAATTTTCCTTGATCAGCTCCGCATGTGTGCCAATTGCTTCGATTTTGCCATCAGCAATGACACAAATCCGATCCGCATTCACCACTGTTGCCAACCGATGAGCGATGATCAAGGTGGTCCGCCCGACCATCAATTGATCAAGGGCTTCCTGCACGATCCGTTCATTTTCCGAATCAAGCGCACTTGTAGCTTCATCCAGTAACAGAATGGACGGATCACGCAATAAAGCACGTGCAATTGATACTCGCTGACGTTGCCCACCAGACAGGCGCGTGCCTTTTTCCCCCAAGAATGTGTCGAACCCGTCTGGCAGTTTGTCCAGAAATTCACTGGCCTGGGCGGCATCAGCCGCTGCGCGCACTTCTTCATCTGTTGCATCCGGGCGGCCATAACGGATATTTTCCCAGGCATTGGCGGAAAAGATAATCGGGTCCTGCGGTACCAAGGCCATACGTTCACGCACTTCAACCGGATCCGCTTTTGAAATATCAACGCCATCGATCTTCACTGTGCCGCTTTCTACATCATAAAACCGCAGCAGTAATTGCATCAATGTGGTTTTCCCCGCGCCACTTGGTCCGACCAGTGCCACCGTTTCACCCGGTTTGATATCAAGGCTGATGTTATTTAAGGCCTGATGGTCGGGGCGTGAGGGATAATGGAAATTCACCCGATCAAAGCGCACCTCACCGCGATGGGGAACAGGTAGAGAAATTGGGTTATCGGGCGCCTTGATCTCACTTTCCGTATCGAGCAATTCGATCAGACGTTCCGTTGCCCCGGCGGCACGTTGCAATTCGCCCATCACTTCAGAAATGATCCCGACGTTAAAGGCAACCATGGTGGCGTAAAACAGGAAAGCGGCCAGCTCCCCGCCCGTAATGGTACCGTCCATCACGTCACGCCCACCAACCCACAAAACACCGCCAATGGCGCTGAAGACCAGCAAGATCACCGTGGCCGTCAGAATGCTGCGCGCCTGAATTCGGCGAACAGCTGCGTCAAACGCGCCTGTGACTTCGCCCAGGAAACGACGTTCATCTTCTTTTTCATGGGTGAAGGCCTGAACCGTGTTGATGGCATTAATGGTTTCTTCTGCAAAAGCGCCGACATCGGCGATCTTGTCCTGGCTTTCCTTGGACAATGTGCGCACCCGACGACCATAGACGATGATCGGCACCACCACGATGGGCACCACCAGCAAAACAAGCCCGGTCAGTTTCACATTCGTGATAAACAGCATGATAATGCCGCCAATCAAATTCATGGTATTACGCAACGCCATGGAAGCACTTGATCCAATGACGGACTGCAACAGCGTTGTATCCGTGGTCAGGCGCGACAGGATTTCCCCGGTCTTGGTGACTTCAAAGAAACTGGTGTGCAGGGATAAAATGCGGTCAAACACCGCCTTTCGGATATCGGCAACCGCGCGTTCCCCAATCCAGGACACCATGTAAAAGCGGGTAAAGGTGCCTGCCGCCATCAAGACAGCCACACCCAGCAGGATCAGTAATGCCTGATCCAGCGCTTGAGGGTTCTGTGCTGAAAAGCCAGCATCAATCAACTGCTTCAGCCCCTGCCCCAAGCCTAATGTCGCCAGCACGGTCAGGGTCAAGGCTGTAAAAGCGATCACCACACGCACGCGGTATGGTTTTAAAAATGAAAACAAACGGACCAGAACATGCAAGTTCTTGCTTTTGGGTCGGTCAATCATGCGAGAATTTGGTGCCACGGTCGGTGTTTCCTGATCTAAATATGGACGTTATCTATGCTTAACTGGACAAAGAATAAAAATCTGTGAGATAGTTAACGCATAAAAGCGTGTCATTTGAGGGCCAATCAAAGGATTAACGCAAAAAAGGCGAAGTAGAAATGAGCATCAGTAATATCGGCTATTCCAACATGGTGCAAACCATGCAGGCGGCACAAGCAGCGAAACATAAACAAAAAATCGCAACCGCCCAGATGATGGAAGGCAAAACGGACGAACGATCCGATGAACAGACGGCTTTCACCCCCGCAGATGTCGCTGCCCTGCCCGAAACCATGGAACTGGAGACAGGCGAGGTTCTGTTTCATGAAGGCGATCCATCCGGTTGCGCCTTTTTCATTGAAACGGGCAATCTGGAAGTGACCGCGCGCCAATATGGCGAAACCAAAGTCTTGGGCGTCGCCAGGAAAGGCGAGATTGTGGGTGAACTGGGCGTTATTGTTGCAAGCCCACGCAGCGCCACCGTGCGCGCGACCGAATATACCAAAGTCCGCGTCGTTCATGCCCATGTGCTGGAAGATATGATCGCCACAGCTACCCCCGGCGTGAAGGCACTGATGAACACGCTGGTTGATCGACTGCGCCGGGCAGCAGCAGGGGATTGATAAAAAGGGGCAGATGCTGCCCCCTCCTTTTTACTTAGCGAAAAATATCCTGGAAAAAGGCGCGTGTCTGCGCCCAGCTGTCCGCGTCAGCCGCCGCATCATAACCCACAGGCATTTTAAATTTCGCAGCAAATGCATCGGCTTCCGGGTTGGTAAAACTATGGACCGCCCCATCATAATTGACAAAATCCCAATTTACGCCAGCACCCTGCATTTCCATTTTAAATGCGGTGATCTGTTCCGGTTTGATAAAGGGATCATCCGCCCCGTTAAAGGCGCGCACTTGTGCTTTCACCTTGCCTTTTTCCGCCTTCACCATAGGTTTGAGTGATCCGTGATAACTGACCACCCCTTTTAAATCCCGCCCTGTGCGTGCGGCATGCAACACAACACCGCCACCAAAACAGTAACCAATGGCCGCCGTTTTATTGGCATTGACCGTACTTTGATTTTTCAACAGATCATGGGCCGCATCAAAACGGCGCTCAGCCGCTGCCAGATTGGACATGGTTTCCATCATAAAGGCTTTGGCATCTTTGGGATGGTGCGCAAGTTTCCCGGTGCCATACATATCCAGTGCAAGGGCTGTATAGCCAAGGGCAGCCAGCATTTCTGCACGTTTTCTGGCATAAGGATTATGCCCCCACCATTCATGAACAACCAACACGCCGGGGCGTTCGCCTTCCATACGGTCATCATAGGCGAGGTATCCAGTAAATTCCTGCCCATCGACCATATATTTGACTTCTTCGCCCACAACCTTGGCCTCTGCATGTCCCATCAGCATCACACCGACAACCAATGTAGCAGCCATTCCCTTGAAAAAACCGATCATCCTTAATTCCCCTTTAGAATTATTATAAGCAACTAGGGTCAGGACCTATTAATTTAATGCGTTTGGCAGAGATAAATTTCAAGGAGGATTAGGCATGGAAGCCGCCGCAATGCATTCCATTGCAAGGGTTTCATAACGACAGCCTCCTTGAAATTTATCCTGTCCCGAAGGGATTTATCAAGAATGACACAAATGCAGCGTCATAAACTTTTGCAAGTACATAAAGTACTTGCTGCAAGCCATTCCTTGCCTTGTGGCATTTTTGATAAACCAAACACAATAAATTAATAGGTCCTGACCCTATAAGAGGTTGGGGATCACCCGTTAAAATTACAAGACTTATTCTCAGACTTGCCGCCCCCTTCACTTTGGGCTACCTTCTTTGTCCTTTTGAGTGCAGCGAAATAAGCAGGAAAAAAATGCGCAATTCAGTGATCGGCGTGGTTATTGGTCTGGTGGTCGGGGTCGTCCTGGGAGTCACCATTTTAACACCAAAACTTAAGACACATGCGGCTTCCAAGTCCGTTTTAAGTGAACGGGATCTGGAAAAAGATATCCCTGCAGAAACAGCCCCCGTACTGGCGGCACTCCAGGATGGCGATGTCATTCATTGGCGTTCAGCCCCGCCATTTCCATCTGATCGCCCCAATGTGGCGCGTCAGGCTCATGAATATTCCAAACAACTGGCAACCATTTCCGGCGACAAGATGGTCCTGCCTGTCCTGCCTGCCAAAGACGTTATCTCTGCGGACAACCTGTTTGGTGCTGTTGCCTCCGGCCGGATTGATGCGTTATTTACAACAGCCGATATCGCCGTTCACAAAGAGCCTGCCCTCAATGTTTTTTCAGCCATTCCCTTTGGCCCCAAACCTGCTGATACCCTTGCCTGGCTGCATGCAGGCAAAGGCACGGCGATCCTGCAAGATCTGTTTGGCAACCACAATATCAACGCCTTGGTCTGTGGTTATCTGGCCCCGGAAGCTGGCGGCTGGTTCACCAAGGAACTACAAGGCACCGAAGATTTAAAAAAACTTCGTATCCGCGCAAATGGCCTTGGTGCCAAGGTCTGGGAAAAGGTCGGCGCTGAAATCAGCACCATCACATCCGAAGAGATTATGGCCGCCTTTGATCAGGACAAACTGGATGCTGCTATTTTCTCCACGCCAGCTGTGGATGCCAAGACAGGCTTTTCCAAATTTGCCAAAAATTATTATTACCCGGGCTGGCAAAATCAGGGCCAACCGTTGTTTTTGCTGTTTAATTCCCGCGCCTGGAAACGTCTGGATGAAGAACGTCGCTCTCTCTTAAAAGCCACCTGTGATCAACAAACCACCCTGGCGCATGCAGCCGCTGCCAAGAAGCAGTTTCAGGGCCTAAGCGAGATTACCAAGCAGGAAGTCAACCTGCGTCGCATGCCCTCTTACATTCTGGATCGCCTGCGTGAAGAATGGAAAGACGTGCTGGCCGAACAGGCACGCACAAGTTCCGAATTCCGCGAAACCTGGGAAGATCTCAACAAATTCATCGAAACCCGCAAAACGTGGGAAGAGATGGGCCACCTGAGCCAAACGGGAAAACCGTTCTAACCTGCCTGATCCATCAAGAGGGCCCCCGGCAGTTCATTCACCTTGCCCATCAGGTAATCTAGATCATCTGAATCGATATCGACGCCCAGTTCTTCATATTGGGTCATGATGCGTTCCAGGGTCCGTCGCATGTAACGTTCACGGTCGTTTTCTTCGCCGTCATACTCGTTTTCATGGGCCACATCCAGGGCGACCTTGATCAGTGGGAAAACTGAATCGGGCAGTGACGTTGCGTTGTAAACCCCGGCAACCCCTTTCATTCCACCATCGCGCAGCAGAATACGGGAATTTTCGGATGGCAACTCTGCCATTTCCACCAGGGCTGCTTCAAAGAAAGGCACGTCCCCGATGCAGAGGGAGCGCAGAATAATAGAAACGGTCAGACGACCATTCTTATTCATAGAATGCACAAGAATATCCAGGTCATCATCACTGGAGCCTTCTGACAGCCCAAGTGTTGCGCGTTCCCGGCTTTGCAACACCAGATCAGTGGCCACATTGGGCGACAGTTCGTGTTTAGAAACCAGACGTTCGCGGTATTTTTCAGACACCACACTGACCAGCCGTTCTGAAATCGTCAACGGCAGGCGGGAGCGATCCACCATCCCCTGCTGCACCAGATCGGATCCACCAAAATCATCAACCACCTTATTAAAAGTCTGTTCTGAGATGCTGGCTCCTTCGTTGGAAACCAAACTGGCAACCACAGTTTCATTGCCATGTTCAACCAATACTTCCGATAGGCCTTCTGACACATGTTCACGCGTTGCAATGGCGGCCTGTTTTTCAGCGCCTTGCGTTTTAACCAGTTCCATCAAATCCTCTTCAGACAATACATCAGAGAATTTAAGAACGGGTAGTGCGACCGATTCAACATCGGCTGCCAGTGACATCGCCACGTCATTGGGCAGAGACGGGTTGTCTTTTAAATTTTCAGAAAGGGCTTCACGTACGCGGACTTCGGCATCTTTGACCATCATGCGGAAAATTTCTTCTGCGATGGATTGTTCTGATTCGGATAACCCTACCCCAAACTCCCCGGCAATTTTCGCCGCCGTCTCGGCACGAACCTCGCCCGAAGGATTCGATAAAAGTTTGGAAACATCTGCTTCTGTGAGCACTTTTTGTGACGCCATTGCCTTCCCCTAACCTAGGATCGTGCGCACCCCCTATTGTGCGCAATCTATACTATATCTCATTTTTTTTTGAATGCCAGACGGAAAAATGACCTCTGGCACCTCCATAAACAAGAAAAAACGCGAAGCTCGGCGCGATCAACATGAAAGATGCGAAGAAAGGCGTATCACTGAACATCATTATAATACTTTTATCCCATACCTCTTTCTGGGGATAAAGTATTGCCAAACACGATTGGCGTGCTATTAATGTCGCTGATCGATTCACAGATTTTAACCTTGGGAGAAATTAGTATGCGTAAGGTTCTGGCTATTGCCGTCGCTGGTATGGTTGCTTTCGCTGGCGGTTCTGCGCTTGCAGAAGGCGATGCTGCAAAAGGCAAAAAAGTTTTCAAAAAATGTAAGTCTTGTCACACGATCGAATCTGGTGGCAAACACAAAGTAGGTCCAAACCTTTTCGGTGTTGTTGGTAAAGCTGGTGGTTCTGCTGAGGGCTACAAATACTCTAAGGGCTACTCAAAAGCGCAAGCAAACCTGACTTGGGACGAAGCTTCACTGATGGAATACCTGATGGATCCATCCAAGTACCTGTCCAAAAAGGCTGGTGAGAAAGTTAAATCTAAAATGACTTTCAAACTGAAAAAAGAAGCACAACGCGCTGACGTAATCGCTTACCTCAAAGAAAACATGTAAGCTGTTTCGCGCATAAGCGTTTAAAAAGGGCTGCAGACTTGATTGTCTGTGGCCCTTTTTCATTTCGCACGTCTTACGCCTGATAAAAACACCTCTAACATGTAAACATCTCTTTTAACGTGTATTTAGACATGTTAACGTCTTGATTGTGAAAAAACTCTCTGACCTTTTCATAGCAGGAGCAACAATTAAAACATGTCACAAACAGGTTTCATATGATTGCTCGCTTTCTTTTCTTATTCTGCCTCAGCTTTTCTCTTCTAAAGCCCGCACATGCCCTTGAAGTCACCGCACAAGGCACCACCCAGCGCCAGGCTTTGAACAATGCCCTGCGCCAGGCCGTAGAAATGAAGCTTGGCACCGGCATTGAAGCCAACACACTGGTTGAAAACTTTCAGGTGGTCCGCCAGCAAATTCTCAGTCACACTCAGGGGTATGTCAAAAGCTATAAGGTCGTGAAAGAAGCCTCACTGTCCAATGGGGGCTACGAGATCACCATTGATGCAGATGTCGATGATAAATCGCTGAAAGACAGCACCAGGGCACTCTCCACACTGATGAAAATGGCCGCCCATCCCCGTGTGATGGTGGCAGGCATCCATGAAGATTTTGACGCGGTTTCAAGCCTCAATGATGGATTTCGACAAGTGCGTGAAATGGTGGAACAAACCTTTCGGGAAGACTTCCACTTTGACATCATCGATCTGGAGGCCAGCCGACTTTCCGGCAAAGACACCTACCGCCACCATGATCGCAAAAACCATCTGAAACGAGCGCGTAAATCAGGAGCCGATTACCTTGTGTTTGTCGAAATGATCAAAGCTCCTGCTGCGCCTTATAAAATCCGTCTGGAAAGTATTGAAGTTGCAACAAACCGCTCACTTGCCAGAGAAGAAGCCATATTTGCACATATAAGTTGGTCAAAAGGGGATGAGGCCGCGTTAAGAAAGGCCAAAGACCATATCTATATTCCCAGCATCCAAATCGCCGTCACACTGGTCGAAAATATAAAAAAAGAAGTTTATGAAGACGGACAGCGTTATGAGCTGTCCTTCTACAAATTCGATGAAAAAACAGTCCGTTACCTGGAGGCAGACTTGGCCGCCCTCCCTGGTTACGTGCGTCATAAAATTACGGGCCAGAAAAAAAACGCTCTAAGCCTTTCCTATTGGTCAATGTTAAAGGCAGGCGCATTGAATGAAGAGATTTCTGCCCTGCTGAAACGCGCGGATGTTCCCTTCGACTTTCACCTGCGTACCCGCACTTTAACCTATCGCTTTGATGATCCGATGTTTGAATAATGATTTTTAATCAGGGGAAAATGATGAAACGCTATACCACACCCTTCTTTGCAGCCCTTTTGGTCCTTACGGCCCTATGTGCAGCAAATTCACAAAAAGCACAAGCTGCCGAACTACCCAACCTGATGGTTATGGGTGAAGACAATGATCGCGATGCCATCCCGCGCGACAGTCGCGTCTTTCGCCGTGTGCTGAACGAACTGGCAGGCGAACTGAATGCGGATGGTTTTGATGTCTATGATGAAACTGCCGTGTCTCTGGATGATTTTGCACAGGGGCGCACGCGGCGCAGTGATGCCGAACTGATTGATATTGCACGTTCCATCACCCGCCCACCAATTGATATCGTGGTCCTGTTTGACATTTATGCCAGTGCAGAACGTCTGGATTACACCACGAAGGTCCGCACCCGTTTGTCCGGTCGTCTGCTGGATGTCCATTCTGGTCGCCGCCTGGGCAACTTCGAAGTCTCCAGCCCACGTAATTTCCGCGCCCCGGTCAATTGTAACCGCGAATGTATTGTCGAAACCGTTGGTGATAACGCCCGCCTGCTGGCCCGTGATATGGCTGATGTTCTGCTGCAAAAGCTCAGCGACGAAGTTGATTACGGATCCTACGATGATGATCGCGACCATGACTATGACAGCGACCGCAACGATGACCGTTATGGCAGTTCTTCCACCAAAGACCTGGCACGTCGCGGATCAGATGGCTGTCGTGGTCGGGTTCAGGACGTCTATCTGAACTTCCAGAATTTCACCGAACAGGAAATGCTGGATATGGAAGATGTAATTCTGGCAAAATTCTCCTGCTATGTGGATCATCGCCCGGCCGCAAGCCATGGCCGCACCCACGAATATGTCTATAAAACCCGCCTGCATACCAACAAGATGAAACGCAATCTGGTGCGTGCGCTTGAATATCTCGGCATGTCCGGTCGTGTACGCTATCAGGGCAAAGAATTCACCGTTGCAAAAGTGAACAAACGCCGCAGCCGTTACTATAACGACGGCAGCAAGTGGTAAGCGCCTCCTTCATTTGCGGGAGAAAACTCAACGTTTTCTCCCTTCCCCAAAAAAACAAGCCACGTCATTTCATATGATCAATATCCATTGATTTCACCACAGGACATGACCATGAAAACGCCCTTCCTCAGTTTTGTTTTTGCCTTTTCCCTGATCACACAGGCCGCTGCCCTTGACGGCCTGGTGGAGACCAATGACTTTGGTACCACCGATTGGGCAGAAGGTTACATTGAGGCCACAGGACAAGGCACCGCGCGCTATTTGGGTAACCGCATTCAGGAAGAACTGATGGCGAAGCAAGCCGCACGCACCACCGCTCAGGCCCACCTGCTGGAAATCATGAAAGGCATTCGGGTCACAGGCCTGACCACACTGAATGAAAAAGCGCAAAGCGATGCGCGGGCTGCCACACGGATCAAAGGCACAATCAAAGGCGCACGTGTCCTGTCTGAAAAAGCCACCTGGCACAAAGATAAAGAAAGCCGTCGCGGCGAAGTAGTCTTGGCTGAAGTTACCTTGCGTGTCTGCGTCAGCCCTGTCTGCAGCGACACAGAAAAAGATGTCACCACCGCAACCCTGAACCTGGATACTGCTGATCAAAAACCAATAAAAGCCGCCGCCAAAGTCGGTCCAACAGCAGTGATCATTGATCTGGAAAAAGCACTTTACCTCCCTGCCCTTGCCCCGGAGGTCATCAATGAAGATGGAAAAATTGTCTATTCCCAGGAAACCGTCCACCCCGACGCAGCCCGTATGAAAGGGTTAATCCATTACACTAAATCTGTAGACGCAGCACAGGCCATGACCTTAAGCGGTGACGCCCCTTTGATCATCAAAGCCAAACAAATCACCAAAGATAACCGTATTGTCCTGGCCAACAAGGATGCCACCCGCCTGAAAGATTTAAATGTTCTGCAACAAGGCAAACTGATCGTAGCACTGGATTAATCAGATGATGCGCCGCTTTCCCAATATCCTGTTCACATCCGCCCTCGCCCTTGGGCTTTGCCTGGGTACACCTGCGCACGTGAAAGCAGACTGGCTGGACCGGATTGATCGACAGTTTGAAGAAACCTTCACCAAGACAGATGCGGCCTTTGACAAAGCCATGAATGAAGGGGTTGCCGAACTGGATAAGGAACTGGCAGATATTTGGGGAGACGCGCGCAGCCTACCGGATGAAAAGGTCTGGGTTGGCTACAGCAAAGATAAGAAAAGCCGCATTATCGTTGATTATGAACGCGGTGAAATGTCGGTTGAAGGATTTGATCAATCCGAAGAAGAATTAATGAGCGATTTTCAGGACATTTTACTGGAAGATAGCAAACAACTAGATGAACGCGCAATCCTGCGTGAAAAATTAATCCGCAAAGTGGATGAATTCTGGAAAGATCAGAAAACACGCAAACGCTCCGTCCAAAAAAATACAAAAATTAAATGGAACCACCCGAGAGAGCTTTCCACCCTTATTGAACCACGCGTTCGCCCTGTTTTTGTCAAACGCAGTGCTGTCTTTCAAAAAGGCGCCAGCCGCAACATCAACCGCCTGACTATTCCTTTGCGCGAAGACCGCGATCAACTGAGCGCACAGGCCTTACGTGATCCGGTCTCAATGGCGGCACGGAAGTATAATCTGCCGCGCTCCCTGCTGCTGTCCGTCATCAAGAATGAAAGCGCATTTAACCCGCGTGCCCGATCTCATGCCAATGCCCTGGGCCTGATGCAATTGGTCCCCACCAGTGGCGGTAAGGAAGCCTATAGTTATCTGATGGGTTATGATGCGACACCGGGCCCCGACATTCTTTATGACCCTGAACAAAATATCATGCTGGGCGCAGCCTATTTGCATCTGTTGAACACCCGCTATTTCGGCAAGGTCAAAGATGCAAAGACCCGGCAATATCTGATCATTGCAGCCTATAACACCGGGGCAGGCAATGTAGCCAAAGCCTTTACCGGAAAGATGAAACTGCAAGCGGCCATTCAGAAAATAAATCAAATGAAGGCGAATGATGTTTTTGCTCACCTTAAAAAACATCTCCCCTATGCAGAAACAAAAACATATCTGGCACGCGTCAGTGGGGACATCCCCAATTACGCCAGCTGGGATGCATAACCCATGAGGATTGAACAGAGGTTTATGATGAAAAAAGTAATATTAAGTCTATGTGCCCTTGGATTTCTAAGCGCCTGTCAAACCACAGGCAGCCTGCGCGACGGTGAAGTCATGGGTGGTGATATCGGCACCATTCTTCTGGAAGAAGCTGATAAACGTGTCAGTGCGTCAGACGAAGAAAAAATGAATGCAGAAATTGAAAAAGCGCTTTATTTTTCAGAAGACGGGCTGACGACAGAATGGTACATCGGTTTTAACGCCCGCATCCGCCCCACAGGCAAAGTACGCGACCGCCGCGACCGGGATTGTCGCCGTTTCCGACATGGTGTGACAATTGACAGACGTTGGCACAACGGAACAGCCGTAGCGTGCCGTGAACACAATATCCCCTGGTATCTGATTTCCAACCGTTGGGACCGTCGCCTGGATCGTGATGGCCCCGGGGATAGGGGTAACCACCGTGATCACGGCAGTTGGCAAAACCTGTCTGGGGAATTAGGTGGTGATCCGGCAAATCAATCCAATGACGATTTTGGCCCACGTAATTCAGCAAACTGGTAAAATCCAATCATTATAAGCCCTTAAACACGAACGTGATAAGTGCTCACATCACGTTCGTATAAATTTCAGAATGAACCTTTTACTTTCCACCCAATCTGAGGGTATGCTGTTTGCCAAACAAACAATAATACAGATTGGATAGATATTGCTGTTTATCGATGATGATGAAGGAACCGACGATGCGTTACTGACGCATCAGACCCTGATCGATACACAAGAACGCCTTGGTTCGTTACTGGATCTCATGCCCACAGGACTGATCATTCATCAGATGCAGGGGATTTTGTACGCCAATCAACAGGCCATTCACCTGTTTAACCAATCCAAAGATGCCTTGATCGGCCAGCATCTTCTTGATTTTATCGACGAAGACGTCCGCGCGGATTGCGCTGACCTGTTTATGAGAAGTTTTGTACAGGACACCCCCGTGCAACTGCCCCAGATCAAACTGACCACCGACCCGGACAACACCCGCTACGTCAAAGTTACCGCAGGTCGCCTGCCCTGGGAAGGCACGACCGTCATCCAGATTTTACTGGAAGATATCACAGAATTAAAACTCAAAGCGGATGAACTGGAAAATCTGACCTTCAACGATGCGCTGACCGGGACATACAACCGCCGCTATTTCATCGAACATGCTGAAAAGATGGTGGCAAAGGCCATTCTGGAAAATAAAAGCTTCAGCCTGATGATCTTTGATGTGGACTGGTTCAAAAAGGTCAATGACACCTTTGGTCATCTGGCCGGGGACGAAGCACTTAAATCCATCGCCACGGTCTGGGACCAAAATACCAGACGTCGCGACGAAAAAGAACGTTCAAGCGATGGCAAACTGGCGCGTATCGGCGGGGAAGAATTTGCAATTCTGCTGCCCGACATCGATCTGATGACCGCGCAAATGGTGGCGGAACGTATTCGCACCTCTATCGAAAATCATGACGTCACTTATGAAGACCAGACCTTCAACATCACCGCAAGCTTCGGCCTGACCGACCTGCGCCCTAACGATATCAAGCTGGATGACCTGATCCGCCGCGCCGATATCGCGCTTTATCGCGCGAAGGAAAAAGGGCGCAACCGGGTAGAATGTGAATAGGTATCCAAGAAAAAAAATCTCTCCAACCCTTCCATACTGGACCAAAAGTTGTTTTTGGATAAAATAGTGTCCGCTACAGGGAAAAAGGACATATATAATGGGATCAGAAGAGCTGCTGTTAGAAGCAGGGAAAAGTTCGGAACTGACCGCTGTACTGCACACCATGGCAGAAACCGAAGCAGATGGGGAACCTAAATTCTCCCCCATGATCTGTCGCGAGATCGGCAAGATTATTGTCTGTCGCACCTATGCCACCCCTTTGCTGGAACTCTGTCATCTGATCGTTGCGGCCAGCGAACTCTCTTTTCAAAAAGGGCGCTATGAATTCCTCTTCTGGGACACAGGTGTTGCGCGGACCTCTGCCTTTCTCGCCTATTGTGACCAGGCTGCAAGTACCTATGACGGTGACTTGGTCAGTCTTGATAGCACCGGTATCACCATGGCCTATGGGGACAGCGAATTCAGCGTGCAGTATAGCCGTATGCCCGTGCTGTCAGCCCTGATGGAATTTCTGCTCACTGCGCTTGGTTACAGCGATATTGATGACCTGTTGCAAAACCTGCTGAAGGGCGACATCTCGCGAAAATCGGTTTCAGAATGTGCTAATGGCCTGTCTCGTCTGCTTTATGCTTACCTGAAAGAACATCTGCCCACCGCTCAATCTCAACGAAAATTCCGTAAAATTCTGGCCTATTGCGATGATGATGTGGAAGCCATTGATGATGCCATGATCCTGAATTTCTGGCAGGAAGTTTCAGTTGATCAGGAAAAGGGCATTGATTTTAAAACCTTTGACAGTGTGTTTTTGACTATGATCCGCGTGATCCAGGCGGTAGAACACGCCCATGACTTGGCGGCCATGCGCCATGCTGGCAGCATTGGTGCTGACCGCGAAGCTGGCGAGATTGATCCGGATATCTTATCTGAAACGCTGGAAAGCGTGCAGGAAACCATCACCCCGCTGATCACGCTGAATTCTGCGCCCTTTAATCAGGTCAAATTTCTGAATAAACAAGAAACAGCCCATCTGGAAAGCCTGTTGAACGCAGGCGAACTTGCCCTGCGTCTGCCTTTATCCATCCTGCGCAGCAACATCTTTACCAAACCACAATCGCGCCTGACCCAGGCTTTACGCAAGCAGATGGCAAAGCATGACCTGGACCTGATCATTCAGGAAGGTCCTTCAGAGACGTATCAAGACAGGCAGCTGACCTATCAGGACCTGATCGCCCATATCCAGCGCAGCGTCTATGCCTGCCTGCATATGCTGGCCGCTGCCAAGGCAAAAGAAGCCATCCCCGTGATGATGAAGCTGGACCCCGGTATTGACTTTTCACCGCTTGCACAGCTTTTGCCGCATGAACATACAGGCGACAATGTCGTTCCCCTTCATTCCCCCAAGGTTGCCGATCAGTTCATGGATATCCTGCATGACCCGGAAAAAGTTGGCAGTGACGTCGCCGACCTGATGAATAACGCTCAAAAAGCCCACGCAGGCCTTGCCCGAAAAGGCTTTAAGGAAGATGCCAGTGACAATCCCGACCTGACCAAGGCACTGTCTGAAGGATCAGAAATCCTGCTGGAAATTTCCCAGGATATCGATGCCTTTTTGGAACGTCTGGATAACCTACCTTTAGCAGGTGGAGGCTGGCAATCGCAGTTTTCCTATGACCGCACCATCTTCTGCGGACAATTTGATAAAATATACGGAGCAGCATCATGAGCCACAAATCCAACAAAGATGCTGAACAAATCTTCAAAGCTCTCAGCGCCTTTGACGAAGTTATTCACCCGAAGGAAGAGGTCCCGTCAAAGGTCGCCTTCAGTGAACTTTATGCCTACGCAACCAACCCGGCCCATGACGCAAGCCCGGCCTTGAAAGCGGCTTTAAGCACCGATTTCTCACTTCATCGCGATTTAAGGCGTTTGCTTGAAAAACAGGCCATCGTCCATATGCCACGTGCGGCTGCGGCAAGTTCAGGGGAGATAAGCCAGCGCGAAGCCGATGGATTTAAACTGACGCTGAAACCATCCAAGGCCAGCGCCGATCAGGTTTACTTGTTGATCCAAGCCATTGATCGCGACGAATCACCCACCCTGATGTTCGTTCAGGAAGCCGACGGTCCCATCCATCGCCTTGTTATTGAAGATTTTTATGACGGGGAAGCGCAGATTTTGCTGCGTGCAGGCGATGATATCGTGAAAGCCTTGCGCAAAGCCCAAAGTGACGTCATTCTGCGCTGATGAATGTTAGAATCTTTATTGCCACCACCGAAGGTCCGGTTGAGGTCCAGCGCATCACAAAAGAAGACCCGGATGTTCGATCCGTCGTCTGTCTGAACGGCACTGCCAAGGCGCTGCCCATTGCGCGCGCCTATGACGCTTTTGTCAAAGACCCCACAGGGGTGGTGCAGCGATCCTATGGTCACCCGGCCTATCGCATGGATGTTTCTGCACCCATCACAGATGGCAACAGCTGGCAGCTGGGTGCCTTTGTCGCCCATGCCTTTTTTGCCGAAGACCGACTTGCGGGTCCTGATGAAAAAGTTGAAAATGCGATCTGGCTAACGGGTGAATTGGATCGCGATCTCAACGTACGTCCGGTGGATCACATCAAAGAAAAACTGACAGCATCCAAAGACCTGTTTGAACAGATGCGAAAAGAAGATGTGCGGCTGTTCTGCTTTATCCCCGGTGGTGCAGGTCTGGTACCGGAAGATGAATTTCTCGAAGAACTTGCCATCGATGGCGACCTGCTGCGCCTTGAATCCGTCGTTGACATGAAACGCATCGTCCAGCGCTTCGACCTGAAAGACCCGTATCCCCCCGAAGAAGAAGATGAAGACCTGGATGAAGTGGATGAAAATGGGGTCATTGATCTTTATAAACCCGAAGATGGCGCACCGCCCCCCATCAAGGACAATCGCTTTAGCAAAATCGTCGCTGTGGGGGCTGCCGTTTGCGTCTTGATTCTGGGCGTTTATCTGCAATTCGAAGACAATATCCTCGCCCTTCGCGAAACCAGCCTGCGCTTAGGCATCAGCGAGTTGCGCGCAAATCAGGATAAAGGCTGTACAGAACCGGATCGCATCCCACTGGATAAAGACGGCCAGGCTTTTCCGTCCAGCAACCTTGATGGCCTCTGCGCCCTTGAAATCACGCTCAACAATCTGGGTGCCCCAACCTACATGTGGGCCTTCGCCCAACGCATCGAAGACGGCCACTTCCTGCTGGCGGATCGCGAAAGCCTTGTGGATGCCGAACGCCAAAAAGGACTGATCGGCTGGCGCATGACGCTACCCAAACGATTGAACCAGTCCATCGACTACCGCCTCGTTGCGTTAGCTGCTGACAAGCCCCTGGGCGACGCCGTCAACCGCATGCTGCGTGCGTCTTTTGGTGAAGGGGCCGCAGATTGGGCCAAGATCAAGGCACAGTTGGCAGAAGAGAAAATCACGGTGGTCAGCGCGCTTCATTCTTTGGAAAAGTAAAGGAAACTACCCGATAAATTGTTCCTGCAAGATACGTTCTTCCAGGTTATGTTCCGGGTCATAGAGAACCTTGGTGTAAAGGCTGCGGTCTTCATAGACCTTAACCTTTAAGACATCGCGAAATTCATTAAAGTCCGCAGACACACCGACCGGGCGTTTCTTATCATTCAGGATTTCAAAGCTGACGGTAGCAGAATGGGGCAAGATGGCCCCGCGCCAACGTCTGGGGCGATAAGCCGAGATCGCGGTCAGGGCCAAAACACCGGACCCCAGCGGCAAGATCGGGCCATAAGCTGACATGTTATAGGCAGTTGATCCAGCGGGTGTTGAGATCAACAGACCATCACAGACCATTTCTTCCAGGCGTTCCACCCCATCCACACAAACGCGGATGTGGGCAGCTTGCCCTGTTTCGCGAAATAATGATACTTCGTTAAAGGCAATGGCTTCAGATTGTTTGCCACCTTTACATTCCGCTTCCATTCGCAATGGGTGCAGCTCAATCGCCTGCATGCGTTCAATACGTTCCAGCAGGTCATCTTCACGATATTCATTCATCAAAAAACCGACAGACCCACGGTTCATCCCGAAGACAGGTTTTTTGAGATGCAGGTATTTATGCAGCGTGCGCAGCATAAAGCCGTCCCCGCCCAGCGCCACAATGATATCAGCCTTATCGGCAATCACATGATCATACTTGCCACACAGACGATCCATGGCGTCCTGCGCGGTTTCCGATTTCCCCGCAACAAATGCGATTTTCTTATCTGACATGTGCCCATACCCAAGTTGCAATGGCGACACTATGACAAAGCTTTAGCCGCCTGTCACGCTCATATGACGATTTAGGGCCGGGGCACCGTTTGTTTCATCAATCACAAACTCGTGGCCTTTCGGCTTTAAATTCAGGGCTGTATCGATGGCATGCTGCAGTGGCTCGTTACTTTCACTGCTGCGTACAACCTCACGCAAGTCCACATTGCCATCCTGCCCCAGACACATAAACAGCGTGCCTTTACAAGTCAGGCGCATGCGGTTGCAGCTTTCGCAGAATCCGTGGCTAAGTGGTGTAATAAAACCAATGCGGTTGCCTGTTTCTTTCACGTCCACAAAGCGGGCCGGACCACCCGTTGCATAATCCGTATCCGTAATTGTCCAACGCTTGGCGATCTGGCTGCGCACTTCAGTCAACGGCAGATAATTATCCGCACGTGAGCCACCGATTTCACCCAGCGGCATGGTTTCAATGAACGTCAGGTCAAATCCGTTATCGGCCACAAAATGCAGCAGGTCGTCCAGCTCTGTATCCGTCTGGCCTTTCAGCGCAACCGTATTGATCTTGACTTTAAGGCCTACTTTTTTCGCTGCTTCCAGCCCGGCCAGAACTTTTTCCAGCTTGCCAAAGCGCGTAATTTCAGTAAATCGATCAGAATCGAGCGTATCAAGGGACACATTGATCCGACGCACACCCAGTTCCACCAACTTTTCAGCATATTTTTCCAGCTGCGAGCCATTGGTGGTCAGCGTCAGTTCTTTCAAATCACCCGTTTTCAAGTGACGAGAAAGCTGTTCGATCAAACCGATAATGCCATGACGCACCAAGGGTTCCCCACCCGTTAAGCGAATTTTCGTCACACCGCGCTTGATAAAGGCAGAACAGATGCGTTCCATCTCTTCAAACGATAGAATCTCCTGACGCGGCAGAAACGTCATATCTTCGGCCATACAGTAGGTACAGCGGAAATCACAACGATCTGTGACTGAAACACGCAGGTAAGTAATGGTGCGACCGAAGGTATCCTTCATGGCTTTACTCTTTTCGTTTTCTCGACACGTTTGCTTATAAACCAGCTACACAATAGCACTAATAACCTTGGTCAAATACCAGCAATTAGTAGGGTCATTTAGGACTTGACTGTATGGGCGTGATTGAGCGGCCCATGACCTGCGCCAAACCCGGGCGCCGTCTTGATGGCTTCAAACACATAAGATTTAGCCCGCTCGACCGATTTTTCAACGCTTAAGCCCTGTGCCACCCCACAAGCGATGGCAGATGCTGTCGTACAGCCCGTGCCGTGTGTATGGCGGGTCTGGATGCGTTTGCCATCAAAGGTATGAACCGTCCCATCATCTTCAAACAGATAGTCACAAACGGTTTCGGTATCCTCATCCATATGGCCACCCTTCATCAGCACGGCCTTAGGACCCAATTCAAACAGTTTTTCTGCCGCAAGCTTCATATCTTCTGCTGTCTTGATCGATAAACCACTTAAGGCTTCGGCTTCCGGGACATTGGGGGTCAAGACGGTAGCGCGTGGGATCAAACGTGCCTTGAGCGCAGCCAGCGCTTCCTGTGCCAGCAGGGACGCCCCACCTTTTGCCACCATGACCGGATCAACCACCATGGGGATATCCATATCCAGTTCATCCAACACGTCACAGATGGCATGAATGGTCGCAGGCTGGCTCAACATCCCCGTTTTGATACAGTCTGCCCCCAAATCAGTAAGCACCACACGGATTTGTTCTTTGACGAAATCTGCAGGCACATCATGAATGGCCGTGACGCCTTGCGTATTCTGCGCCGTCAATGCCGTAATCGCCGTCATGGCAAACCCGTTTAAGCAGGTCACTGTCTTAAGATCGGCCTGAATACCCGCACCGCCACCGCTATCAGAACCCGCAATGATCAGGACACGGCCCTTCATGCGACTTCCTGAACGGCGGCAACGATATCATCAACCACCTGTTCCACAAGTTGCGGGTCCTTGCCTTCTGCCATAACACGGATCAGCGGTTCTGTACCGGACTTACGGATCAGCACGCGACCTGCACCGTTCAGACGGCCTTCGCCTTCTTCGATGGCTTTTTGGACACTGTCGAAATCAAGCGGGAAAGTATCGCCGTAACGGACATTCTTCAAAATCTGCGGGAAAGGTTCAAACAGTTTGCAGACTTCGCTGGTTGGCTTGTTCTGTTCGACAACAACAGCCAGCACCTGCAGGGCGGCGACAAGGCCGTCCCCGGTTGTGGCATAGTCGCCCAGCACAATATGGCCGGATTGTTCACCGCCGACGTTAAAGCCGTCTTTGCGCATGCGTTCGACCACATAACGGTCACCCACCTGTGTGCGCTCCAGGCTCAGGCCCTCGCCCTGCAAATATTCTTCCAGCCCCATGTTGGACATGACGGTGGCCACCAGCCCGCCGCCTTTCAATAGGCCGCATTTATGCATATGGGTGGTCACAAGCCCCATGATCTGATCACCATCAACAATCTTGCCCTTTTCATCACAAATAATGACCCGATCCGCATCGCCATCAAGTGCAATCCCGATATCTGCCCCATGAGTGATCACATGTTCACACAGGGTCTGTGTGGCGGTTGATCCGCAATCCTTGTTGATATTAAACCCATCCGGATTCACCCCGATGGGCACGACTTCTGCGCCCAGTTCCCACAGGACTTCGGGGGCGACTTTGTACGCAGCGCCATTCGCGCAATCGACAACGATTTTAAGGCCGTCCAGACGCAAGTCATCCGGGAAGGTCTGTTTGGCAAATTCCACATAACGGCCGCTGGCATCTTCCAGACGTTTGGCACGGCCCAGTTTATCGGGGGCGACGAACTTGTCAGACAGATCACTTTCGATCAGTTCTTCCAGCTTCATTTCCACTTCATCAGGCAGCTTAAATCCATCCGGGCCAAACAGTTTAATGCCGTTGTCCCCAAACGGGTTATGCGACGCCGAAATCATAACACCCAAATCACAGCGCATAGATTCCGTCAACATGGCAACTGCAGGCGTTGGCATCGGGCCAACCAGCAACACATCCATCCCCATGGCAACAAAACCAGAAACCAAAGCCGGTTCAATCATATAGCCGGAAAGCCGTGTATCCTTACCAATAACAACACGGTGACGGTGATTACCCCTTACAAAATAATGACCTGCTGCCATGCCTACTTTCATTGCGATTTCAGCTGTCATCGGATGGCTGTTTGCCGTGCCGCGAATACCATCTGTACCAAAGAGTTTACGTGTCATGTGGTGTCTTTTTCGTTAGTCATCCCGGCGCAGGCCGGGATCTCATTAATCCATGAACAGATTCCGGCCTGCGCCGGAATGACGTTCTCCTTCCGTTTTTAGCACTTGGGCAAAGACAGCGCAAATGTTATAGGACCTCTTATGAAAACCATTAACTCCCCTTTTTTCTGCGAAACTGAAGAGAAACGCTCCCGCTTTCTGGCTTTTCTGATGCCCTATCCGGAATATGAGGGCGAACTGGCACGTTTGCGCACCGAGCACCCCAAAGCCAACCATCATGTCAGTGCTTTTCGATATTTCGATGCCGACAAACGCCTCCATGAAGGAGCCAAGGATGATGGCGAACCCTCAGGGTCTGCAGGCATGCCCGCCTTGAAGTTCCTGCAAGGCGAAGACCTGGTCAATGTCGCCGTCATTATCGTTCGCTATTTCGGCGGGATAAAACTGGGGACAGGCGGCATGGCACGCGCTTATGGCGGGGCGGCCAAGGCGGTGATTGATGTGGCTGACTTACAGACCTTCAACCATCAGGCCACAGCGACCTTTACCGCCAACTTTGATCGCACCAGCGATCTAGAACGTTTGCTGCAGGCCACAAATATCACCGATCGCCGCTATACAGAAAGCGGAATCGAGATTGATATCTCTGATGATGAAGAGATTGTGGAAGGTCTGGAAGAACAGTGGGAACGGATTAATTATTAGGACCAAAGGGGCGCCTCCTTTGATCCTGATAACTACTGCAAGGCCACGCAGATGTCGGTCAGCAGTTCGCTGGGGTCCGTGGTCTTGGGGTCGTTCAGATAACATTCCACGACTGGCTCACTGGCGGGTGTTTCGCCGCTTTCGTTGAGCCAAGCACCGAACAGATGGTCGTAAGCTTTTTCAAGTTCCGCATAGGGGCCCTTGTGGCGCAGGACCGCGTAACGACCGCCTTTGATGTCCAGTGTGCGCAAGCCCACTTCGTCGTCCTGACAATCCGTATCCACCACAAATCCGGCTTCGGAACGCAGTTCATCTGCGGGGATGTCTGATGGGTCATCATAATAAAGACCAAGGCCTGCGGTAGTGGCACTCAACATGTTGTTTTTCATGCCCCACATAAAGGCTTTATCAAACGTTTTGCCGATTTCCATATAATCACCTTTATGGGCAATGGCTGCCAGTTTGCGTGCCGGGATTTCTTTGATTTCTACAGTAAACATACCTGTATTCCTTTCTGTATGGAGGAGGGTTACAGGAGTTTCACGCACATGATCACGATAATTTGCCGGGGCTTTTTTATAGGCCGATTTAAAGGCCCGCGAAAATGCCTCAACGCTGCTATAGCCTGCGCGTTTGGCGATGGCTTCAATATCGGTGCTAGACCGGATAAGGTCACCAGCCGCACGATGCAGACGAAGGCGTCGAACGGTCTGGGTCACCGTTTCCCCCACCAGGCCGCGATAGACACGGTGGAAGTGATAAGCGGAAAAACAGGCTACATCGGCCAGTTCATCCATATTCAGGTCATCATCCAGATGTTCGTTGATATACCCCAACACCCGTTCGATACGTTCGAGATAGCTTTCTTGTGTTTTCAGGTTCATGGCTGAAACTCCTTTCACAGATAAGCTAATTCAAACCCGTTTGATAAATCTTGCTAAGTTACGCAACCCAGACGTCCAGAGCCTGCTTTGTCTCAACCACATCATGCACCCGCACGATCTGAACGCCTGCATTTGCGCCCTTGATGGCTGCACTCAATGATCCTGGCACGCGGTCTTTGGCGGGCACATCCCCGCAGATTTTCGCGATGAAGCTTTTACGGGACGCGCCCAACAGAACAGCGCTACCAAGCCCATGATAGAGGCCCAGTTGATTGAGGATCGACATATTATGATCCAGCGTCTTGCCAAAACCGATCCCGGGATCGACACAGATATCAGATCGTTTGATCCCGGCGGCTTCACAGGCACGCACGCGTTCATGCAGATAATCATAGATATCCAGCGTGCAATCTTCGTAGGTCGGGTTTGTCTGCATGGTTTGCGGCTCACCCTGCATATGCATCAGCATGACCGGAACCTTCAGGTCGGCAGCGACCTCTAACGCCCCTTCTCCCTCAAGCGCTGTGACATCATTAATGATATCCGCGCCTGCTTCGACAGCTGCTTTCATGACAGCAGCATGGCGGGTATCGATGGAGATTTTAGCGCCAGTGTGCTTCAATCCCTCAATCACCGGAATGACGCGGCGCAGTTCTTCTTCCTGCTTTACAGGGGCTGCACCG
The DNA here is from genome assembly GCF_033100395.1 of Terasakiella sediminum. Classification (NCBI taxonomy): domain Bacteria; kingdom Pseudomonadati; phylum Pseudomonadota; class Alphaproteobacteria; order Rhodospirillales; family Terasakiellaceae; genus Terasakiella; species Terasakiella sediminum. The sequence continues at coordinate 23,130 of NZ_JAWLVJ010000006.1, read as the reverse complement.
GGACGGGTGGATTCCCCACCGATATCCAGAATATCAGCCCCATTTGCCAGCATTTCCTTACCATGGGCAATGGCGTTACTGACATCATAGTTATCCCCGCCGTCCGAGAAACTATCTGGTGTAACATTGACAATGCCCATGATGAGGGGCCGATTTGACACTGTAAGGCCAGAAAAGCTCCGAACCGGGCTTTCAATATGTTCCAGCAGTTTGCCGATATGGGCAACCACATCTTCGCCTTCAACGTCTGCCCAGGCCATCAGACCTTCATGTGTGGCTGTAAATCGTCCAACATTGCCGTCCATGCGAACAGCAACTTCATAGACCGGGAAATCAAACCCGCCATCCACAAAAGGGGCAAGCGGGCGGACATAGAGCGTTTGAGACAAGTCAGTGTCTGACGTGCAAAAGCCACGTGGTAAAGCAGATCCAAATTCATTCATATCATGCACCATAACATCCCCCAGAATCACAACACCCCGCAACAAGTGCGGGGTGATGCGAAAGTTAGTTTTTTATTCGCCCGGCTGTGGCTCTGGCTCAGCGCCATTGTCACCAGACGTATCCTTCTTGTGACCCGCAGTTGGGATCGTGCTACGACGACCGCCTTCGCTTGGACCAGATGTGCCGCCACGCTTTGGTGGGTTGCCATCCAGAAGGTCTTTAATCTCATCACCTGTCAGGGTTTCATATTCAATCAACCCGTTCCCGATGATATCCAGCTGATCACGATATTTAGTGAGAATTTCTTCCGCCTTCTTGTAAGCCACATCAATGATGTCACGCACTTCAGAATCAATCACCTTGGCAGTTTCTTCTGAATTATTCTGCGTTTGCGTCACAGAATGCCCAAGGAAGACTTCTTGTTCATTCTCGCTGTAAGCAATGGGCCCGAGCTTTTCAGACATGCCCCATTCCATCACCATGTGCTTGGCCATGTTGGTGGCTTGCTTGATATCGTTCGATGCACCCGTTGTGACTTTATCTGCACCAAAGCACAGTTCTTCCGCCACACGGCCACCAAAAGCAACAACCAGATCAGCACGCAGTTTTTCAACTGACAAGGAAACACGGTCTGCTTCTGGCAAGCGCATCACCATACCAAGTGCACGACCACGTGGAATGATGGTTGCCTTATGGATCGGATCAGAGGCTTCCATATGCAGGGCACATAAAGCGTGACCAGCTTCGTGGAAGGCAGTGAGCTTTTTCTCATCTTCCGACATGACCATGGATTTACGTTCAGAACCCATCATCACTTTGTCTTTGGCGTCTTCAAATTCAGACATGGTGACCAGACGCTTGTTACGACGTGCCGCCAGAAGGGCTGCTTCGTTAACAAGGTTGGCAAGGTCCGCACCAGAGAAACCAGGCGTACCACGCGCGATTGTATGCGCATCAACATCCGGGCCCAGTGGTACTTTTTTCATGTGAACTTCAAGGATCATTTCACGACCGTTGATGTCCGGGTTTGGCACAACAACCTGACGGTCAAATCGGCCGGGACGCAGCAATGCGGGATCAAGAACGTCCGGACGGTTGGTTGCAGCAACCAGGATCACACCTTCGTTGTCGCTAAAGCCGTCCATTTCAACCAGCAACTGGTTGAGCGTTTGTTCACGTTCATCGTTGCCGCCGCCAAGGCCAGCACCACGGTGGCGACCAACAGCGTCAATCTCGTCGATGAAGATGATACAGGGTGCGTTTTTCTTACCCTGTTCAAACATGTCACGAACACGGGATGCACCCACACCGACAAACATTTCCACAAAGTCAGAACCGGAAATGGTGAAGAACGGAACGTTTGCTTCACCGGCAACAGCACGGGCCAGCAGCGTTTTACCGGTACCTGGAGGGCCCACCAACAGACAACCTTTCGGGATTTTACCGCCGAGGCGTTGGAATTTCGAAGGGTCTTTCAGGAATTCAACAACTTCTTCCAGTTCCTGCTTGGCTTCTTCGATCCCGGCAACGTCTTCAAAGGTCACGCGGCCCTGCTTTTCCGTCAGTTGGCGTGCCTTGGATTTACCAAAGCCCATGGCCTTGCCGCCACCGCCCTGCATCTGGCGCATGAAGAAAATCCATACACCGATCAACAGAAGCATCGGGAACCAGGAGATCAGAATGGAGAAAAGAGACACGCTGTCATCTTTGGGAACAGCGGTAATTTTCACGTCCTTGTCGCGCAATGTGGCGATCAGGTCTGGATCATTCGGTGTGTAGGAATGGAATTTACGTCCATCGCGATATGTGCCTGTTACGGTGTTGTCCTGAATAACCACATCCTGCACATTTCCGCTCTCAACAGCTTCGATAAAGTCGGAGAACGGCACAGTTGACTGGTCCATCTGCGGGTTAGAGCTTTGGAACAGATTGAACAGCGCAAAGATCAACAAGGCGATAATCACCCACAGCGCTAGGTTCCTGCTAAAATTCACGTTAGGATTCCTTCCTTCGTATTACTTGTATCTCGTTAGATTTAGAGATAAGCCATTTTAAGTCTGGCGCAAGCCAAAACTCATGAATTCCCGCGAATTTCGGGAATAAATGTCAATTCGACCTGATATGTGACATCTTCTCGCTTATAGTCCAAATGCGGCACCGCTGAAACACCCTGTTCATCCCAAAGTGCTGGCAGGGCCAGAATCACAGGTTTCGGCAAGGTGCTTTCTTTCAGGACAGGCCTATCTTTAACCACCTGAGTCCAGCCTTTCTCCCCCAAAATCCGCAAATCTACCTGAGCCAAAGATTCTTCTTCATCAAGGCGATAGAGCTTTTCAGGGATTTCGGCATTGCGAATTTCACGACAGATCAGAATGTCCTCTTTCGCAATCAACCAGCGACATCCCATCAATGTTGCAGGTTCACCGGATTGCAATTTTTTCAAGACCCGTTCCAGCCTTTCAAGGCGGGGTGGATAGGATTCACCGCTGACCACCTGCCCGATTCGGGATAATCCACGCAAAAGAATTTCATCTTCGTCCTGCAACAGCCCCTTGCGATTCAACAGGACATAGCCTTCCTCAAAAAGGCGAGCGTGATTGCTCAGCCAGGTATTTGTCAACTGATCCAGTGTCTTTCTGACCCGCTGCATCTGGCTGGCGGTCTGGGACAGGCGCTTTGGGGTCAAACCGATATCTGACAGCATGGACATAGCCTGGCGGACCTTCACCCGATCGAAGTCTTCATTCTGATTAGACGGATCTTCAAGCCAGCTTTGGTTTTGATCACGCAGGTAAGCTTCAAGATCAGACTTGGGAACGTTCAAAAGGGGGCGTAAAATGCGAACAGCCCCCCATGTAGTTTCAGATTTCATGGCCGACAGCCCATCCACACCACTGCCTCGTGCCAGACGCATCAGGAATGTTTCGGCCTGATCATCCAGATGATGGGCAACCAGCAAGTCCTTAACCCCATGATCCGCACACCAGCCAGCCATCAGATCATAGCGTGCCTTTCTGGCAGCTGCCTGAATGCCTGTTATCGGCTTTTCGCCCTGCCAGTTCAGGGTATGATGCTCAATACCACGATTTTTAAGGATTTCAGCAACCCAGGCACATTCATCTGCAGACTCTGTGCGCAGCCCATGATCAACGCTTACAGCAATGATTTGACGATTTTGGGAATCAGCCCAATCTTTCGCCAGTAAACACAAGGCAAGACTATCCGCCCCGCCGGATACAGCAACGCAGACCTTTATTCCAAGGTCTGCGATGTCATCCAGGTTTATTTGCATTGCGCTTTCGTGCGTTCACGTTCCAGCGTCTTGGACAGATGCGCCGGCAGTTTTGGGAAGTCCGCACGCAGCTTGCCATAAGTCGCACAGGCTTCCTTGATTTTATCCATCCGTTTCAGAGACATCCCAAGCTTCAACAAAGAATCAGGTGCTTTGGCACCGCGTGGAGATTTCTGATAACTTTTCAGGAACGTATTGGCCGCTTGTGGGTAATTGCCTTGCGCGTAATGCAACTCCCCGATCCAGTGACGCACGTTACCTGCCAGTTTGTGGTCCTTGTGATTTTCAAGGAAAGCATTAAAGCTGGTTTCTGCATTGGCGTAATCGCCGCGTGCCAACATCTTGTGGGCTTGCTGATAAAGGGCTTCAGGTGTCAGAGATGCCGTTTCCACAGCAGGTGCAGCAGCCGTTGATGTTGTGTTTGTCGGGGCAGCAATCGCAGTTGGTGAAGGTGTTGCAGGCGCACCAACCTTGGCATTATCCAGGTCTTTCTGCGTCAATGTCCCCAATGTACCCGGTGGTGTACCTGTGGCAACGGGCTGTTGAGCCACCTGCCCCCCCGGTGGTGGGGTCAATTGCTGACCTGTTATGCCAGACGGCGTATTCGTCTCTGTCGGCAGTTGTGAAACAGTATTGGTGTTTGGCAATCCCGCAGGTGTGCCGCCTTCCAGGGCAGTCAGGCGATAATCAACATCCGCCACCAGTTTATCCAAACGGGTATTTAACTGTGAAATACGGTAAGCCGTTTCTTCAATCTGGCCTGTCATATTACGCAACTGGCTTTCCAGTTCATTAATCCGCACACTCAAACGTGCACCAAGGGGACCGGAAACATCTTCCCCGCCCGTTGCCACTGTTGAAGCTGTTGTCTCTGTCCCGCGATAGACTTTCAAGTTTAGCGCCTTGATATCACGGTCCATCCGTTCCAGACGGTCCACAATATTCTGCATGTCTTCGTCCTGAGCCTGTACAGGCAGGGCAGTCATGCCAACGATAAAAGTGGTTGCGATCAGTTTCTTCAAAGTCATTTTCATGGTTCGGGCCTGCCAGAGATTGCGTTCGGTGGTATTTGTGCCTCGAATCCCATAAAAAAACAAGGCGTTTGCCACAAGATATGCAGCAAACGCCTTATTAGAAAGGTCTTTATGGCCTAATTTTAGAAATTAGGAGCCAGCACCCATGGAAACAACTGTCACAGCGCGACGGTTTTGTGCCCATGCTGCTTCGTTGTGGCCCAGTGCAACCGGACGCTCTTTACCATAAGAGATGACTTTGATGCGCATGGCATCAACACCCAGGCTTACCAGATATTCTTTAGCCGCATTTGCGCGACGCTCAGCCAGTGCCAGGTTGTATTCACGTGTGCCGCGCTCATCCGCGTGGCCTTCCAGAGCAACAGTGCCTTTAGGGAATTTCTTCAGCCAAGCAGCTTGTTTTTCCAGTGTGGAACGCGCATCTGCGCTGATGTTGTACTGGTCGTAACCGAAGAATACACGGTCACCAACGTTAACAACGAAGTCTTGAGCTGTACCAGCTGCAGGACCTAATTTTGAAGCGGTAGCAGAAGAGTCGCCAGATGCATTTGCATTGGAACCATCTGTTTGAGCGGTCGAACATGCAGCGAGCAACGCAACTGCACCAACTAGACCGAGAAACTTACGCATGAGCAATCCCCTTATAGGACTATTATTTTAAAACTGTTAAATCGCACAGACCACATCGACGCCCCCCGAATTCGAAATACGTCACTTAAGTCTTGGAAAAGACTATATGTCCTTAATTCTAAGGAATCAAGGGGGACCACGCAGGATCTGATGCTTCAAGCGGCGTGATCATCTCTCTTTCGTTGTATCCGGTCAAATCAACACTATATAATTTTGTCGTTTTTTTCTCCCCGCGGATGGTCTCGCGAAAGAACATCAGAACACGTCCATTCGGTGCCCAGGTAGGGCTTTCCACCAGATAGCCATTGGCCAGAAGGCGTTCACCTGACCCGTCTGTGCGCATCACACCGATATAAAACTTGCCGCCTGTCATTTTGGTAAAGGCGATCAAATCTCCGCGTGGTGACCAGACCGGTGTGGCATAGCGTCCCTTGCCAAAACTGATGCGACGAACATTTTTTCCATTCGAATCCATGACATAGAGCTGCTGAGAGCCACCACGATCCGAGTTAAAGGCAATGGACTTTCCATCCGGCGAATAAGTCGGTGAGGTATCAATGGAAGAATGCCTGGTCAGACGGCGGGTCTGACGAGAAGCAATATCCATCGTATAGATATCAGAATTACCATCGCGTGCCATGGACATGACAACCTTGGAGCCATCAAAAGAAAAACGCGGTGCAAAGGTCATGCCCGGGAAATCACCCAGGATCGACTGACGTCCTGAATCGATATTGAACAGGTATACGCGCGGCGTATTGTTGTAATATGACAAATATGTGATTTCTTGCAAAGTCGGGGAAAAACGCGGTGTCAGCACCAGATCATCCCCTTCAGTCAGAAAGCGATGGTTTGCGCCATCCTGATCCATGATCGCAAGACGTTTCTTTCTGTTATTGGCCGGACCATTTTCTGCCACATAGACCACACGGGTGTCGAAATAGCCGCTTTCGCCCGTGATCCGCTGATAAATGGTATCTGCAATAATATGGGCCACACGACGCCAGTTATCTGCAACCGTGTTATAGGCAAGACCGACCATCTGCGTTTCAGCCGACACATCCCACAGGCGGAACTGAATAGCCAGTTCTCCATTGCCCTTTGGAACGGCATGCCCCTGAACAAGCGCCTGTGCATTCAAAATCCGCCAGTCACCAAAGCGCGGGACCGTTGACATGGTCAGTTCTTTCTGAATGAAAGCCTTAGGATCAATGGGACGAAACAGACCGGAACGTTCCAGATCAGCCGTCACTACTTGTGCAATCTGCTTACCAATCAGGGCAGCCTGTTCGTTGTCTCCGGTAAATTCCACCACAGCCAGTGGCATTGGTTCGACAACACCTTGCGTGATATCCACGCGCAGTTCGGCCATTGCCTGATTTGAAAATAACAAGACGGCAAAAGCCAGCAAACGAACAGCGAATTTCATTACATTCATCCCTATTTAACAGATGGAAGTGAATGTACGCAGGAATAGGAAATATGCCAACCCCCAAGATTATTCCTGCGTGAAATATATTATTGAGAGCGTGTCGTTCTAAAAACCCGCCATATCCGCCGGATTAAAAGAAAGCGTCATCGTTTGCCACTGGTCATAATTTGCAGGATTCAGAGGATAAGGCCAACATTTGGGATTCATCACAGCACGTTGCGCACTTTCCGCAGCAGCGCGAAAATGTGGTTCAGACAGCCTTGACGTACTTTGAATTGAGGCAGAACGCGGCGTCCCATTTGGATTCATCACAACTTTGATTTGCGACACCAGGTTGTCCGCCCCTTTTGCCCCGATAGGCACGTTCCAGCATTTCTTCAAATGCTGACGAAGGGCATCAATCTCTGTGATGGTCATTGGGCGTGACGCATCCGCATTCGGGCTCGGCTTTTTAATCGCGGCTTGAATTTCCTTGGCAATATCGTCCAGGTCAGGCGTATCTTCTTTTTTCGGTTCCACATCGGCCGTTTTTTCAAGCGTTGGCGCAAGGTCCTTCATCAAACTTTCAAAATCCGGCTCTTTCTTCGGCGGTTTCGGCTTTTTGGAAAGGGCAACCTGCTTCACACGCGGCTGTGGCTTTTTCACTTCCGGCTTTGGCTCAGGCTTCGGTTTTGGTTTCGGCTTGGGCTCAGGCTTTTCTTCAGGCACCACTTCGGCTTCTGGCTCCGGTTCTGGTTCCGGCTCGGGTGTGGGTGGCGGCGGGGTTGGCTTCTTCGGCGCAGGTGGTGGCGGCTTTGGCTTTTCCTTGGGTGGTTCCGGCTTTTTGGCCTCTGGCTTTGGCGCAGGAACATTGGAAATCTCATCAATATTGATGATTTCCACCACAATGGGGGCGTCAACAATCAGTTCTTTTTCCGGCAGCAACGGCACACCGAAATAGGCCACCAGAATAATGGCGACATGAAGAAAGAGAGATATGAGGACACTACGCTGCATCAGGTATTATTTTTTCTTCGCCGACTGGCCGGGGTTGCGAGTGATCAGGGCAACCTTGGTAAAGCCTGCCTGGTTCAACGCGCCCATGGTGGCCATCACGGTGCCATAGTCGATATTTTCATCCCCGCGCACAAAGATGCGCAGATCCAGATTGTTCTTGCTGATTTCCCTTAACAGCGGGGCAAGACCGTCCAGGTCCACTTCCTGTTCCTGAACAAACAGTTTACCTTCTTTATCAATTGAAACCGCCAACGGTTCATCATCGCCGCGAATTTCACCTGCTTTTGTCTTGGGGAGATCAACTTCCACACCGACCGTCAGCAAGGGCGCGGTCACCATAAAGATCACCAGCAGCACCAGCATCACATCAACCATTGGCGTGACGTTAATCTCTGACATCTGGGATGTGCTGCGACGCCGACCGTAATGGCCCTTATTTCGTTTATTGTTTAAAGAAGCCCCCATTGCACTTACTTCTTCTCATCCAGCTGACGCGACAGGATGGCGCCAAATTCACCGGAAAAACTGTCCAGGCGCCCGGCATAACGATCCAGATCACGTGACAATTTGTTATAAGCCACAACAGCCGGAATGGCCGCGACCAGACCAAGGGCTGTCGCAAACAGGGCTTCAGCAATACCGGGAGCCACAACGGCCAGGCTTGTGTTTTTGGAACTGGCAATTGCGGTAAAGGCATTCATGATCCCCCAGACGGTCCCGAACAGGCCAATGAAGGGTGCGGTTGAACCGGTGGACGCTAAAAACGTCATGCTCTTTTCAATGCGGTCCATTTCACGAACCACCGTGATCTGCATCACCCGGTCGATGCGTTCCTGCAGACGGGTGCGCAATGAATCACTGCTGGCATCGCGTGATTTTGCCTGTGATCTGCGCCATTCGCGCATGGCAGTCACAAACACGGCAGACATCGGGTCTTCAGGGTTGTTGCCTTGTGCGTCATAAAGCTGATCCAGAGATTGACCAGACCAGAATTTATCCTCGAACTTGTCAGCCAGCTTGTTCAGTTTGCGCAGGCGGAAATATTTATCCAGAATAATTGCCCAACACCAGATAGAAGCCAGCAACAGCCCCACCATCACCGACTGTACAATAATGTCAGCGCGCAAAAACAGACCCAACATTGACAAATCAGGACCTGTGAGCGAGCCTGCCTGTAAAGCGACATCAACCGCGTTATTTTCCATCTTTTTTCCCTAACATATCATTGAAAACATTCCGAACGGCTGTCGGAATGGGCACGGGACGGCCTTCTAGGTGAATACAAGCTACCTTAACTTTTACAGAAACTAAAGTCTCTTCATCGCGTTTGATGACTTGTTCCATTTCAAGGGACGCGCCGCCCAGCTTGGACAGGCGCGTATGGACATGCAACAGATCATCCAGCTTGGCAGGTTTGCGATAATCGGCTTCGGCGCGGCGCACTGCAAAGGCAATGCGATCATTTTCCAGCAACTCTGACTGTTTAATATTGAAATGACGTAAGAATTCCGTGCGTGCACGTTCTGCAAATTTCAGATAATTGGCGTAATATACGATCTCACCTGAATCAGTATCTTCATAATAAATGCGGATGGGAAAGATGAACGTTTCCCCGTCCATGCGGCCTTCAGTCATTAGTATCCACTTTCTTTAACAAATCCATCTGCGCAGCTTCGCGTCCCTTTGGGGCATCCAGCCCCAAATGACGGTACGCGCTTTCAGACAGCATCCGTCCACGCGGTGTGCGCATCAGCAAACCCTGCTGGATCAGATAAGGTTCGATTACTTCTTCAATGGTATCGCGCTGCTCTGAGAGGGCGGCGGCCATGGTTTCAACCCCGACCGGGCCACCACCATAGTTTTCGCAGATACATTTAAGATAACGGCGATCCATTTCATCCAGTCCACGATGATCCACTTCCAGACGGTTCAACGCCCCATCGGCACAAGCCGCATCCACCGGATCAACACCTGCCACCAGCGCAAAGTCACGCACCCGGCGCAACAAACGCCCTGCCACACGCGGCGTTCCACGCGCACGTTTGGCCACTTCATTCGCGCCATCGGGTGTCATGCTCATATTCATAATTGAAGCCGCACGCGTCACGATTTCTTCCAGTTCATCCACTTCATAGAAATTCATGCGCAATGGAATACCAAAACGATCGCGCAGTGGTGTGGTGATCAGACCTGATCGGGTCGTTGCCCCAACCAAGGTGAATGGTGGCAAGTCAATACGCACAGAACGCGCCGCCGGGCCTTCGCCAATGATCAAATCCAGCTGAAAATCTTCCATCGCCGGATAGAGTACTTCTTCAATCGCCGGGTTCAGACGGTGAATTTCGTCGATAAACAGAACGTCATGGGGCTGAAGGTTCGTCAAAAGCGCAGCCAAATCCCCTGCCTTGGCGATCACAGGACCGGAGGTCGCACGAAAACCAACGCCGAGTTCACGCGCAACGATCTGCGCCAATGTGGTTTTACCAAGACCGGGCGGTCCATAAAACAACACATGATCCATGGCATCGCCACGGGCCTTGGCCGCTTCCACAAAGATGCGCAGATTTTCACGCACTTGCTTCTGACCGATAAATTCTTCCAGCGCGAGAGGGCGGATCGAATTTTCCGGGCTGTCTTCAGGGTTACGTTCAGCCGAGACCATGCGTTCTTCATCTTCGTACATAGTCAAACCTCGCCATTCCCGCGAGCCGAAGGCCACCGCCAGGTAAACGGGAACCTAGTTTATCGTTGTTCTGGGTCCCCGCTTTCGTGGGGGTGACAACAGAGCTATCCATCACAATATCGACAATTCCTTCAACGCTTCACGGATCAGATCATCCAGGCTGCCATTACCACCCAACGATTTATTGGCTTTGGAAACAGCGGCCAAAGCATCGCTTCGGCCATACCCCAGGTTAACAAGCGCAGAAGCAGCTTCGGCAGGGGCACCCCCAAATGATCCACCACCAGATGCAGGCGCTGAACCACTTTCGCCTTCACCCGCAGAGGACAGAACCATCCCGCCTGCCTTGTCTTTCAGTTCCGTCAGAATACGGGTTGCAACCTTCGGCCCGACCCCATTGGCACGGGTCAGGGCTTTTTTATCCTGTGCCGCGATCGCATGAACGATATCTTCTGCAGACAAAGCAGATAAAATCGCCAGACCAACCTTGGCCCCAACGCCCTGCACCGTCGTCAGAAGCTTGAACCAGTCACGTTCGCCCGCATCGGCAAATCCATAAAGGTGAATATGATCCTCACGCACATGGGTTTCGATCAGCAATGATGTCGCTTCACCCGCTTTTGGCAGTTTCGCAAGCGTCTTGCCGGAACAGAATACCAGATAGCCGACACCGTTTACATCAATGACGACCCAGTCTTCGCCAACGCTGTCCACCAGCCCTTTAAGTTTGGCAATCATGAGAATGTCCCCCATTTATCCGGTGTGTTGCGATGCTGGGCATGGCAGATAGCAACAGCCAAAGCATCAGCCGCATCGGCAATTTCAATCTTCGCTGTGGGTAAAAGCGTCTTGATCATCATCTGGACCTGTTCCTTGGCCGCATGCCCGGTACCCACCACAGTCTTTTTGACCTGATTGGGTGTATATTCAAACACAGGTAGACCAGCTCGCGCCGGCGTCAGCATAATGACACCACGGGCTTGGCCAAGTTTCAGGGTTGAATTGGGGTTTTTGTTGACAAAAGTTTCTTCTACAGCTGCTTCGATAGGGCCGAAACGTTTAATCACCATTTCGACCCCTTCATAAAGCTGGTTCAATCTTTCTGCCAATGACAGTTTGGCATCGGTTTTCACCGCGCCGTCGGCCACGTGGGTCATACGGTTGCCATCGATATCGATAATCCCCCATCCGGTGATCCGTAATCCCGGGTCCAACCCCATGAGCCGCATAGATTAGCCTGCCAGTTCTGCCATGATTTCGTCAGACGCATCCATATTGGTAAAGACGTCCTGAACGTCATCCAGGTCTTCCAGTGCTTCCACCAGACCCATCAGGCTTTCTGCTTTGTCTTTGTCAACTTCAGTTGTGTTGGTCGCTTTCCAATCAAGCGAAGCGCCTGTAGAATCCCCAAACTGTTTTACCAGTTGATCCAGAACCGCGTGCAGCTCGTCCGGCTCACATGAAATTTCATGCGCATCATCTGTTGTTTCAACGTCACTTGCACCGGCTTCAAGGGCCGCTTCAAACATCGTATCTGCATCTGCGGCATCCAGCCCGTATGTGATCAGACCGCGACGTTCAAATGAAAAGGCAACAGAACCTGTCTCACCCAGGTTACCGCCACGTTTTGTGAACGTGGAACGCACATCAGAAGCTGTACGGTTTTTGTTGTCCGTCAGACATTCAACAATCACTGCGACGCCACCAGGGCCATAGCCTTCGTAACGCATTTCAGTGAAGTTGGCACCGTCTGTATCACCAGAACCTTTTTTGATCGCCCGTTCGATATTGTCTTTCGGCATGGATGCGCCTTTGGCGGCAGCAATCGCGGTACGAAGACGTGGGTTCATATCCGGATCAGGCGTGCCCATCCCGGCAGCAACCATGATCTCTTTGGAAAGTTTGGCAAATTGTTTGGCACGCTTTTTATCTTGCGCGCCTTTGCGGTGCATAATGTTTTTAAACTTGGAATGGCCTGCCATGATCCTACATCTAATCCTTAATTCTTCTTTGGAAAATGATGAGATTAATTCTCTGTTTCCTGTCTTAGCACATGTTCCCTACAACAAACAACGCACAGCTTGTAACAAACGTCATTTTTCCTTAGACTGATGAAACTTAATGACAGGTCATTCTTCGGTTGAACTTTAGAATAATTAAAACAATTTCGTCGTACTTTTTGTACTATTCTGTCACAAAACGGACATTTTTAACTACCCGAAACGTGACCAGTGGTGTAAGAATTTAAGCATAAATCTAACTTCCCGATACCCATTTGCACAATAGCGGAAATGCAAAAAAGAAGGTAAACAGGGGGGGGAGCTACCAATAGATCGGAAAAAGATATATGTCTCTGTCGAAAGTCAAATTCTCAATCAGCACGAAAATTCAGGCACTCGTGCTCTGTCTTGTTGCGGCTGGCTTCCTTGCTGAATACGCCGTAAGCAAATATTCAGCCTCGGAAGTGAAAAAAGAAACCGACCAGATGGTCATTCAGATTGAAGAAATCATCGCTGACAAAGACAAGCTGATTGATACGCTTCTGGATAAATCCCTCAACGACGGGGAAAGCCGCCTGAGTGCAGAACAGGATAAAGAAAACCTGATCGCACAACGTGACTTCTCCATCGAAAAATCCCACCTGTCCGGGGTTCGTGACGGCATGTCCGAAGTCATTCTGACACTGATTAATTCTGCGATGATGGGCGGGGAGGCAGAACAAGCCGACACCATGATCGAAACCGTGCTGGAAAATGATGAAATCGCAGCCGTCAATCTGTGGCGCACGAACGGTCAGCGCGCATTCAGAGACAACGCGACCATTGATCAAATCAACACTTTTATGGATGACCCGGAAGCTTTTGCGCGTCGCGACAACGAAGAAGTCGAAATGATCGCCGAAGAACGTGCTGCCACCCTGAAAGATATCGTCACCAAACATAAAGACGGCCAGCCCACCCACGACATCACGCTGAACAGTGAAATCGAAGGGGATGAAGACAAGCCACTGCCTGTTGTTTATTCCTATTTCGTCCTGGAAAATGCAGAAGACTGTCAGGGCTGTCATGAAGCAACTGGCGAACCCCGCGGTGTCCTGGAAATTGCTGTTTCGCGCGAAAAGCTGATCAAACAGGAAAAGAAAGTCGCAGAAACCCAGAAAAAACTTGCCGAAGAACAGAAAAAACAAGTTGCTGAACTGCTCGTCCTCGCTCAACAGGCCCGGAACGACAAAGTCAAAACGTCCAAAGAGATTGAAGCAAAACTTCATGGTGCGCAGGACGAATTGGCCGAAACGCAGGATTCTGCAAGCACAAGCTTTATCGTTGCCAGTATCGCATTCTTCGTCATCCTTTCCGGCATCATGACGGTTACCTTCCGTTTCACCCTGACCAATCCGATCACTAAGATGACCGAAAACATGCATGAACTGGCAACGGGGAACCTGAAGGTCAAAATCCTGGAAGGTGAACGCAACGACGAAATTGGCGAGATGGCTGATGCCTTGCGGATCTTCCGCAAAAATGCCGAAGAGGTTGAAACCCTTCGCGAAGAACAAGAAGCCGCCCAACGTCACGCAGAAGAAAAACAACGTGCCGTTCTTCATAAAATGGCCGATGATTTCGAAGCAAATGTCAGTGGCGTTGTTGAAGCCGTTGATAACGCAGCCCAAAACATGCAGACCACCGCACAAGGTATGTCGGCAACGGCATCCGCCACATCTGATCAGTCCAGCGTTGTGGCTTCTGCTGCCGAACAGGCAACCAACAACGTTCAGACCGTAGCTTCTGCTTCTGAAGAACTTTCTGCCTCTATTGGTGAAATTTCCCGCCAGGTGGAAACATCTACGGCCATCGCACAAAACGCCGTGCAGGAAGCAAGTCAGGCGAGTGAAACCGTTCAGGGTCTGTCATCTGCCGCAGATAAAGTGGGCGAAGTCGTTCAGCTGATTACATCCATTGCCGAACAGACCAACTTACTTGCCCTAAACGCAACGATTGAAGCGTCCCGTGCGGGTGAAGCCGGTAAAGGCTTTGCGGTTGTGGCCAGTGAAGTTAAAAACCTGGCTGACCAGACATCGCGTGCCACAGCAGAAATCGCTGAACAGATCGAAGCCATGCAATCCGCCACAGGCAATGCGGTTCAGGCCATTCAGGGCATCACCCATACCATCGACAGCATGAACGATATTTCTTCCAGTATCTCCATCGCTGTTGAAGAACAGGGGGCCGCCACAACTGAAATTTCCAAAAACGTACAGGAAGCAGCCAACGGCACGCTGGAAGTGACCAACACCATTGAAAGCGTAAGTATTGCTGCTGCTGAGACCGGTAATGCGTCAAACATGGTGCTGTCCGCTTCGGATGATCTGGGGACACAGGCAAGCGCCTTGAAAGATGTGGTTTCCCAATTCCTCAAACAGGTACGTAACGGCTAAGCTTTTACGGGCAAATCAAAAAAAAGGGTCAACTTCGCAAAGTCGGCCCTTTCTTTTTGTTTCATTTGAACCTAAATAGCCCCCATGGAACAGTCTAAAACACATCTCGATGCGATTGCCATGGGAATCCTGCTTGTCTGCTGTATCAGCTGGGGCCTGCAGCAAATCGCCGTTAAATGGATCATTGCTGATATTTCACCGGTGATGCAGGCCGCCTTGCGCTCAACCATCGCCAGCGTGTTGATCGCTTCCTTGATCAAAGTGCGCGGCAAAAAGATTTTTGAAAAGGACGGAACCCTGTGGTGGGGCATCGGTGCTGGTCTTTTGTTTGGCGGGGAATTCATGCTGATCTATTGGGGGCTGGAATTCACCAACGCATCACGTGCTGTCGTGTTTTTATATATCGCACCTTTTGTGGTCGCTATTGGATCGCAAATCCTGTTCCCCAGTGAAAAGCTGAACCGCCTGCAGTTTGCAGGGCTTGCCTGTTCTTTCCTGGGGCTGATCGTCGCCTTTGGAGAATCTTTAAGCCTGCCGGATGAGACCATGCTGATCGGTGATATGATGCTGATTGTGGCCGCTGTTCTGTGGGGTGCAACCACCCTGTTGATCAAGGCGGGACCCTTGGCAAAAACGCCACCCAGCAAGACTTTGTTTTATCAGCTATGTGTTTCTGCCGTAATGTTGTTTATCGGCACATATCTTTTGGGTGAACCGGGTATTATCCGCTTAAGCGAAGCTGCTATCTACAGCATGATTTATCAAACCGTGTGGGTTGCAGCCATGACCTATACTTTCTGGTTCTGGCTGATTAAACACTATCCGGCACCGAAGCTGTCATCTTTCAGTTTCTTAACACCTTTGTTTGGCGTCTTTGCAGGGATTATTCTTCTGGATGAACCGCTCACCGTATCCCTGATAATCGCCATGTGTCTGGTCGCAGCCGGGATTTATCTGGTCAACCGACCTCAGGCATAATCGAAATCAAACGTCCGCCGATACGCACCGGGCAGATGAATGTCGCAAGGCCGGTTGCATCATCGGTTTCCACATAAGCCCCGCAAAGCGTTGCTTCACCTTTTGCAGGTTCCAGCCGACCTTTTTTACCCGGATTGGCGAAACGATCTATAGGCACTTCTTTTTCCATGCCGATGACACTGTTATAATCGCCGCACATACCCAGATCAGTCTGATAGGCTGTGCCATTTGGCAAAATCTGCGCATCGGCAGTGGGCACATGGGAATGCGTCCCTGCCACCAAAGAAACCTGCCCATCCAGAAAATGTCCCAACGCCATTTTTTCACTGGTGGCTTCGGCATGGATATCAACCAGACCTGCATGAAAGTCTTTGCCCATCTGCAGATTTTCCAATGCTTCACGAATGCCTTTAAAGCCATCTTCCAGTGGTGGCATAAACAGGCTGCCCATCACTTGTCCGACCAAAAACTTGCGCCCGTCAGGCAAATCATAAATATTCAGGCCCTTGCCCGGTGTACCTTCGGGGTAATTGATCGGGCGCAGCAGGCGGGGTTCGTCATCGATGAAGTTCATGACCTCGCGCTGATCCCAGGAATGGTTGCCAAGGGTGATTACATCCACGCCATGGTCATAAAAGCTGTTGCAGATTTTCTGGGTAATGCCAAAGCCATGGGCCGCATTTTCCCCGTTTACAATCACAAAATCCAGGTTCAGGCGTTCACGCAGTTTGGGGATATTTTCCAAAATGGCCGCACGACCACTTTTGCCCATCACATCACCGCAATATAGAAAACGCATATCTGATCCTTTTTATTTGTTCTTACATTGGATAACCCGTGTCGGGGTGACAATCCAGTCCATTTTCTGATCAAATGTATCCATCGGCACGCTTTCGACCTGCTGTTCATCATAAGCAATCCCGATCCGCCGGGCTTTCAGACCTGCCAGCGTGCGGTCATAATAGCCCCCGCCAAATCCAAGCCGCCCGCCCGTTTCATCAAAGGCTAACAAGGGCACCAGCACCGCATCCGGTGTGATTTCTGCGCCATGGGCGGGATGAAGCGTGCGATGGGGGCCATCTTCCAGTTCATCCCCCTCTTTCCATTGTCTGAAAATCAACGGCGATGCTTTTTTAACCACAACGGGCAAGGCACAGGCTACACCCTTTTCATCCAGGGCAGCAAACAATGGGCGGATATCCAGTTCCCCCGCCATAGGCCAATATCCGGCCACGCAGACAACCGATGACAAATCCCCCTTTGCCAAGATTAGGTCCGTATCCAGCGATGGGGTTGAAAGTATTTTGCGCAAGGCCAGCATGTCGCGTCGCAAGTTTGCTTTTTGTGACGAAATATCTGACACACATGCCTCATAACAAAAGAAAGAAGAGTGAAGCCGCAACAGCCGTGACGTTTACTAGGTCCACCATAGGCCTGCCTTAACAGGTGGGCGCCGTGTAATTACCCCAGGAGGCAAACAGGGACAGCTCCCTATGGTATCAATTATGGCCCCGGGGACTCATGAACGCCTACTGAACTTCGCAGCCTCACAACGGCTATATAATCAAGCCGGGATCAAAAGTCACGTATCTTCTTGCATAGAATCTTCTTCTGGCTGATCTGCCTGATCACCCGCTTGGCTGTCATCCAGATTTTCTGCAATCAATGTAATGCGTTGGGCCAGACGATCCAGTTTCTCTGCCAGCAGTTCGTCCTTGCGATCGCGAAGGGCAGCATTATGTTCGACCTTGTAATTTTCCAGCTCATCATTTTTTTCGCTAAGCTCATCTGCCAGCAAAAGACTGGTCATCACCATCAAACGGGCATCACCCAACTGTCCAACAGCGGCAGCCAGTTGACGAACCCGGTCATCAACGTACCGACCAAGGCGCGAGAGCTGGGCTTCCTGACCTTCATCGCAGGCGATTTCATAGCGACGTCCATTAATGGTTACGGATACAGAAGCCATCAGTCTTCCTCCAATACTTGCTGGACGTTGCCGATCAGCTTTTCCAGACGGGCGGAAAAATCGCTATTCATGGTTTTCAGGCTATCGTTCTTGTTCTTCAGCGTTTCATTCTCTGTCTGCAGGACATCGATTTTATCGCTTAAATGATCAAGCTGCGTGTCGTAATCCGCTTCACTATGGGCCGATAACGCTTCTGAAAGAGCAAGATTATCCTGCTTCAAACCATCAATTTGGGCCTGAAGGGTTTCAACTTCCGAAGCATCCACCTTATCAGATTGCGACTCGCACGCCGATTGCAGCCGCTCAACTGCAGCTTCAAGCCGTTCATATGCCGACAAAATCCGTGGTGATAGTTGCGCAGAACCCAACGAGGACACGTTCGATCGCCCTTTAATGCTAGAAAACCAAGATCAGACGCTGTTCATCAAACAGCCCCTGCCCTTTAGGTAATGACAAAAAAACAGCATCAGGGCAAGGGCGAAGGCTCAACAAAATCATAAAAGACCCGTTAATCGGTTTTTTAATAGGTCCCCCTTCAAACCCATGATATGAAATCCCTCACCATTTTCGTCTTTTAAAGGATTACCACGTGCCTGCTGAACTTTATCTGATCACGCCACCCAAAATTGATCTGCCCACTTTCAGTGAGATACTGGCCGCCACACTGGATGCGGGCGAGGTTTCCTGCGTGCAGCTGCGCCTGAAAGACGTCAATGATGATGTAATCAAACAGGCATGCGAAACCCTTCGCCCCATCGTGCAGGACCGCGACATTGCCTTTGTGCTAAACGACCGCCCGGATATCGCAAAAGAATTTGGTTGTGACGGCGTGCATGTGGGTCAGGAAGATACCCCGTATAAAAAAGCACGCGAAATCATGGGCAAGGACGCCATTGTCGGGGTCACCTGCCACGATTCAAAACATCTGGCGATGATTGCGGGCGAACAAGGGGCAGATTACGTCGCCTTTGGGGCTTTCTATCCCACCCAGACCAAAGAAGCCAAATCAAAGGCAGAGCCCTGGATTCTGGAATGGTGGTCAACCATGTTTGAAGTCCCGTGCGTTGCTATCGGCGGGATTACTGCAGAAAACGCTGCCCCGCTTGTGGAAGCAGGGGCTGATTTTCTCGCAGTAAGTGGTGGCGTTTGGGATCACGCCGATGGTCCGGAAAACGCGGTCAAACTGTTCAACAGCCTTTGAAAAAAGCGTAATTGCAAAAAAGCGAACTTCCTGTTAGGTTGCGCGCCAAATTCAGATATTTGATTTCAGGAAGATGAGATTATGAAAATCAACGGTAACGAAATTCGCCCCGGTAATGTGATCAACCACAAAAATGCACTGTGGCGTGCAGTTAAAATTCAAGCAGTTAAACCTGGTAAAGGTGGCGCCTTTGCGCAAGTGGAACTGAAAGACATCCGCGTTGGTACAAAACTGAACGAACGTTTCCGTGCTTCTGAAACTGTTGAGCGCGTAACACTGGAACAAAAAGAATATCAGTTCCTGTACGGTGACGGCGAGTTGCTGACATTCATGGATCAGGAAACATACGAGCAAATCGAAGCCAACCGCTCCCTGCTGCTGGAAGAACAGGCACCTTACCTGGTTGATGGCATCACAGTGACCATCGAAACTTACGAAGGCGAAGTTCTGGGCATCACCCTGCCAGAAAAAATGACGTTTGAAATCACAGAAGCCGATGCGGTTGTCAAAGGCCAGACACAGTCTTCTTCTTACAAGCCTGCTGTTCTGGACAACGGCGTGAAAATCCTCGTACCCCCGCACATCGAAGCAGGCACACGTGTTGTTGTCAACACAATGGAAGGCACCTATGTAGAACGCGCCAAAGACTAAGCGCTATCTTCATAGATAGAATACCAAAGGGCCGCCTTTATGAAGGGCGGCCCTTTTTTTGTTTTGTTCCCGTGTCCCGGCCTTCGCCGGGGAACAGGGTTAACCCATCACGTGGTAACCTGCAAAGTGCGCCATTTTCATCAATCGTCATCAGGCGTTTTTTCAGTCTTTTTTATGCCTGCGGTGATCCAGCCTCCAAAACCAGACGTAATGAGAAGATAATTTCGCTCTACTTTAAATTTTAAAGAGGCTCAAGATGTCACGCTGTTTAAAATGCGACCAGTTACCGACGCTCGGCCAAGGACTCCTCAGTGTCTTCTTGTGGCCTCCCTTAGGTCACACCTTAGGTAAAATTAAATCCATCGTTCGGCATCTGGACAATTACCAGGTGATCGACGGCGGCATCAGCTTCTCGCTAGATAGTCAGATCATGCCCGCAATGATCAAAAAATTAAATGAGGGCTTAAGCAGAAGCGAAAAACACGACACGAACTGCCTGGTATTTGAAGGATTAAAAACGCCTAGCCTTGCAGATTTCAGCTGCGTTACCAATCTCCAGAAAATGGCTGGACTTTACAGTGCCAGCTGGCTTTTGGATATTCTGGCCACCCGTCGAATGACCTCTCACTTTCAGCCTATTGTATATGCGCAAAGACAAAACCTGCCTTTTGCACATGAATGTTTGTTGCGTTGGCACGATCAGGAAGGCAACTTAAATCCCCCTAGTCAACTCTTTAAAACTGCAGAGGAAGCTGATCTGATTTTCCAACTTGATCGTGCTGCTCGTGAAATACATATCCGTAGCGCCCATGAAAAAGCAGTTAGTACCAAGGTTTTTGTAAATTTCGCCCCAACAGCAATTTACGATGCAGACAACTGCTTGCGTTCAACTTTCGAAATCATTCGCGAAATCGGTATCGATCCGTCTCAAATCGTCTTTGAAATTGTTGAAACAGAACGTATAGACGAACCGGATCACATGAAATCTATTTTATCAACTTATCAATCGCATGGTTTCAAGGCCGCACTTGACGACTTGGGATCAGGCCATTCCACATTAAACATGCTTGGGGCCTTAAAACCGGACTATGTGAAACTGGATATGGAAATGATCCGCAATGTTCATAAAGACCGTTTCAAATCAGAATTGGTGCGCAAGATTGTTGAGCTTTCTCACAATTTTGGCATTGAAGTGATCGCAGAAGGCATTGAAACCAAAGAAGAGGCTGCATGGCTCGTTAGTCAGGATGTTGACTATATGCAGGGATTTTACTTTGCAAAACCGCAAGAGCATCCACGCGAAATACTGGATCGTCGCGCAACAGCCTGACACGCAAAACCAATTGAGTTTTGTGTATCAGGCCACTTTCACCTTACTTAGCTTCAACCCATCACGTGATAACCCGCATCAATATAAGTCGTGTTCCCGGTAATGGAACGTGCTTCATTGCTGCACAGGAACCCGCAAAGTGCACCGATTTCATCAATCGTTACCAGGCGTTTTTCAGGTGCTTTATCCTTGGCGGCTTCCATCAATTCATCAAAACGATCAATCCCGCTGGCAGCCCGCGTCAGCAATGGGCCGGGTGACACACTATGGACACTGATCCCCTTTGGCCCCAGTTCTGCCGCCAGATATTTAGCAGACGATTCCAACGCCGCTTTTACCGGACCCATCAGGTTATAATGTTCAACCACTTTTTCTGATCCGTAGAAGCTGATGGTGATCAAGGTTCCATTACCTGCTTTTTCCATCAGTGGTTCGGCATATTTGGCGATCCGGATGAAGGAATGACACGAAACGTCCATCGCAAGCGAAAACCCTTCGCGCGTTGAATCGACCACACGGCCGTGCAGGTCTTCACGTGGTGCAAAGGCAATAGAGTGAATAACGAAATCAAGGCGCCCCCATTTTGCATCGATCTCTTCGAAAACAGCCTTTAGCTGACCTTCCTCACGCACGTCACAGGGCATGAACAAGGGGGCGTGCAGATTTTCCACGATGGGCTCCACAAAGGGACGCCCCTTTTCATTTACATATGTAATGGCAACATCCGCCCCCATGGCGCGCACTGCCTTGGCCGCACCATAAGCGATAGAATGTTCATTTGCGATCCCGATGATGAGACCTTTTTTTCCTTCAAGTGAAAACATGACAGAGAGCCTTTTATCCATAAAAACTTTATGGAGACAAACTACTCCAAGTTTTGTGTGCGGCGCAAAATAAATCATGTGAAATTTTCATTAAGTTACTATAACCAAATAAAGAAGTCCCGATCACAGCCAGCGTGCACATGCGTTGTTACAGTTTAAAGGCAAATCACTTCTTGCATCTTTGTGCCAAAAACGTTAAACCCTCGCCTTCGCTTCTGCAATAAAGTGACAGAGGCGTGAATTCTGCTCCTTGAACTTTATATACGGTGATGTCATGGCTGTTCGCTCTGCCAATCTAAATGTGATGGATAAAGCTATTGAAGCTGCCTCACGTGGTCTTCTTCGCGATTTTGGCGAATTGGAAAATCTTCAGGTTTCAAAGAAAGGGCCGGGCGACTTCGTAAGTACCGCTGACACCCGTACAGAAAAAATCCTCATCAAAGAATTAACCAAGGCACGCCCTGAAATCGGCTTCTTGCTTGAAGAAGGCGGCGAGCTTAAAGGTGAAGACGAAACCAAACGCTGGATCATCGACCCATTGGACGGCACCACAAACTTCCTGCACGGCATCCCGCATTTTGCGATTTCTGTTGCCCTGGAAGAAAATGGTGAGATCACCACAGGCATGATCTACAACCCGATCACAGATGAAAAATTCTGGGCAGAAAAAGGCAATGGCGCGTTCCTGAATGGTCGCCGCCTGCGCGTTGCTGGACGTCGCACGATGGAAGATGCGATTTACGCAACAGGTATTCCTTTCCGTGGCCGTGGCGACCATGGTCGTTTCCTCGTGGAACTGGAAGAAATTATGAAAGTTTCTTCGGGCGTGCGCCGCTTTGGCGCGGCTTCTCTCGACCTCGCCTTCGTGGCGGCTGGTCGTTATGACGGTTTCTGGGAATCTGATCTTTCCCCATGGGATATTGCAGCCGGTATCATTCTGGTCAAGGAAGCCAAGGGTTATGTTTCAGAATTTGACGCCCGCCAGAATATGCTGAAATCAGGCAACATCGTTGCCGGGAACGAATTCCAGCACAGCCTGATGCTAAAAGCTTTCCGCGATGCGCGTCGCAAAAACCGATAAGCAACGCAGCTAAATCAAGAAAAAAGGCCCGATCTTAATGATTTGGGCCTTTTTTTGTGTTCTGACCCGTCCTGAAATAAGTTGACAGATTGGAGACTTATTATGGGAAACAAAGAAAACAAGCGGGTTAAGCGCACACAGCGTGATTAT